>NZ_JOGP01000004.1:0-392147 GCF_000719505.1 Streptomyces sp. NRRL B-3229 | reverse complement strand
CCGCCGCGCCGCCGTCCGGAACGTGCCGTGCGGCCGCTCCGGGGTGCCCTCGGAACGCGGGAAGAACTCGTACCACGAGCCGAACAACGCCCGCTCCCGCTCCACCAGCAACGGCAACGACTCCGACGCCGTGATCAACTCCCGCAGCGGATAGCGGGCGAGAACCGCGTCCACCTCCGGAGTCAGGGCGGCGGCGAGACGGGCGGCAGCAGGCCGGGTGTCGTCCCGCAGGGCCCGGACGGCCGCCAGGAGCACGCCGTTGCGCCCGTCGTCGGGGACTCCGGCCGCGGCCCGCTCGTGGAGCCGGGCGCCCTCCTCCAGGACCAGCTCGGTGTCGATACCGGCCGGGATCTTGATCTGGGCGTGGTGCCGCCAGGTGCTGACCGGGTCGCTCCAGGCCTCGACGGTGAAGCTCCACAGGCCGGGTGCGTCGGCGGCGACGGTGGCGCCCCAGCGGTCGGTCCCCGGGGCCAGTTCGCGCATCGGCGTCCATGGCCCGATGCGCCCTTCCGGATCTTTCAGTACGACATTGGCGGCGACCGCGTCATGACCTTCGCGGAACACGGTGGCCGAGATCTCGAACGTCTCTCCGACGACCGCCTTGGCGGGCCGGCGGCCGCGCTGGACGACAGGCCGGACGTCGAGGACGGGGATGCGCCCGACGGCCGGAGTCCGATCCGCTGCCGCGGAGGATCGCTCCGGGGGCGGTGGTCCGGTGTCGAGGGTGCGCGGGGTGGAGGCTTCGGTGCTGGTCGTCGGGGGTGCCGACGAGTGGTGCGTGGCGGGCATGACCGCTCCTGTCCGCGTCAACTTCGGGTGGGCGGATGGATGTGGGGAGGGGGTCCTGCGGGGCGTCTCAGTGAACCTACCTGAGCCGTGTACCCGGGGAGCCTTCCCACCCTATTCGGGTGGGCAATCCGGCCCTTTGTTAACTACTCACTCGTATCTCTCCACACAAGACCGGTCCCGTTCTGGCCGAACGGGACCGGTCGGTGGACGCTTCCGCTAAGAACCCGGAACCTGGAGAAGTTTGTCCGGCGAACCGGTCCCACGACCGGACACCTTCCCGGTGACGGCCGTCTTCACCAGGGCTTTACCAACCTGTGCCGGAGTGGCCCTCGGATGGCCGGCCAGGTACAGCGCGGCGGCACCGGCCGCGAGCGGGGTCGCCATCGACGTACCCGAGTACGTCGCCCTGGCGGTGTCGCTCGTGATGCCCGCCGAGGTGATCGACACGCCGGGTGCGAACAGGTCGACGGCGGAACCGTAGTTCGAGAAGGCCGCCCGCCGGTCCTTGCCGTCGGTCGCGCCGACCGTGATCGCCTGCGACACGTCGGCCGGTGAGTAGAGCCCGGCGGGCAGCCCGTCGTTGCCCGCCGCGACCGTGTAGGTCACCCCGGAGGCGATGGAGTTGCGGACCGCGACGTCCAGTTGCGCGTTGTAGCCACCGCCGAGGCTGAGGTTGGCGACCGCCGGTTTCCGCGCGTTCCTGGTCACCCAGTCGATACCGGCGATGACCTGCGCCGTCGTGCCCGACCCGGTGTCGTCGAGGACGCGTACGGCGACCACCTCGGCCCGTTTCGCCACGCCGTACCGGGCGCCGGCGACGGTGGCCGCGACATGGGTGCCGTGCCCGTTCCCGTCCCCCGCCGACCGGTCGTCCCCGACGAAGTCCCAGCCGTAGCTCGCCCGGTCCCCGAAGTCCTGGTGGGAGATCCGGATGCCGGTGTCGATCACGTACACCGTCGTCCCCGCGCCCCCGGACGGCGGCCAGGTGTAGGACCCGTCGAGCGGCAGCGCCGGCTGGTCGACACGGTCCAGCCCCCAGGACGGCGGCTTCTTCTGGGTCCCCTCCAGCGTCACCCGGGTGTCCTGGACGACCGAGGCGACCCGGGGGTCGGCGGCGAGCTCCCGGGCCTGTCTCTCGTCGGCGCGGACGGCGTAGCCGTTGAGGACCGTGCCGTAGGTATGGCTGATTCTCGCCCCGTACTTCTCGGCGAGGCCCTTTCCGGTCGCCGAGGGCGCCTCGGTGCCTCCCTTGAGTGTCACCAGGTAACTCCCGGTGACGGAACCGGGCTCTCCGGCGCCGACTATCCGTCCCTGTGGTGCGGCCTGCGCGGGCAGGGTGATGGCCGAAAGCGTGGCGGCACAGGCCACCGCGGTCAATCCCCCCAGCCGGCGCAGACGCCGATGTCGCGTCCGTGCCATGGCCTGACTTCCCCTCCTCCGATCGGCGTACCGAAGCCCGCTGTCCGGGGAGTGCACCCGGCGCCGGCCGGTACGCCAGGGGAAGCCTCTCGTGCGGTGTGAAGTACCACAAGAACGCCTCAGGGGGTGGAATCAGCCATATCCGCCATGGGGGGAGGTGGGAAGGTTGCGGCGATTTTCGGCCTGTTCGATCCGGAACGGCGCCGTGGTGACGAGACCCTCCGCACGGATACGGTCAGGGGTGACGACGGGACCCACACCGCCGTGTGTCCCCCTCCGCACGCCTGACGAGGTGGCAATGAAGGCTATCCGTCGCTTCACCGTCCGACCCGTCCTGCCCGAACCCCTCCGGCCGCTCAGCGATCTGGCGCGCAATCTGCGCTGGTCCTGGCACACGGAGACCCGTGACCTCTTCCAGTCCGTCGATCCGGAGCACTGGGCCGCGTCGGGCGGTGATCCCGTACGGCTGCTCGGCAGCGTGCGCCCCGCCCGGCTCGCCGAGCTCGCCGAGGACCGCCGGTTCCTGCGCCGGCTCACCGCGGTCGCCGACGACCTCCACGACTACGTCTCCGGCGAGCGCTGGTACCAGGCCCATCCGGGTGAACTACCGGCCGCCGTCGCCTACTTCTCTCCCGAGTTCGGCATCACGGCCGCCCTGCCCCAGTACTCCGGCGGCCTGGGCATCCTGGCCGGCGACCACCTCAAGGCCGCCAGCGACCTCGGCGTCCCGCTGATCGGTGTCGGTCTCCTCTACCGTCACGGCTACTTCCGCCAGACCCTGTCCCGGGACGGCTGGCAACAGGAGCACTACCCGGTCCTGGACCCCAACGAGCTGCCGGTGGCGCTCCTGAAGGAGGCCGACGGCACCCCGGCCCGGGTGTCGCTGGCCCTGCCCGGCGGCACCCGGCTGCACGCCCGGATCTGGCTCGCGCAGGTCGGCCGGGTGCCGCTGCTGATGCTGGACTCCGACGTCGAGGAGAACGGCCTCGGCGAACGCGGGGTGACCGACCGGTTGTACGGCGGCGGCAGCGAGCACCGCCTGCTCCAGGAGATGCTCCTCGGCATAGGGGGAGTGCGGGCCGTACGGACGTACTGCCGGCTGACCGGCCACGCCGACCCCGAGGTCTTCCACACCAACGAGGGCCACGCCGGCTTCCTCGGCCTGGAGCGCATCGCCGAACTCTGCGACCAGGGGCTGGACTTCGACGCGGGCCTCGAGGCCGTCCGCGCGGGGACCGTGTTCACCACGCACACCCCCGTCCCGGCCGGCATCGACCGCTTCGACCGTGAGCTGGTCGCCCGGCACTTCGGGCCCGACGCCGAGCTGCCCCGCCTGGACGTGGGCCGCATCCTGGCGCTGGGCATGGAGACCTACCCGGGCGGGGAGCCCAACCTCTTCAACATGGCCGTGATGGGCCTCAGGCTCGCCCAGCGCGCCAACGGCGTCTCGCTGCTGCACGGCCAGGTCAGCCGGGAGATGTTCTCCGGACTCTGGCCGGGATTCGACCCCGAGGAGGTGCCGATCACCTCCGTGACCAACGGGGTGCACGCCCCGACCTGGGTCGCCCCGGAGGTGTTCCGGCTCGGCGCCCGGCAGATCGGCGCCCAGCGCACCGAGGACGCGCTGACCGTCGGCGGTTCCGAACGCTGGGACTCCGTCGGGGACATCCCCGACCAGGACGTCTGGGAGCTGCGCCGTACCCTGCGCGAGCAACTGGTCACCGAGGTCCGGGAGCGGCTGCGGGCGTCCTGGCGGCAGCGCGGCGCCGGCACGGCCGAGCTGGGCTGGATCGACGGGGTGCTGGACCCCGACGTCCTCACCATCGGATTCGCGCGCCGCGTCCCGTCGTACAAACGGCTGACGCTGATGCTGCGGGACCGCGACCGGCTGATGGAGCTGCTGCTGCACCCGGAGCGCCCGATCCAGATCGTGGTGGCCGGCAAGGCGCACCCGGCGGACGACGGCGGGAAGCGGCTGGTCCAGGAGCTGGTGCGGTTCGCGGACGACCCGCGGGTGCGGCACCGGATCGTCTTCCTGCCCGACTACGGCATGGCGATGGCGCAGAAGCTCTACCCCGGCTGCGACATCTGGCTCAACAACCCGCTGCGGCCGCTGGAGGCGTGCGGGACGAGCGGGATGAAGGCGGCCCTGAACGGCTGTCTGAACCTGTCCGTCCTGGACGGGTGGTGGGACGAGTGGTTCCAGCCCGACTTCGGCTGGGCGATCCCCACGGCGGACGGTGCCGGCACCGACCCCGACCGCCGCGACGACATAGAGGCCGAAGCCCTCTACGACCTCCTCGAACGGCGGGTGACCCCCCGCTTCTACGAGCGCGGCCAGGGGGGCCTGCCCGACCGCTGGATCGAGATGGTCCGCCAGACACTGACCCTCCTGGGCCCGAAGGTCCTGGCCGGTCGCATGGTCCGCGAGTACGTCGAGCGGCTCTACGCGCCCGCCGCCCATGCCCACCGCACGATGAACCCCGACCGGGCACGGGAACTGGCGGAGTGGAAGGCGAGGGTGCGGGCCCAGTGGCACGGGGTGACGGTCGACCACGTGGAGACCACGACGGCGACGACCACGGCCGAACTCGGCACCACGCTCGGTCTGCGGGTCCACGTGGGCCTCGGCGTCCTCGGCCCGGACGACGTGGAGGTCCAGGCGCTCTCCGGCCGCGTGGACGAGGAGGACCGCATCGCGGACGCCACGACGGTGCCCCTGAAGCCGGTCGGCGGCCCGGACCCGGAGGGCCGCTGGGTCTACGAGGGCCCCCTGTCCCTCGACCGCACGGGCCCCTTCGGCTACACGGTCCGCGTCCTGCCCGCGCACCGACTGCTCGCGTCGGGCGCGGAGTTGGGGGTGGTGGCGGTGCCTTCGGAGGACGGGGTGGAGGGGGCCGGGCTGCTCATGCGGTGAGTGGTGGGGGGCGCGGGCCGGGTGCTCAGCCCGCGTCCTCCCCGCCGCACAGCTTGCGCAGGACCGCCCCGCACTTGCGGGCGTAGGCGTGCTGGAGGCCGCGGGTCGCCGGGCCGGCCGCCCGGGAGTACCACTTGGCGGCCCTGCTGAAGGCCGACACCGTCAGCCAGACCGTGCCGTCGCCGGTGCGGTCGACGACGAAGGACTCCTCGCCGCATTCGGGGTGGCCGGCGAGGGTGCCGTAGGCCCAGCCCGCGCGGCGGTGTTCCTCGACCGTCCAGACCACCCGGCAGGGGGCCTTGATGACGCCCGCCAGGGTGACCGTCACGTCCACGTCGGGGGCCGCCCGGTCGGCCGTGGCGTCTATGCCGACGCCCAGCGCGCGGTGCATCTCCCAGGTCAGGACCGCCTCGGAGGCCTTACGGAAGACGTCGTGGCCCTCGCCTATGCGCGTGCGGACGTGCAGGGGGTGGAAGCCGGGCGGGCAGAAACCGCTCCGCCGGGTCGCGCCGACGTCGTCGTACGTGAAGGACATGGGACCCAAGAGTAGGGCGGTACCCGGAAATGCCTTCGTTCCGGGTACCGCCCGTCATTGCCTTGTGATCACCGGGGCCGGCTGAGCCTCGTGATCACCGGGACTAGCTGACGTTGACCGCCGACCAGGCCGCGGCCACCGCCTTGTACTCGGCGCTGGTGGAGCCGTACAGGGCCGAGGCCGCCGAGAGCGTGCCCGTGCGCGCCGACTTGTAGTTGGTCGTCGACGTGAAGTACGTCGTCAGCGCCTTGTACCAGATCTGAAGCGCCTTGTCCCGGCCGATGCCGGTGACCGTGGAGCCGTTGGACGTGGGCGAGTTGTAGGACACGCCGTTGATCGTCTTCGCGCCGCTGCCCTCGGACAGCAGGTAGAAGAAGTGGTTCGCGACACCGGACGAGTAGTGGACGTCCAGGTTGCCGACGGAGGAGGACCAGGAGTCCGCCGAGCCGCCGTCCTTGCTGGGCTTGTCCATGTAGCGCAGCGGGGTGCCGTCGCCGTTGATGTCGATCTTCTCGCCGATGAGGTAGTCACCCTTGTCGGACGCGTTGTTGGCGAAGAACTCCACGCCGGTACCGAAGATGTCCGAGGTCGCCTCGTTGAGGCCACCGGACTCGCCCGAGTAGTTCAGGCCCGCCGTGTTCGCGGTGACGCCGTGGCTCATCTCGTGACCGGCCACGTCCAGCGAGGTCAGCGGGCTGACGTTGCCCTCACCGTCGCCGTACGTCATGCAGAAGCAGCTGTCGTCCCAGAACGCGTTCACGTACTGGTTCCCGTAGTGCACGCGGGAGTACGCGCCGACGCCGTTGTTCTTGATGCCGCTGCGGCCGAACGTGGACTTGTAGAAGTCCCAGGTCTCGGCCGCGCCGTAGGCGGCGTCGACGGCCGCCGTCTGGTCGGTGGTCGAGCTGGAGGCCGTGCCGGTGCCCCACGTGTTGTCGGCGTCCGTGAACAGCGTGCCCGCGGAGGAGCTGGTGCCGTGGGACTTGTTGTACGTCTTGTGGTTGCCGCGCGAGCCGTCGGTCAGCTGGTACGTCGAACCCGACAGGGTGGTGGTCAGGCTGACCGTGCCCGAGTACAGGCTCTTGCCGGTGCCGGTGGCGTTCTCGATGCCCTGGTACTCGTAGAGCTTCTTGCCGGTGGCCGCGTCGGTGATGACGTGCAGCTGGTTAGGGGTGCCGTCGTCCTGGAAGCCGCCGACGATCGTCTCGTAGGCGAGGACGGGGGTGCCGGAACCGGCCCAGATCACCTTGCGGGCGCCGTCGGCGGCGGCCTTGTCCGAGCCGGCGGCCTTGGCGGCGCTCAGGGCCTGGGTCTCGGCCTTGGCGACGGTGACCTTGGGGGTCAGGGAGGCGACCTTGATGGTGGCCTTCGTCGCCTTGGAGACACCCTCGGTGGCGCCGGACTTCGACTCGTGGACGACGAGGTCGCCGCCCAGGACGGGCAGGCCGTCGTAGGTGCGCTCGTAGCGGGTGTGCACCGTGCCGTCGGCGTCTCTGACGACGTCCTTGACGACCAGCTTCTCCTTGGCGCCGAGACCTATCTCCCGGGCCGTGGTCGTGGCGTCCGCCTGCTGCTCCTTGATGAGGGAGGTGCGCGCGGCCGCGGACAGCTGGACCGGGGCGCCCGCGAGAGCCTTGCCGGTGCTCTCCGCCGGGGTCGCGGCGGCGGCACTGCCCGTGGTCAGGCCGGTGCTGAGCAGGGCTCCGGCGGCGACCGCGGTGGCGATGGCAAGGGTGGTGCGCTTGTGACGCGCGTAGAAGGGGGTCACACAAGCTCCTTCGTGGGGGAGCCCGGGGGGCGTGGGGTTGCCCACCGGGGTGGTAGTGAAGTTGTGCGGCGGTTGTGAGGAAGCGTGGCATCAAGGCGCGTACATGTCAGGACCCTCAAGTGATGTTGGCCGAAAATCGACGGCTGGATGAATATTGCAGGCATGTAAATCGAGTTGACCTGGGCAAAGCGCCAACAGGCCGTCGGTCATGGACCGGCAAAAAGAGGGCGCCGCCCCGGGGATTCGAACCACCGGGGCGGCGCCCTGTCCGTGGGCCCGCGGGTCTACGGGAAGGTGAGCTTCCAGCCGTTGATGTAACCGGTGTCCTGGGCCGCGTTGTCCTGGACCCGCAACTGCCAGGTCCCGTTGGCGACCTCGGAGGAGGCGTTCACCGTGTACGTGGTGTTGAGGTTGTCGGTGCTGCCGCCGGTGCCGTACGCCTTCAGCGTGTACGCCGTGCCGTCGGGAGCGATCAACTGCACCCGGAGGTCACCGATGTAGGTGTGCACGATGTCGACCGAGACCTGAAGGTTCGACGGCGCGTTGCCCGTACGCCCCGAGACGGTGATAGGCGAATTGACCGCCGCACCGTTGTCCGGAATCGATACGTCGGTGGTGGACTCGAACGAGGTGCCGCCACCGCCGCCACCGGGACGCGATCCGACCGCCACGCCCGCCCAGGCGTTCGCCACGGCCGTGTACTCGGCGCTCGTCGTGCCGTACAGCTCACCGGCCGCCGCGAGGGTGCCGGTGCGGGCCGCCGCGTAGTTCGTCGTCGACGTGAACTTCGTGGTCAGCGCGCGGAACCAGATCTTCTCCGCCTTGTCCCGGCCGATACCGGTGACCGGAAGGCCGTCCGAGGTCGGGGAGTTGTAGGTGACCCCGTTGATGGTCTTGGTGCCACTGCCCTCCGACAGGAGGTAGAAGAAGTGGTTCGCGGGCCCGGACGAGTAGTGGACGTCCACAGAGCCGATCCCCGAGTACCAACTGTCCTTGGACGCACCGTCCTTGCTCGGCTTGTCCATGTAGCGCAGCGGGGTGCCGTCGCCGTTGATGTTGATCTTCTCGCCGATGAGGTAGTCACCGACGTCGGAGGAGTTGTTGGCGTAGAACTCGACGGCCGTGCCGAAGATGTCGGAGGTCGCCTCGTTCAACCCCCCGGACTCGCCCGAGTAGTTGAGCCCCGCGGTGTTCGACGTGACGCCGTGGGTCATCTCGTGACCGGCCACGTCGATCGCCGTCAACGGGTGGGTGTTGCCCGACCCGTCGCCGTACGTCATGCAGAAGCAGCTGTCGTCCCAGAACGCGTTGACGTACGCGTTGCCGTAGTGGACCCGGGAGTACGCCCCGACCCCGTCACCGCGAATGCCCGAACGCCCCTGCACGTTCTTGTAGTAGTCCCAGGTGAGCGCGGCGCCGTAGTGCGCGTCGGCGCCCGCGGTCTCCGTGTTGGACGCGGCTCCGTTGCCCCAGATGTCGTCGGGGCCGGAGAAGAGGGTGCCGGTGCCGGAGGTGCCGCGGTTGAGGTTGTACGTCTTGTGGTTGCCGCGCGCCGCGTCGGTCAGGGTGTAGTTCGACCCGGACTGTGTGGTACCGAGGGTGACCGTGCCGCTGTACATGGTGTTGCCGGTGCCGGTCTCGATGCCCTGGTACTCGTAGAGCTTCGCGCCGGTCGCCGCGTCCGTGATCACGTGCAGCTCGTTCGGCGTGCCGTCCTCCTGGAGGCCGCCGACGACCGTCTCGTACGCCAGGGTCGGGGTGCCGTTGCCGGCCCAGATCACCTTGCGCGGGGCGCGGTCGGTGTCCGCCTTGTCGGCGCCGGCGGCCTTCGCGATGCTGAGGGCCTGCTTCTCCGCCTTGGCGGCGGGCAGGGCCGCGGTCGTGGTGGCCGGCCTGATGGCCTTGGCGGTCGCCTTCACGACACCCTCGGTCGCGCCGGCCTTCGTGGTCTCCACGACGAGGTCGCCGCCGAGGACCGGCAGGCCGTCGTAGGTGCGCTCGTAGCGGGTGTGCAGGGTGCCGTTGCCGTCCTTGACGACGTCACGGACGACCAGCTTCTCCTTGGCGCCCAGACCGAGGTCCTTGGCGGTGTCCGCCTTGGTCGCGTTCGCCTGGCGTATCAGCTCGGCGCGCTGGGCGGGGGTGAGCTTGAGGGACTCGGAGCCCGGGATCACCTTGCTCGCGGCCGACGGTGCCTTCTCCGGGGCCGCGGTGGCGGCGCCCGACTGGACGGCGGCGGCGATCAGGGCCGAGACACCGACGAGGGCCACGGCGGCGGCCTTGCGGTGCAGGGTGCGGGGGGCGTGGGGGGCGCGTCTGTGGGAGGAACTGTCTCTCAACACTGACTCCTTCTGCGCGGCCGCGGGTCACGCGGCCAGGGGAGACCGGACGGTGGGTCGACCGTCCGGGCGGTACGCGGAACGAGGTGCAGGTGGCCGCGGATCGGAACACAGCGGGAAATCTGTGAGGTTGCTGTGAGGCGGCCGTGGGAAGAGTGGCACCGGAAAGCCCGTACTGTCAGGAGCGCGTCAGAAACTTGGCCGGAAACGGTTCGTTGTCCGGTTGTTCATGTTCGATATGCGGTCACGTGGGCAGGGTGCCGCGGCTGAGGTCAGCCGCCGCCCGGCCCCCCGTGCCACGACCCCCACAGCGCCGCGTACGCCCCGCCCGCCGCCACCAGCTCCTCGTGCGTGCCCAGTTCGGTCAGCAGGCCGTCCTCCATCACCGCCACCCGGTCCGCGTCGTGCGCGGTGTGCAGCCGGTGCGCGATGGCGATGACCGTCCGCCCTTCGAGCACAGCGGCCAGCGCCCGCTCGGTGTGCCGCGCGGTCGTGGGATCGAGCAACGCGGTCGCCTCGTCGAGGATCAGCGTGTGCGGGTCGGCCAGCACGACCCGGGCCAGGGCCAGTTGCTGCGCCTGTGAGCCGTCCGTGGTGTGACCGTCCGCGGCGTGACCGTCCGCACCGAGCCCGGTGTCGAGCCCCTCGGGCAGCTCCCGCACCCACCCGTCCGCTCCTACGGCGGCCAGCGCGTCCCACAACTGCTCGTCCCCCGCGCCGGGTTCGGCGATGAGGAGGTTGTCGCGTACCGTGCCCAGGAAGACATGGTGCTCCTGGGTGACCAGGACGACCTGGCGGCGCAGCTGTTCCGGCCCGAGACCGACGACGGGCACGCCACCGACGGTCACCGAGCCGGACGTGGGCGCGTCGACGCCCGCGAGCAGCCTGCTGAGCGTGGTCTTCCCGGCACCGGAAGGACCGACCACCGCGAGCCGCTCACCGGGGCGCACGGTCAGGTCGACGCCGTGCAGGACCTCGCCGCCACGGCCGTAGGAGTAGCGCACGTCGGTGACGTCGATGCGGTCGTCGGTGGGGGTGGGGGAGTCCAGGGCGGAGGTCCGCGGTGCTCCGGCGAGACCCTCCACGCGGGCGAACGAGGCGCCGCTGGACTGGAGTTGCTCGACCCGCACCAGGATCTGGTCGAGAGGACCGACCAGTTGCTGGAGATACAGGGCGGCGGCCACGACCGACCCCAGGCTCATCACGCCCTGTGCGTGCAGCATGCCGCCGACCAGCAGCACGCCGGCCACGGGCAGGATGTACGCCACCTCGACCACGGGGAAGAACACACTGCGCAGGTAGAGGGTGTACAGACGGGTGCGGCGGGCCGTGTCGAGGGCCTCCCGACTCGCCCTGACCCGGCGCTCGTCCAGCCGCAGCGCCTCGACCGTGCGGGCCCCGGACGCGGTGGCCGCGAGGATCTCGGCGACCTCCGAGGTGGCCTCGCCCTCGGCCAGATAGCCGTCCCTCGCCCGCCGCAGATACCAGCGCAGCACGAACCAGATGGGCAGCAGACCGAACACGCCGACCGCGCCCAGCAGCGGGTTCAGGAAGAACACCGCGCCGAGCAGGAAGAGGAACTGCACGGCGTTGATGAGCAGTTCGGGGCCCGCGTCGCGGAGAGTCGTCCCCACGGTCGCCACGTCCGCGGTGCCGCGGGCCGTCAGGTCGCCCGTGCCCGCGCGCTCCACGACGTTGGCCGGCAGGGCGAGGGCGCGGTCCACGAACTCCTCGCGGACCCGGGCGAGGGTGCGCTCGCCGAAGCGGTGGCCGACGTAACGGGCCCAGCGGGCGAGGAGCAGCTGGACGCTCGCGCACACCACGAGGACGGCCGCGAGCCGGTCCACCGCGGCGACGCCGCTCCCTGCCCGCACCTCGTCGATGATCCGGCCCAGCAGCCAGGGGCCCGCGAGGCCGGTGAGGGCGGCGGCCGCGTTCAGCGCGAGGACGGCGGTGAAGGCGGGGGTGTCCTTGCGGATCAGCCGGACGGAGGCGCGCCGGACGGCGGCCTGGTCGGCGACCGGGAGGTGGGCCCTGCTCACTTCATGACCTCCACGTCTCGTGCGACCAGGGCGCGGTATCCCGGTTCCCGGGTGAGGAGCTGCTGGTGGGTGCCGGACGCCGCGAGCTTGCCGTCGACCAGGTAGAGGACGGTGTCGGCGTGGTCGAGGACGAGGGGGGAGGTGGTGGTGAGGGCTGTCGTACGGCCTTCTCGGGCGCCCTTGAGGCGTTCGGCGACCAGGGCCTCCGTGTGGGCGTCCAGTGCGGAGGTGGGCTCTACGGCGAGGAGGATTTCCGGGTTCGCGAGGAGGGCTCTTGCGAGTCGGATGCGTTGGCGTTGGCCGCCGGAGAGGTTGCGGGCCTGGGCGTCCATGGGGGAGTCGAGGCCGTCGGGGAGACCCTGCGCGATGTCGTCTGCCACGGCTGCGTGCAGGGCGGCTGCGGGTTCGTTGTGGCTGGTCGCGCAGTTCCCCGCGCCCCTGTGGGGCGCGATCATCTCGCCCAGAGTTCCAGCGAACAAGTCCGCCTCGTGGTCCGCCAGCAGGATGTGTTCCCTGATCTGCGGGAGTCGGATCTCGTCCAGGGGGACTCCGGCCCAGGTCGCCCGCGACGGCGTGTAGCGGGCCAGGCGGTCCAGTACCGTCGCCGTGTCCGCCGGGTGGGCCGAGGCCAGGGCCGTCAGGCGGCCCGGGAGGACGGTCACGCCCGACTCCGGGTCGTGCAGTGCCGACGGTTCCGCCGGGGCGTCCCTCGTGCCCTTGTCCTCCAGCGGCTCCAGACGCAGGAAGTCGACGACCCGCCGCGCCGCCACCACCCCCCGGCTCAGCTGGTATCCGCACTCCACCCAGAACGCCACCGGCCCCACCAGCACCGCGACATAGCCGTACACCGCGACCAACTCGCCCACGGTGATGTCCCCCTGGGCGGCCAGACGGGCCGCGAGCCAGGTGACGACGGCCAGGAACAGGGTGGGCAGGCCCACGCCGAGGGCCTGGACCCAGCTGGTGACCGCACCGACCCGGTAGCCCTGGGTGCGCAGGTGCTGGGAGTCGCGGTGGAAGGCATCGGCGACCAGGGACTTGCCGCCGAGGCCGTTGAGGACGCGCAGGCCGCCCGCGAGGTCGGCGATACGGGCCGTGAGGACGCCCTGGCGGTTGCGGTACTCCGTCTCGGCGCCCTGGAGGCGCGACAGGAACGGGCCCACGAGGACGACGATCGCCGGAATGCCGAGGAGGACCACGGCCGCGAGGACCAGGGAGACCGAGACCAGCAGCGCGGCGACCGTGAGGTAGGCGACACACGCTCCGACGCCCGGGCCGACGACGGTGAGGGCCTGCGCGATCGTCTGCACGTCGCCCACCCCGATCGTGACGACCTCCCCGGCCCCGGTCCGGCGCGAGAGCGCGGCCCCGAGACGGACCGCCTGCCCGACGACCACCTTGACCGTGCGGAAGTTGGCGTCCATCCGCACCCGGGTCATCGTGCGGTGCCGCATGATGCTCAGCCACGCGTTGAAGGAACCGACCGCGAACAGCGCGAAGCACCAGCCCGACAGCGCCGGCCAGTCGCCCGGCTCCAGGCCCTCGTCGATCGCCTTCGCCATCAGGTACGGCGTCGCCGCCAGCAGCACCATCCATGTGCTGCCCAGCAGCGCCCCGGCCACCGACCGCCCCGGCTGGCAGGTCACCAGCCACCACAGATACCGCCAGCCGCCCCGGACATCCGGCGTGCCCGGGTCCTCGTACGCGTCGATCACTCGTCCCCCCGATCGCTCCGGTGGTGGCTCACGCCAGACTGTCCCGCCAGGCCCGGTGCAGATCCGCGAACCGGCCGGTGCCGGCGACGAGTTCGGCCGGTGTGCCGTCCTCGACGATCCGGCCGTGCTCCATCACCAGGACCCGGTCGGCGATCTCCACGGTCGACAGCCGGTGCGCGATCACCACGGCCGTACGGCCCTTCAGGACCGTCGCCATCGCCCGCTGCACCGCCCGCTCGCCCGGGATGTCCAGCGAACTGGTCGCCTCGTCCAGGATCAGCACCGCCGGGTCCGCCAGCAACGCCCGCGCGAACGCGACGAGTTGGCGCTGCCCGGCCGAGATACGGCCACCGCGCTTGCGGACGTCCGTGTCGTAGCCGTCGGGCAGGGCGCTGATGAAGTCGTGGGCGCCGATCGCCTTCGCGGCCCGCTCGATCTCCTCGCGGCTCGCGTCGGGCCGGCCGATCGCGATGTTCTCGGCGACCGTGCCGGAGAACAGGAACGCCTCCTGGGTCACCATGACCACCCCGCGCCGTAGTTCGGGCACGGCCAGCTCGCGCAGGTCCACCCCGTCCAGCAGGACACGGCCCTCTGAGGGGTCGTAGAAACGGGCGAGGAGCTTCGCGAGCGTCGACTTCCCGGCGCCGGTCGAGCCGACCACCGCGACGGTCTGTCCGGCGGCGAGCGTGAGGTCGAAGCGGGGCAGCACCTCGCCGCCGGTGCGGTACCCGAAGGAGACCCCCTCGAAGACGACCTCGCGGCCGGGGCGGTCCGCGGACTCCAGTGCGGGGAGCTGCCGGGGGGCCGACGGCTCCGGCACGGTCGGGGTCTGGGCGAGCAGACCCGCGATCTTCTCCAGGGAGGCCGCCGCCGACTGGTAGGAGTTCAGGAACATCCCGAGCCGGTCGATCGGGTCGTACAGCCGCCGCAGGTACAGCACCGCGGCCGCCAGCACACCCAGTTCCAGCGAGCCCTGCGCCACCCGGTACGCGCCCCACAGCACGATCCCCGCGACGGCCGTGTTGGCGACCACCCGGGACCCGACGACATAGCGGGCCATCTCCAGCAGCGCGTCGCCGTTGACCCGCTCGTGCCGCTTGTTCAGCACGGCGAAGCCGGCGTCGTTCGCGGCCTCGCGGCGGAACGCGCGCACCGGGCGGATGCCGTTCATGGTCTCCACGAACTTCACGATCACGGCGGCGATCGCGGTCGACCGCTTCCGGTACACCCGGCCCGCGCGGCGCCGGTAGATCCGCACCAGCCCGTACAGCGGCACGAAGGACGCCACCGCGACCGCGCCGAGCCCGAGGTCCAGCCAGAGCAGCAGCGCGGAGATGTACAGGAAGGACAGCACGACGGTGACGAGCTCCTGGAGGCCTTCGTTCAGGAGCTCGCGCAGCGATTCGACGTCCGTGGTCGAGCGGGAGATGAGCCGGCCCGAGGTGTAGCGCTCGTGGAAGTCGATGCTCAGCGCCTGCGCGTGCCGGAAGATCCGGCCGCGCAGGTCGAGCAGGACGTCCTGGTTGACGCGGGCGGAGGCCAGGATGAACGCGTACTGGAGAGCGCCGGAGGCCAGCGCGCACAGCAGATAGCCGACGCCCACCGCGATCAGCGGGCCGTGGTCGTGGTCCCGGAACGCGGGCACGGCCCGGTCGATGGCGTACGCCACGATCAGCGGGCCCGCCTGCACGGCCGCCTGCTGGAGCAGCAGCAGGAGGGTCGTGACGGTGACGCGGGCCTTCATCGGGGCGAGCAGCGAGCGCAGCAGGAGGGAGGTCGCGCGCGGGGGAGCGGGCAGCCGGTCCTCGTCGAACGCCGCGTCGGCGCGCTCCTGACCGGGCGGCCGCGGCTCTTCGTCCGTGGTGGTGGGCGCGGACGTGGTGGGGGCCGTCATCGGGCGTCCTCCCCTTCCCCGGAGTCCCCGGACCCGGACATCAGATGGGCGTACTCGGCGTTGCTGCGCAGGAGTTCGTGGTGGGTGCCGACGGCCGTGATCCGGCCCTCCGACAGCAGCGCGACCCGGTCGGCGAGCTGCACGGTGGAGGGGCGGTGGGCGACGATCAGCGCGGTGGTGTCGGCCAGGACGTCCCGCAGGGCGGCCTCCACGGCGGCCTCGGTGTGCACGTCCAGCGCGGACAGCGGGTCGTCCAGGACGAGGAACCTCGGCCTGCCCACGACGGCCCGGGCGAGCGCGATGCGCTGGCGCTGGCCGCCGGAGAGGCTCAGGCCCTGTTCGCCGACCTGGGTGTCGGCGCCCTGGGGGAGGGCGTGCACGAAGTCTGCCTGGGCCACGGAGAGGGCTCGGTCCAGTTCCTGTGCGTCCTGGCCCATGAGGACGTTGTCGGCCACGCTGGTGGAGAAGAGGGTGGGGTCCTCGAAGGCCACGGCGACGAGCGCGCGCAGTTCTTCCCTGGGCATGGCGGTGATGTCCTCGCCGTCCAATGTGATCCGGCCCGAGGTGAGTTCGTGGAGGCGGGGGACCAGGGCGGTGAGGGTGGTCTTGCCGCTGCCGGTCGCGCCTACGAGGGCCATCGATTCGCCGGGGCGGATGTGGAGGTCGATGCGGTCGAGGATGGGTGCGGAGTCCTCGGGGGCGTCGGGGTAGCGGAAACGGACCTCGTGGAACCGGATGCCATCGTTGTCGGCTGCGGGTGCGTGGGGGCTTGTCGCGTCGTTCCCCGCGCCCCTGTCGGGCGCGTCTTCCTGTTCCGGTACTTCGTCCATCGCCTCGAAGTAGCGCTCTGTCGCCGTCGCCGCCTCCTGGCTCATGGCCAGCAGGAAGCCGATCGACTCGACGGGCCAGCGGAGTGCCAGGGCTGTCGAGAGGAACGCCACCAGCGTGCCCGCCGACAACTCCCCGTCCGCCACCTGTACGCAGCCCAGGACCAGAGTCGCCCCGATGGCCACCTCGGGGAGCGTGGTGATGACGCCCCAGATCGTGGCCAGCAGGCGGGCCTTGCGCAGCTCGGTGCCGCGCAGCTTCGCCGACAGGTCACGGAACGCCCGCGCCTGCGACCTGTGCCGTCCGAAGCCCTTGATGATGCGGATGCCGAGCACGCTCTCCTCGACGACCGTGGTGAGATCGCCGACCTGGTCCTGGGCGAGCCGTGCCACATGGTGGTACCGCTTCTCGAAGATCACGCAGGTGACCACCACGGGGATCGCGGGCCCGAGGATCACCAGTCCGAGGCTCCAGTCCTGGAGCAGCATGATGATCACGCCGACGAGGATCGTCACCGCGTTGACCAGCAGGAAGGTCAGCGGGAAGGCGAGGAACATGCGCAGGAGCATGAGGTCGGTGGTGGCCCGGGACAGCAACTGGCCGGAGGCCCAGCGGTCATGGAAGGCCACCGGGAGGCGCTGGAGGCGGCGGTACAGGCCCGCGCGCATCTCCGCCTCGACGTGGGAGAGCGGTCTCGCGACCAGCCACCGACGCAGACCGAAGAGCAGCGCCTCCGCGAGCCCGAGCAGCAGCAGGTACAGCGCACCCAGCCACACCCCCGCCGTGTCCCCGTCGGCGACCGGACCGTCCACCAGCCACTTCAGGACGAGCGGGATCACCAGCCCCGTACAGGAGGCGAGCACCGCGACGAACGCGGCGGTGAACAGCCGTGCGCGAGCCGGCCGGACATACGGCCACAGGCGCAGCAGGGTCCGTGCGGCCGATCGGTCCTTGGTGGGTGCATGTGTCGTGGGCATCAGCTGCGAGCCTACGGACCGGCACTGACAACGCCCACCGAGTTTTGGCCGGACCGGAATCCGCCGATGGACCTACGACCTGCGCGTTCGAGGGGTCGTACAGGAAGCGCCGGCAGGGTCGTAGCCCCGCATCCACCGATCGGTTGATGCCGCTTCGAGCGCGACGGGCGATGTGGCGCAGGGCCCCCGCCCGGGACGCTGATGCCATGTCCGTCATCGAAGTCAGCGAACTGCGGAAGTCCTACGGGGGCCGGGCCGTCGTCGACGGTGTCTCCTTCGCCGTCGAGGAGGGCGAGATCTTCGGCGTCCTCGGCCCGAACGGCGCCGGCAAGACCACCACCGTCGAGTGCGTCGAGGGGCTGCGGATCCCCGACGGAGGCCGGGTCCGGGTCACCGGGCTCGACCCCGTCGCCGACCACGCACGCGTGGCCCGCGTCCTCGGCGCCCAGCTCCAGGAGAGCGAACTCCAGGCCAAACTCACCGTCGGCGAGGCACTGGAGCTCTACAGCACCTTCTACGACCATCCCCTCGACTGGCGCCCGCTGGCCGAACGCCTGGGACTGGCCCAGAAGCTCACCACCCGGTTCGGGAAACTCTCCGGCGGCCAGAAGCAGCGCCTGTTCATCGCGCTCGCCCTGGTCGGCAACCCGCGGATCGTCGTCCTGGACGAGCTGACCACGGGGCTCGACCCGCGCGCCCGCCGTGACACCTGGGAGCTGATCGAGGACGTCCGCGCGAACGGCGTGACCGTGCTGCTCGTCACCCACTTCATGGAGGAGGCGCAGCGCCTCTGCGACCGGATCGCCGTGATCGACAAGGGGCGGGTCGCCGCCCTGGACACCCCGGCCGGGCTCATCCGGCGCTCGGCGGGCGGCACGGTGATCAGCTTCACCCCCTCCGCACCGCTCGACGCGCACGAACTGAACACCCTGCCCGCGCTCGCCTCGGTCGAGGACCGGGACGGCCGGCTCACCCTGTCCGGCACCGACGAGACGGTGAACGCCGTCATCACCCTGCTCGCCCGCCGGCATGTCACCGCCCACCAGCTGCGGGTCGTCGACGCCACCCTCGACGACGCGTTCCTGGACCTCACGAAGACCGACACGATGACCGACACGATGACCGACACCCAGGAGGCCACGGCATGAACACCGCCGTACTGCGGACCGAGGTCCGGCTCTTCCGCCGCGAACCCGGCGCCCTGTTCTGGATCCTGCTGTTCCCCACCCTGCTCCTGGTGATCCTCGGCTCGATCCCGTCCTTCCGGCACCACGACCCCGACCTCGGCGGCCTCCGCACCATCGACGTGTACGTCCCGGTGGCCGTGCTCCTCGGCATGATCGTCGGCGGCCTCCAGTCGATGCCGCAGACCCTCACCGGCTACCGGGAACGCGGCATCCTGCGCCGCATGTCCACCACCCCGGTCCGCCCGGCGGCCCTGCTCGTCGCGCAGATGACGGTCTACGGCGGTGCCGCCCTGGCGTCGGGACTGCTGGCCCTCGCGGTCGGGCGGGTCGGTTTCGCCGTACGACTGCCCGAGCAGCCCGCGGGATACCTGCTGGCCCTGGTCCTCGCCGTGCTCGCCGCCCTGGCGCTCGGCGCGGTGGTGTCGGCGCTGTCCCGGACCACGAAGATGGCCGGCGCGATCGGCTCGGCCGTGTTCTTCCCGGCGATGTTCTGCGCGGGCGTGTGGGCGCCGGTGCAGACCATGCCGCACCTGCTGGCCCGGATCGTCGGCTGGACCCCCTTCGGAGCGGCCGCCGAGGCGCTGAACCGGGCCGCGGCGGGGCACTGGCCGGGCTGGACCCACCTGGGCGTGCTCGTGATCTGGACGCTGCTGCTGACGGCCGCCGCGTCGCGCTGGTTCCGCTGGGAGTGAGGCGGCCGTGCCGGACACTGGGGCCATGACCACCACAGGGCCCTTCGAGCCCCGGGCCTCCTTCGACAACTGGGGGCCCTACGCGTTGCTGGCCGCCGGTGTCGTGGCGGCGGCCGTCTCCGCCCGGCCTGTCGGCATGGGCCCGTCCGCGATGGCCGTCTCCGCGGTCCTGGTCGTCGCGGGCGCCCTCCTCCAGGTGTGGTGGGGGAGGGTGCGCCGGACCGAGCCCGGCCCGAGCCGGACCGGGGTGTGCCTCTACTTCCTGCGCTGGGCCCTCGGGTTCGTGCTGACCTGGCTCAACCCGTTCTTCGCCTTCTACGCAGTGACCGGCTACTACACCGCAGGCCGGGAGCTGCCCCGCCGGCTGGTGATGCCGGGTCTGTTCCTGACCGCGATCACCATGGCCGGCAGCGAGGTGGGCGGCATGCCGCCGCGCGGCACGCTCCTGTGGGTCGGGTTCTTCCTCGTCCTGGGCCTCAACATGGGTCTGGTCAGCGTGTTCACCCGGTTCGCGTTGCAGGAGCAGGACCGCGCCCGGTTCCAGGCCGAGACCATCGCCGAACTGGAACGCACCAACACCGCGCTCCAGCAGGCGCTCGACGAGAACGCCGCCCTCCACGCCCAACTCCTCGTCCAGGCAAGGGAGGCCGGGGTCGCCGACGAGCGCCGCCGGCTGGCCGCCGAGATCCACGACACCCTCGCCCAGGGCCTGACCGGGATCATCGCCCAGCTCCAGGTCGTCGCGAACACCTCCGACGAGGGGCAGGCCCGCGAGCACGTGCAGCGGGCGGTCGACCTCGCCCGGCACAGCCTCGGCGAGGCCCGCCGGTCGGTCCACAACCTCGCCCCGGTCGCGCTGGCCGACGCCGGACTGCCCGAGGCGCTCAAGCAGACGGTCGCCGAATGGGGCGAACGCACCGGTGTGCGTGCCGAGTTCACCGTCACCGGCACCGCCGAGCAGCTGCACGACGAACTCTCCGCGACCCTCCTCAGGATCGCCCAGGAGGCCCTGTCCAACGCGGCCCGGCACGCACACGCCACCCGCGTCGGCGTCACCCTGAGCTTCCTGACCGACGAGGTCATCCTCGACATCCGCGACGACGGACGCGGCTTCGACCCGCTCGACCTGCCCGCCCGCACCCACGCCGGCGGCTTCGGCCTCGACGGCATGCGGGCCCGGGCCGAACGCATCGCGGGCTCCCTCACCGTCGAGTCCGAACCGGGCAACGGCACCGCGCTGTCGGCTCGCGTACCGTTGGTCCGCCATGACGAGTGACATCTCGCTGCTGATCGTCGACGACCATCCCGTGGTACGGGACGGTCTGCGCGGCATGTTCGCCTCCGCGCCCGGCTTCACCGTGCTCGGCGAGGCCTCCGACGGCGTCGAGGCCGTCGAGCGGGCCGCGGCCCTCGACCCCGACGTGATCCTGATGGACCTTCGGATGCCGGGCGGGGGAGGCGTCGACGCCATCCGGGAGCTGACCCGCAGGGCCGCCCGCGCGAAGGTCCTCGTGCTGACGACGTACGACACCGACTCCGACACCCTGCCCGCGATCGAGGCGGGCGCGACCGGCTACCTCCTCAAGGACGCCCCGCGCGACGAGCTGTTCACCGCGGTACGGGCGGCCGCGGAGGGCCGTACGGTCCTCTCCCCGGCGGTGGCGTCCCGGCTGGTCTCCGCGGTCCGCTCACCCAAGGCACCCGCCAACGAGCCCCTGTCCGCCCGTGAACGCGAGGTCCTCACCCTGGTCGCCCGGGGCACCTCCAACCGGGAGATCGCCCGCGAGCTGTTCATCAGCGAGGCGACCGTGAAGACCCATCTCACCCACCTGTACGCCAAGTTGGGCGTCAACGACCGCGCGGCGGCGGTCGCGACGGCGTACCAGCGGGGGATCCTCGGCTAGCCCCCGCCTCAGTCGGCCACCCTGAGCAGCAGCACCGCCCGCGCCGGGACCGTGACCGACGACCCCGCCCGGTGCACCACCGCCGGTGCCTGAGCCTGCTCCTCCCTCGACGTGTCGACGACCACCTCGTACCGTTCAGCCCAGGGCGGTCCCGGCAGCTGGAAGGCCGTCGGGCGGTCGCCCGCGTGCAGGACGGCCAGGAAGCTGTCGTCGACGATCGGCGCCCCGCGTTCGTCGCGGCCGGGGATGTCCCGCCCCGACAGATACATGCCGAGCGTGGCGGCGGGCGCGTACCAGTCGCGTTCCGTCATCTCGGTGCCGCGTGCGGTGAACCAGGCCAGGTCGCGCAGTCCGTCCGCCGAGTGCGCCCGCCCCGAGAAGAACGCCCGCCGCCTGAGCACCGGATGCCGGTGCCTGAGGTCGATCAGCCGGGCCGTGAGGTCGAACAGGGCCTTCCAGCCCGGGTCCTCCAGGAGTCCCCAGTCCACCCAGCTGATCTCGTTGTCCTGGCAGTAGGCGTTGTTGTTGCCGCGCTGCGTGCGGCCCAGCTCGTCGCCCGCGACCAGCATCGGCACCCCCGTCGACAGCAGCAGGGTGGTGAGCAGGTTCCGCAACTGCCGTCGCCTGAGCGCCCGTACGCGCTCGTCGTCCGTCTCGCCCTCGGCCCCGCAGTTCCACGCCCGGTTGTCGTCCGTGCCGTCCCGGTTGCCCTCGCCGTTCGCCTCGTTGTGCTTCCTCTCGTACGACACCAGGTCCCGCAGGGTGAAACCGTCGTGCGCGGTGATGAAGTTGACCGAGGCGTACGGCCGCCGTCCGCCCCACGCGTACAGGTCGCTGGAGCCCGACAGACGGTAGCCGAGATCGCGTACGTCCGGCAGCGCGCCCCGCCAGAAGTCCCGTACGGCGTTGCGGTAGCGGTCGTTCCACTCCGTCCACAGGGGAGGGAAGGCGCCCACCTGGTAGCCCCCGGAGCCCACGTCCCACGGCTCGGCGATCAGCTTCACGCGCCGCAGCACCGGGTCCTGGGCGATGACCGCGAGGAACGGGGAGAGCATGTCGACGTCGTGCATCGAGCGGGCCAGCGCGGCCGCCAGGTCGAAGCGGAAGCCGTCCACGCCCATCTCCGTCACCCAGTAGCGCAGGGAGTCGGTGATCAGGCGCAGGACATGCGGCTGGACCACGTGCAGGGTGTTGCCGCAGCCTGTGTAGTCCGCGTACCGCCGGGCGTCCGACTGGAGGCGGTAGTAGCCCCGGTTGTCGATGCCCTTCAGGGACAGCGTGGGGCCCAGCTCGCCCGCCTCCGCCGTGTGGTTGTAGACCACGTCGAGGATGACCTCGATCCCGGCGGCGTGCAGCGCGCGGACCATGCGCTTGAACTCGCCGACCTGCTGACCCGTCGTACCGGAGGCGGCGTAGGCCGCGTGCGGCGCGAAGTAGCCGATGGAGTTGTAACCCCAGTAGTTCTTCAGGCCGCGCCGCAGCAGGTGGTCCTCGTGCGCGAACTGGTGGACGGGGAGCAGCTCGACGGCCGTGACGCCCAGTTCCACCAGGTGCTCGATCGCGGCCGGATGGGCCAACCCGGCGTACGTGCCCCGCAGTTCCTCGGGGATGCCGGGGTGCAGGGCCGTGAACCCGCGCACGTGCAGCTCGTAGATGACCGAGTCCGCCCACGGGGTCTTCGGCCTCCGGTCCTCCATCCATTCGTCGTCGGTGGCGTCATCGTGGACGACCACGCCCTTCGGGACGTACGGCGCCGAGTCCCGCTCGTCCCGGACGGTGTCCGCGACCTGCTGCTGGGGCCAGTCGCGGACATGGCCGTACACCTCGGGCGGCAGGCTGAAGTCGCCGTCCACCGCGCGGGCGTACGGGTCCAGGAGCAGCTTCGCCGGGTTCCAGCGGCCGCCGGTCCACGGGTCCCAGCGGCCGTGCACCCGGAAGCCGTAGCGCTGGCCGGGCATGACACCGGGGACGAAGCCGTGCCAGATCTCGTGAGTGAGCTCGCTGAGCCGGGCCCGGGTCTCCTTGCCGTCCGCGTCGAACAGGCACAGCTCGACGGCCTCGGCGCCGCCCGCCCACAGCGCGAAGTTGGTCCCGGCGACCCCGTCCGGGCCGACCCGGAACCTGGCCCCCAGCGGGGTCGGCGCACCGGGCCACACCGGTACGGGTGGTGCTCCCCGCCGCGCGCCGTTCACCAGCGCGGCGGGGCGCTGCTCGGCGGCTTCGGTCACCGCCTCCTGCTCGGCTGCGCTGGACACCGGTCCTCCCACGGCTCGTGGAACGAAGTGGAAAAGGGCGCACGGCATCCCATCCGCGGCACCCCCTCACGTCGTCCTCCCCACTGTTCTGCCCACGGGTCGGCTCGCACTCACGGGTTCGCTCCGCCGGGTTGGGCGGGGCGCCTTCGGACGTGCCGGGTCAGGTGGTCCGGCGACTGCGGGTCCGTGGGGGCTGGTCGCGCAGTTCCTCGCGCTCCGAGAAGCGTAGGCCACCGTCGCCATGGATCCGAAGGTCACGTTTCCCCCGGTGGGCCCCGTCGTTTAGCTGGTCGTGAGACATGGACAGGGGCGCGCTCGGCGTGCCGGGACCGTGATGGTCGCCGTGGTGACATGGGCTGGACTGGTGGCCGGGGCCGCCGGGTGCACGTCGGGCGGGGGTGGCGGGATCAGCGGGGTCGGAGGGTTCGGGAAGCCCCCCGCGCCCGAGGACGTGATCAGGGTCGCCCCCGACGACGGCACCAGGGGCGTGCCGCCCGAGGAGAGGCTGCGGGTCCGGGTGGCCGGCGGGCGCCTGGAGTCGGTCACCGTCGTCAAGTCCCAGGACGCGCAGGACACTCCCGTCCCCGGGCGCATCTCCGACGACGGTCTGCGCTGGGAACCCGACGAGGCGCGGCTCGCGCTCGCCGCGAAGTACACCGTCGACGCGGTCGCCCTCGACGCACACGGCCGCCGCTCGGCCCGGCACGCGACCTTCACCACGTACGTCCCCGGGAAGCGCTTCGTCGGGTACGTCACCCCCGAGAACCGCTCCACCGTCGGCACCGGGATGATCGTCTCGCTGGCGTTCAACCGGGAGATCCAGGACCGCGCGGCCGTCGAACGCGCCGTCCGTGTCACCGCGCAGCCGCCCGTCGAGATCCGCCCGCACTGGTTCGGCCGGGGCCGCCTCGACTTCCGGCCCGAGCACTACTGGGAGCCCGGCACCCGGGTGACGGTCGCGCTGCGGCTGCGGGACGTGGAGGGCGCGCCCGGCGTCTACGGCCTCCAGTACAGGACCGTCTCCTTCACCGTCGGCCGCAGCCAGGTCTCCCTCGTGGACGCGGCCGAACACACCATGCAGGTCCGGCGGGACGGCGAACTCCTCGCGACCGTGCCGATCACCGCGGGCGCCCCGAGGACGACCACCTACAACGGCAAGATGGTCGTCACCGAGATGCTGGAAGTGACCCGCATGAACAGCCGTACGGTCGGCTTCGGCGGTGAGTACGACATCCCGGACGTGCCGCACGCCCTGCGGCTGACCGACTCCGGCACCTTCCTGCACGGCAACTACTGGGCGCCGGACGCCCCCGGCAGGGTCAATGTCAGCCACGGCTGCGTGGGCCTCAGGGATGTGAAGGGCGGCAGCTCGGAGACGCCCGCGGGCTGGTTCTTCGACCGCAGTCTCGTCGGTGACGTGGTCGAGGTCGTTCACAGCGATGACAAAAAGGTCGCTCCCGACAATGGGCTCGGGGGATGGAATATGACGTGGAAGCAGTGGAATGCGGGCAGTGACTGAATGGTGACCTTGCACTCACAAGATTCTGAAATTTATGCGGTTAATATGCGCCGACACGCGGTGATCGCGGGGGTGATGCGGGCCTGACCAGGCCCGGCGAGGGGAGATCGACTTGAACGTGCGACCGATATCGGGGGCGTCGGTTGACGCGCGGGGGCGTGGGGCCAAGGGGCTGCTGGCGCTGATACTCGGCGTCCTGCTGCTGGCCGTGACCGCCTGCGGTGGCGGGGGATCCGGCTCCGGTTCCGGGGACGGCAAGGGCGGGAAGGGTGACTCGGCCGCCGCCGAGACCAAGCAGTCCGAGGCGATCGTCTCGATCACCCCGAAGGACGGCGCGAAGTCCGTCGACACCAGCGGCGCCCTCAAAGTCGCCGCCACCAAGGGCAAGTTGACCGAGGTGCAGGTCAAGGACGCCAAGGGCACCGCCGTGGAGGGGAAGATAGCCGCCGACGGCGCCTCCTGGACGCCGTCCACCCATCTCGCCTCCGGCACCGCCTACACGGTGCACGCGATCGCGAAGGACTCCAAGGGCCGTACGGCGGCCGAGGACTCCGGCTTCACCACACTGACTCCGAAGAACACCTTCATCGGCACGTTCACGCCCGAGGACGGCTCGACGGTCGGCGTCGGAATGCCGTTCTCGCTCCGCTTCACCCGGGGCATCACCAGCCCCGACGACGTCGAGAAGGCCATCACCATCAAGACCTCGCCGGCCGTCGACGTCCAGGGCCACTGGTTCGGCAACGACCGTCTGGACTTCCGTCCCGAGCACTACTGGAAGGAAGGCACCAAGGTCACCGTCCAGCTCCGCCTCGACGGGGTCGAGGGCCGCAAGGGCGTCTACGGCAAGCAGAACAAGACCGTCTCCTTCACCATCGGCCGCAACCAGGTCTCCGTCGTGGACGCCAAGAAGCACACGATGAAGGTCATGCAGGACGGCAAGACCATCAGGACCATCCCGGTCACCACCGGCAAGCCCGGCTACGACACCTGGAACGGCCAGATGGTCATCAGCGAGAAGCTCGCGGTGACCCGGATGAACGGCGAGACGGTCGGGTACGGCGGCGAGTACGACATCAAGGACGTCCCGCACGCCTCGCGCCTCACCGACTCCGGCACCTTCCTGCACGGCAACTACTGGGGCGGCGACGCCTTCGGCAACTACAACGCCAGCCACGGCTGCGTGGGTCTGCGCGACGTCAAGGGCGGCTACGACAGCGGGGTCCCGGCGGCCTGGTTCTTCAACCACTCCCTGATCGGCGACGTGGTGATCGTGAAGAACTCCCACGACGCGACCGTCGCCCCGGACAACGGCCTCAACGGCTGGAACATGTCCTGGGACAAGTGGACGGCGTAACACTCCGCTGAGCAACGGCCCCGGTGTGAGCTACGGCACCGGGGCCGTTGTCGTTAGCGGCGGTTAACCTGCCTCCATGACCGTGAATCTCGAAGTCGCCGAAGGTGTCGGCGTCATCCGTCTCGACCGGCCGCCCATGAACGCGCTGGACGTGGCCACCCAGGACCGGCTGAAGGAGCTCGCCGAGGAGGCGACCCGGCGTGACGACGTGCGCGCGGTGGTCGTGTACGGCGGGGAGAAGGTGTTCGCGGCGGGCGCGGACATCAAGGAGATGCAGAACATGGACCACACCGCGATGGTCCTGCGCGCCCGCGCCCTCCAGGACTCCTTCACGGCCGTGGCCCGCATCCCCAAGCCGGTGGTCGCCGCGATCACCGGCTACGCGCTGGGCGGTGGCTGCGAACTCGCCCTGTGTGCGGACTTCCGGATCGCCGCGGAGAACGCCAAGCTGGGCCAGCCGGAGATCCTGCTCGGTCTGATCCCGGGCGCGGGCGGCACCCAGCGCCTGGCCCGGCTGGTCGGACCGTCCAAGGCGAAGGACCTGATCTTCACGGGTCGTATGGTCAAGGCCGACGAGGCGCTGACCCTGGGCCTGGTGGACCGGGTCGTCCCCGCCGACGAGGTATATGCCGAGGCCCACGCCTGGGCGGCGAAGCTCGCGCAGGGGCCGGCGATCGCGCTGCGCGCGGCGAAGGAGTCCATCGACACGGGTCTGGAGACGGACATCGAGACCGGGCTCGCGGTGGAACGCAACTGGTTCGCAGGCCTGTTCGCCACCGAGGACCGTGCGCGGGGCATGAAGAGCTTCGTCGAGGAGGGACCCGGCAAGGCGAAATTCCTCTGAATCCCTTGCAATTGACGCGATGTCTGATCCGGGTCCCTCGATGGAGCGGTTTATGGGAGCCTTAAGGCAACCTTAAGTCTGCCTTGTCGAGGGAGTCCGTCGATTGCCTCCTCATGAGCCTCCGCCGCAGGTCACCAGGGCTGTTGACGACGTCGATGTGCCTTTGGCATATGCCGATCCCCCTTCTCGGAGCAGTGCGATCAGGGGGGCGTATTCGTCGGGAACGGCCCCGGAGGGCGCTTTGGGCGGCCATGATGGGGTCATGGCGGGGCTGGAGGGTTTCGAACAGCCGCGGGGAGACGGCCGTGCGACGGCGGCGCGCTGGTCTCCGGCGGTCGAGGACGAGCACGCACTGAAGGCGCTCGAACTGTTCGGAAACCCCACCGAGGCGGAGGTCCCCCTGCCGTCCCGGCCGGAGTCCGCGGCCGCCGCCCGGCGCCTGACCCAGGTGATCGTGCTGCGCGACTGGGGGCTGACCCCCAAGATGGCGGAGGACGCGGTGTTGCTCGTGTCCGAGCTCGTCGGCAACGCCGTACGGCACACCGGGGCACGGGTGTTCGGCCTGCGCATGCGGCGCCGGCGGGGGTGGATCCGGATAGAGGTGCGGGACCCCTCGCGCGGGCTGCCCTGTCTGATGCCGGTGCAGGAGATGGACGTCAGCGGGCGGGGGCTGTTCCTCGTCGACAAGCTGTCCGACCGGTGGGGGGTCGATCTGCTGCCCCGCGGCAAGACCACGTGGTTCGAGATGCGGGTGGCCGACAGGTAGCCGGTGGGTCGATCAGCGGCAATCCACGACAGAACCCCTTAAATGGGGCGGGTGACCGCTACCGACCGCCGGACCGTGCTGCTCGCCACCGCTGGGCTGACATTGGCCGCGGGATGTGCGACCAGGAGTGCCGTCGCTCATCCCGCCCCCTCCTCCGCCGGCAGCGCCCCACCCCTGCCCGCCCTGCCCGCGCAGCTCACCCACGGCCCCCGCGACCGTCCCCGGGTCGCCCTCACCTTCCACGGCGCCGGCGATCCCGCCACCGCCCGTGCGCTGCTCACCGAGGCCGAGCAGCGCGGTGCCCGGCTCACCGTGCTCGCCGTGGGCACCTGGCTCGACACCCACCCCGAGCTCGCCCGCCGGATTCTCGACGGCGGCCACGACCTCGGCAACCACACCCTGAGCCACCTCGACATCAACGCGATGTCCGAGGCCGAGGCGCGTCAGGAGATCACCGGCTGCGCCGAGCGGATCCGGCGGCTCACCGGGTCGGTGGGCACCTGGTTCCGGCCCTCCCGCACCCCCACCGCCTCACCCCTCGTCACCCGGCTGGCCCAGGAGGCCGGCTACCCCCACGTCCTGTCCTACGACGTCGACTCTCTCGACTTCACCTCGCCCGGCGCCGCCGTCGTCGCCCGCAAGGTACTCGCCGAGATCCGCGAAGGGTCCGTGGTGAGCCTGCACTTCGGGTACTCCGACACGGTCGCCGCCCTCCCCGTCGTACTGGAAGAACTCGACCGGCGCGGCCTGGCCGCGGTGACCACCACGGAGTTGTTCAGCTGATGACCCGTACCCTCGCCCAGCGCGCTCTGATCGCCTGTGCCGCCCTCGTCGTCCTCGCCGCCTGCGGCACCGGGACCAAGGGCGGCGTGAAGGAGGCTCTCGGTACCAAGGCGGCCGCCCCCGCCCCGGTCCGACCGGTGAAACCCGTGCGGAAGGCGGTCCAGGGGCTCCCCGGGATGCCGCCCGTCCTCGACCCGAAGGACGTCTACGCCGCCGACCGCCCGAACCGGCTCTCGCCGGTGGTGAAGGACTTCCCGTCGCGGGTCTACGTGCCCAACACCGAGTCCGACACGGTCTCCGTCATCGACCCGAAGACGTACGAGGTCATCGACACGATCCATGTCGGACGGCAGCCCCAGCACGTCGTGCCCTCCTGGGACATGAAGACGCTCTGGGTCAACAACGACCGCGGCAACACCCTCACCCCCATCGACCCGAGCACCGGCAAGGCGGGCAAGCCGGTCGACGTGCACGACCCCTACAACCTGTACTTCACGCCGAACGGCAAGTACGCCGTCGTGATGGCCTCCCTCGACCGGGAGCTGGTCTTCCGCGACCCGCACACCATGGAGCGCAGGAAGACGGTCCCGGTCAGCTGCTACGGCGTCAACCACGCCGACTTCTCTCTGGACGGCCGGTACTTCATCGTGTCCTGTGAGTTCAGCGGGGAGCTGCTCAAGGTCGACACCGGGAAGATGGAGGTGGTCGGCCGGCAGAAGCTGCCCTTCGCCGGGGCCATGCCGCAGGACGTCAAGGTCTCGCCCGACGGGAAGCGGTTCTACGTCGCCGACATGATGGCCGACGGGATGTGGGTCCTGGACGGCGACACCTTCGGCAAGCCGACCCTGCTGCCCACCGGCAAGGGCACCCACGGCCTGTACATCAGCCGCGACTCCCGCGAGATGTACGTCTCCAACCGGGGCGAAGGGACCGTGTCCGTCTTCGACTTCGCCGAGAACCGGGTCACCAAGAAGTGGCAGCTGCCCGGTGGCGGCAGCCCCGACATGGGCGGCGTCTCCGCCGACGGCAAGGTCCTGTGGCTGTCCGGCCGCTACAACTCCGAGGTCTACGCCATCGACACCCGCACCGGCGGCCAGCTCGCCCGCATCAAGGTCGGCAGCGGCCCGCACGGCCTCGCGGTGTACCCGCAGCCGGGCCGCTACTCGCTCGGCCACACCGGCATCTTCCGCTGACCGCCCCGCCCTGCCGCACGTCGTCGGGAAGTGAGCAACACCCGCGCGTCGTCGGGAAGTGAGCAACACCCGCGCGTGGCTGGGGGTGCGAGCGGTCCGCCGCACGTCACCGGGGAGTGAGCAACACCCGCACGTCGTCGGGGTGCGAGGAACGCCCCCGCACGTCACCGGCGGGCGAGCAGTACCGCCTCCGCGCCCACCGGGCGGTAGCCCGCCGCCTGGAAGGCGCGCAGGCTGCGGGCGTTGCCCGGCGAGACCTGGGCCCACACGGGCTCCCCGACCAGGTGGCGGGCCGCGCTCACCAGGACGCGGCCCAGGCCCCGCTGCCGTACCGCCTCGTCGACCTCGACCGAGACCTCCAGACGGCCGCCGATGCCCCGTCCCGTCACCAGCACCCCGCCGTCCGCCGTCCAGGCGCGGATGTCGTCGCGGCGCCCGCGGGCGTAGGCGATACGGGGATGGTTCGCGTCCTCGATCTCCTTGAGCACGAGGGGCGGTTCGCCCGGCAGCGGGTCGGCGACCAGTATCGCGTCGATCGTCTCCGACCTGCGCCCGGTCCGGTCCAGCAGGGCCGTCAGGAAACGCGGGTTCATGGTCGCGGCCAGCGGGTCGCAGTCCAGGCCGCGCAGGGTGGCACGGACCCACTCGGGGTCCTCGTCGGTGAAGACCACGGAGTGGGCCGTGAAGGAGAGCACGCCCGCGTCCCGGTGACAGGCCTGCGGCACGATCGTGGTCCCGCCGTCCGCGGGTGGGAAGGCACCGCGGGCCGCCGCGTCGAGAATGTCCCGCAAAGTCTCCATCACCGGCTCCTCGAGTCTCCCGCCACTGGAGGACCCACCCTCGCAGACATGATCGACGGGGGCACCGGGGTTTCCCCGGGTGGTTGCCGTACGGCCTATCCGGCCAGGCGGCTAATCTGACCTGCGGCAGCAAGCCAGTGAGACACGAAGCACGAGAAGAGGGGCGGACCGGTGGCGCACATCGACATCGAGGAAGCACGCAAGCAGTTCGAGCGGATCGATGCGGACGGTGACGGCTCCATCACCGCCGCCGAGTTCAAGTCCGCCCTGGCCCAGGGCGGCGACTGGAACGTGACCGAGTCGGTCGCCGAGGCGATCATCAAGACCCGCGACCTGAACGGCGACAAGCTCCTGTCGTTCGACGAGTTCTGGGCCTACCTGAACAAGTAGGCCGTACGGAGAAGGGGGCGCCCGAAGACCCGGGCGCCCCCTTCGTCGCGCCGGGCAAGGGTGTGAGGCGGCTGTCCTACACGATGTCCAGGGGCTCGTGCGGGCCGGGCGGGAGGTCGATCCCGACGGTGTCGCCGGGCCGCACCACGCCACCCGTCACGACCACGCTCATGATCCCGGAGAGGAAGCGCGGCCGGCCGTTGTCGTCACGGCTCACGACCTGCTTCATCAGCCCCTTCCGGAAGCCGTCGATCTGCGCGCAGGGATTCCGCAGCCCGGTCACCTCGACGACGGCCGTCTCCCCGAGCCGCAGGCGTGTGCCCCGGGGCAGCGTCAGCAGGTCGACTCCCCGGGTGGTGACGTTCTCGCCGAGCTCCCCGGCGGCCACCTCGAACCCGGCCCGCCGTACGTCCTCGAACAGCTCCTCGTGGATCAGGTGCACCTGCCGGAGGTTCGGCTGCGAGGGGTCCTTCCGCATCCGGAACCGGTGCTTCACCGTCGCTCCGCCGTGCACGTCCCCCTCCACCCCGAACCCCTCGAGCAAGGTGATGCTCTCCCGGTTCGGCTTGCTGAAGGAGTACGTTCCGTTGCTGCTGACCGCGCTGATCGTCCCACCCATGGCACCAGCCTATGAGAGCGGCGCCGCTCAGGCGTCCGCGGCCCACTCGCGCAGCGCCGCCTTGCTCGCGAAGTCGGCGACGTCCTTGTCCACCGGGTCGTCGGTGTACTGGTGGAAGCGCCACTTCGCCTTGATGCGGGGCTTGCCCGCGGTGACGTAGTCGGCGATCCAGAGGCCGTCGCCGGCGTACGACGTGGTGTCCACGTTCAGCCAGTAGTGCCGGTTGCAGTAGAGCAGGACCCGGTTGTCCGGCCGGAGTTGGCGCACCTTGCGGATGAAGGCGTCCTTCTCCGCGTTGGTCGCGTGGGTGCCCTCGCCGGTCGTCTCCCAGTCCACGGCGAGGAGGTCGCCCGCCCTCTCGGGGGCGTGCTTGACGAAGTACTCGGCCTGGGCGGTGAGGTTGCCGGGCCACAGGAAGTGGTAGAAGCCGACGACCAGCCCGGCGTCGCGCGCGTGCTTGGCCTGGGCCGCGAGCCTGGGATTGACGTAGGAGCGGCCCTCCGTCGCCTTGATGAAGGCGAAGGACAGACCGTCCGTGGCGAAGGACGAGGACTGGTAGGCGCTGACATCGATACCGCGGAGCATAGGGAGGCTCCTTGAAGTGTCGTCGGGGGAAGGGGAGTTGTCATGATGCCCCCGATGGACCGAACGACACCTGGGGTCGCCGCGACCGGCCTCAGCTCTCCTGCCGCGCCACGGCGTAACCGGGTACGGACGGCCACCGGACGGTGATGAGCACCGACTCCTCCTCCGCGTACCAGGAGTGGTCGATCCCGTGCCCCCACACGACGTAGTCGCCCTGTTCCGCCAGCACCACGTCCCGGCCGGGCAGCTCCACCCGGAAGCGGCCGCTGATCAGGATCAGCAGGGCGGTACGTGCCTCGCCCCGCACCCACTCCTCGCGGCGGTCGCCACGGGGGTGGACGCCCCACTTGATCTCCACGGCATCGCTGTGCCGCGGATCGCCGGCCTCCTTGAAGTGGCCGAGGAGCCAGCCCCGGTCCAGCGGAGCGTCCTTGCCGGCGTTGCCCACGTACACGCTGTCGTCCATGGCGGGGGATGCTAGCAACTTCCGTTTTGTGGAGAACCGGCGCGGTGTCGCCCTTCCGGATGCCGGCAATCCTGCGGAAACCCTTGACTCGACCTCCCTGGTTGCGTAGATATGTCTGCGCAGTCATGTCTGCGTAGTCATACTGAGACGGGCTGATGCTCCAGCGGTACTGGCAGAGCGGCCTCGCCTCCGGCGGCGTCAAGCAGTAGCGCACACTTCTCCCCTCGCTCCCGTACCCCGGAGGTTCCCCCCATGGCGGCTCTGCCTGCCCGTGTCCTGTTCGGCGCCGCGTACTACCACGAGTACACCCCGGCCTACGACCCCCAACTCCAGCCGGACGAACGGCTGGAGACCGACCTGGACCTGATGGCCGAGGCACACTTCACCGTCATCCGGGTCGGCGAGTCGGTCTGGTCGACCTGGGAGCCCAGCAACGGCACCTTCGACCTGGACTGGCTCCAGCCCGTCCTCGACGGCGCCCACGAGCGCGGCATCTCCGTCGTCCTCGGCACCCCGACGTACGCGGCCCCGCCGTGGCTGGCCCGCCAGTACCCGGAGATCACCGCCGAGCGCGCCACCGGGCAGCGGATGGGCTGGGGCGCCCGGCAGGAGATCGACTTCACCCACCCCGCGTTCCGCTTCCACGCCGAGCGGGTCATCCGGAAGATCGCGGCACGCTACGCCGACCACTCGGCGGTCATCGGTTGGCAGGTCGACAACGAACCGGGGCTGCACCTCTTCCACAACCGCGGCGTCTTCCAGCGGTTCGTGGACCACCTGCGGGAGAAGTACGGCGACGTCGAGACCCTGAACCGCGAGTGGGGCCTGGTCTACTGGTCGCACCGGCTGTCCGACTGGTCCGACCTGTGGACGCCCGACGGCAACGAGCAGCCCCAGTACGACGTCGCCTGGCGGGAGTTCCAGGCCCGCCAGGTCACCGAGTTCATCGGCTGGCAGGCCGACCTCGTCCGCGAGTACGCGCGCGAGGGGCAGTTCGTCACCACCTGCATCTCGTACACCCGCCAGGGGGTCTCCGACGACGAGCTCGCCGCCCGCCTCGACATCGCCTCCGGCAACCCGTACTACGACATGCAGGACGGCCTGCTGCTGCCCGACCCCACCCCCGACACCCACGAGCAGATCTGGAAGACCAGCGGCGTCTGGTCGATGTACCAGACCGCCGACTGGATGTTCTCCTCCCGCCAGGAGCCCTTCCTGGTCACCGAGACCAACGCCCAGAGCATCGGCTTCGCCTGGGACAACCGGCCCGGCTACGGCGGCCAGTGGCGCCAGGCCGCCTGGGCGCACGTGGCGCGCGGTGCCCGGATGATCGAGTACTGGCAGTGGCAGACCCTGCGCTTCGGCGCGGAGACTTACTGGGGCGGGGTCCTCCCGCACACCGGAAAGCCCGGCCGCACCTACGCGGAACTGGCCCGGCTGGGAGCGGAGTTCGAGAAGGCGGGCCCGCTGGTCGCCGGTCTCGAACCCGACGCCGACCTCACGCTGGTCTACTCGACGCCGAGCAAGTGGCTCATGCAGAAGTACCCGCCGCTCGCCACCCCCGACGGCGCCCCGGATCCCGCCGCCTACCACCGGCTCTTCGACCCCTTCTACCGCGGCGCCTTCGACGCCCGCCGCCAGGTGCGGATCGTGCACGCCCGGCAGCTGGTGGACCTCACCGCGGAGGAGGCAGTACGGGGCCACCCGGTGCTCGTCGTCCCCGCCCTGTACGTCGTCGACGACATCACCCTCGACTGGCTGAAGGCCTTCGCCGACGCGGGCGGCCACCTGGTCCTCGGTCCCCGCACCGGCTACGCCGACCACGAGGCGAGGGCCCGGCTCACCCCGGCCCCCGGCCGTCTCGCCGACGCCGCGGGGGTGACGTACGACGAATTCAGCAATCTGCACCAGGACGTGCCCGTGCGCCCGACGCCGGACAGCCCGCTGCGGCTGTCGGAGTCGGCTGCCGCGACCCACTGGATCGAGTGCCTCGACCCCACCGACGCCGAGGTGCTCGCCGGCTACGACCACCCGCACTTCGGCCGGTGGGCGGCGATCACCACCCGGGTGCACGGCGCCGGCCGGGTCACCACCGTCGGCACGGCACCGGGCCGCGAACTCGCCCGTGCGCTCGCCGAATGGCTGGCGCCCACCGCGAGCCACGCCTGGCAGGACCTGCCCGCGTCGGTCACGGCGACGACCGGCACCTCTCCCGACGGCCGTCGGGTCCACATCGTTCACAACTGGAGCTGGGAGTCCGCGCGCGCGAGCGTCCCGGTCGACCTCTCCGACGTTCTGGACGGCACGTCCGTTCCCGCCGGCACGGAGCTGGCTCTTGGTCCCTGGGACGTCCGCGTGCTCATCGCCGCAACACCGTGACATCCCCCGAGGAGGGGCAGTGAGGAAAAGAACCACAGCAAAGGCGCTGGGCAGTTCTCTTGCGGCGGCGGCACTGCTGACCGGCTCCATGGCCGGTGCCCAGGCGTACAACCCGACCGGCGGGACCCTGCACCAGCTGGGCAGCGAGCCGTGTCTGAAGGGGCGTGGCAACTGCGCGGTCTACCCGAAGTCGGCCCAGCTCCCCGGCGGTCGGCTGGTCGCCTCGTTCGAGAAGTCGACCGTCGTGGCGTCCTCCGGCAGCGCGGCCGGGCAGACCCTCCCGGTCTACAAGAGCGACGACGACGGCACGAGCTGGCAGCCGCTGTCCGAGGTGAAGGCACCGGCGTACCTCTCCAAGGACCCCAGGTACGCCAAGTACACGAGCAACTGGACCAACCCGTACCTGTACGTCCTGCCGAGGAGCGTCGGCGGGATGAAGGCCGGCACCCTGCTCCTGGCGAGTGTCGTCTCCAGTGACGACTACTACTACAAGGAGCACAAGGCCGCCGACCCGAACTGGACCCCGTCCAACAACGGCGACCGCAGCGATCTGGCCATCGCCCTGTACTCCAGTACGGATCAGGGCAGGAGCTGGACGATCCGGAACGTCGTGGCGACCGGCGGATGGCAGGGCGGCAGCGCGGGCGCGGTCGGGAAGAACATCGCCGCGGCGAACAAGTACCAGCAGGTGGACCCGCTGTGGGAGCCGTACCTGATGGTCTACAAGGGCAAGCTGGTCTGCTACTACTCCGACGAGAACGACTGCACCGGCTTCGACCCGGTCACCGGCGTGCCCACGAAGGACCCGGCGAACGACACGGCCACCGACTCGCACGGGCAGATCCTCGTGCACCGGACCTGGGACGGGCGTAGCGCCGACTGGAGCGAGCCGGTCGTCGACGTCGCGGGGTCGGTGGGTCAACGACAGCGGCCGCAGCGACGGCGTGTGGACCGAGTACCAGACGACCTCACCGGCCGGCTACAGCCGCAACCTCCAGTACGTCGACGGCACCGGCCGTATCGCGATCCTCAACAACCAGGGCACGTCCACGATCGCCTTCGCCGAGGTCGACCTCGGCGACTCGGCCGGCACCTGCTACCGGCTGGTCAACCGCAGGACCGGCCAGGTGATCGGCACCGGCAACAGGACCAACGACGCCAACCTCGGCAACGGGGACGCCCCGGACGTGGTCCTGGAGGACTCGGGGCGGCGGCCGACCCGGACACCCAGCAGTGGCACGTGGTGGACGAGCCGAACGGCGGCACCAGCCTGCTGAACAGGTCGGGCGGCCGTGCCGCCGCGATCTGGACCGGCAACGCCACCGTCGGGCAGCGCATAGGCCAGTGGGTCGACAACAGCTCGACGGGCAGCTGGAACCTCGTGAAGACCTCCGACGGCTACTACAGGTTCCAGGCCGTCAAGAACAGCGCGCTCTACCTGACCGGCGCCTCCGCGGGGGTGCCGCTGACCCTTCAGAACGCGACCGGTGACGGTTCGCAGGACTGGAAGCTCGTCCGCTAGGCGGCGGTGGTGGTCCGGCGGTGACGTCGGACCACCAGCATCTATCTGCCGTCCGGTGGTGCGTGTCATACTCCCATGCAGGATATCGAACATCATTCGAAATATCGAACAGAAGGGTGATGTGAGGGTGAACGCCGACAACAGGGGACAGCAGCCTCAACCCGAAACCTACGTCGTGGGGATCGACTACGGAACACTCTCGGGGCGGGCCGTTGTGGTACGCGTCTCCGACGGCGCCGAACTGGCCGCCGCCGAGCACCCGTACACCCACGCCGTCCTCGACCGGCAGCTGCCCGACGGCACCGTACTGCCGCCCGACTGGGCGCTCCAGGTCCCGTCCGACTACATCGACGTCCTGCGGATCGCCGTCCCCGAGGCGGTGGCCCGCGCCGGTGTGCGTCCGGAGCAGGTCATCGGTATCGGCACCGACTTCACCGCGTGCACGGTGCTGCCCGTGCTGGCCGACGGAACCCCCCTGTGCGAGCTGCCCGAGTACACCTCCCGTCCGCACGCCTACGTCAAGCTGTGGCGCCACCACGCCGCCCAGGCCCAGGCCGACCGCATCACGGACCTCGCCGTGGAGCGCAAGGAACCCTGGATCAAGCGCTACGGCGGGAAGATCTCCTCCGAGTGGGAGTTCGCCAAGGCGCTCCAGCTCCTGGAGGAGGACCCCGAGATCTACGGCCGCACCGAGCGGTGGATCGAGGCGGCCGACTGGATCGTGTGGCGCCTGTCCGGCACGTACCTCCGCAACGCCTGCACCGCCGGCTACAAGGGCCAGTTCCAGGACGGCGTGTACCCCTCGCCCGAGTACCTCGCCGCGCTCAACCCCGGCTTCGCCGACTTCGTCGCCGACAAGCTGGAGCACCCGATCGGGCAACTCGGTGACCGCGCCGGTGGGTTGACGGCCGAGGCGGCGGCCTGGACCGGACTGCCGGAGGGCATCGCCGTCTGTGTCGGCAACGTCGACGCCCATGTCACCGCGCCCGCGGCGACCGCGGTCGAGCCGGGCCGGATGGTCGCCATCATGGGCACCTCGACCTGCCATGTGATGAGCTCCGACCAGTGGGCCGAGGTGCCCGGCATGTGCGGCGTCGTCGACGGCGGCATCCTGCCCGGTCTGTGGGGCTACGAGGCGGGCCAGAGCGGCGTCGGCGACATCTTCGGCTGGTTCGTGCGCACCGGCTTCCCCGCCGGGTACGCCGAGGAGGCCGCCGCCCTCGGCCGTGACCCGCACGAGCACCTCACCGCGCTGGCGGCCGAACAGGCCGTGGGGGAACACGGGTTGATCGCGCTGGACTGGCAGAGCGGCAACCGCAGCGTCCTGGTCGACCACGACCTCAGCGGCGTCGTCGTGGGCCTGACCCTGTCCACCCGCCCCGAGGACGTCTACCGCGCGCTGCTCGAGGCCACCGCCTTCGGCACCCGCACCATCATCGAGACGTTCACCGCCTCCGGGGTGCCCGTCGAGGAGCTGATCATCGCGGGCGGTCTGACGAAGAACGCGCTGCTGATGCAGATCTACGCCGACGTCACCCGCCTGCCCCTCGGCGTCATCGACTCCGCGCAGGGTCCCGCGCTGGGTTCGGCGATGCACGCCGCGGTCGCCGCGGGCGCCTATCCGGACATCAGGGCCGCGGCCCGGGCCATGGGCAAGGCCCGCCCCGCCGTCTACCTCCCGGACCCCGAGCGGGCGGCGGCCTACGACCGCCTCTTCGCCGAGTACCGGCTGCTGCACGACTACTTCGGCCGCGGCACCAACGAGGTCATGCACCGCCTGCGCAGGATCCGCGCCGAAGTCTCCGCCTCCTCCTGACCTGAACGCCTGAAAGGGACACACCCCCATGGACACCAACGCCCCCGCCTACCCCGATCACGAGATCTGGTTTCTCACCGGCAGCCAGGGCCTGTACGGCGACGACGTCCTGCGCCAGGTCGCCGACCAGTCCCGCAGCATCTCCGAGATGCTCGGCCGCCCGGGCAAGGTGCCGGTCAGGATCGTGTGGAAGCCGGTCCTGACCGACGCCGAGGCGATCCGCCGCATGTGCCAGGAGGCCTCCGCCTCCGACACCTGTGTCGGAGTGATCGCGTGGATGCACACCTTCTCCCCGGCGAAGATGTGGATCGCCGGCCTGAGCGCCCTCGACGTGCCGCTGCTGCACCTGCACACCCAGTACAACCTGTCGCTGCCCTGGCCGAGCATCGACATGGACTTCATGAACCTCAACCAGGCCGCCCACGGGGACCGCGAGTTCGGGCACATCGAGTCCCGGGTCGGCGTCGACCGCAAGATCGTCGCCGGTCACGCCACCGACCCGCGCGTGATCCGGCGGATCGCCGCCTGGGCCCGGGCCGCCGTCGCCCGCCAGGCCTCGCGCGGCCTGCGTCTCGCGCGCTTCGGCGACAACATGCGGGACGTCGCCGTCACCGAGGGCGACAAGGTCGAGGCCCAGATCCGCTTCGGCTTCTCCGTCAACACCTACGGCGTCAACGACCTGGTCGCCGTCGTCGACGAGGTCGAGGACAAGGCGGCGGCCGAACTCGCCGCCGAGTACGTCGAGTTGTACGACGTCGTGCCGGCCCTGCGCCCCGGCGGCATCCGTCACGACTCCCTGCTGTACGCGGCCCGCCAGGAGATCGGCCTGCGCACCTTCCTCACCGAGGGCGGCTTCACCGCGTTCACCACCAACTTCGAGGACCTGGGCGGTCTGCGCCAGCTGCCCGGTCTCGCCGTGCAGCGGCTGATGGCGGACGGCTTCGGCTTCGGCGGCGAGGGCGACTGGAAGACCTCCGCGCTGCTGCGCACGCTGAAGGTCATGGGCCAGGGACTGCCCGGCGGCACCTCCTTCATGGAGGACTACACCTACCACCTCGGCCCCGGCGAGCCCCGCATCCTCGGCGCCCACATGCTGGAGGTCTGCCCCTCCATCGCGGCCGACCGCCCCAGCTGCGAGATCCACCCGCTGTCCATCGGCGGCCGCGAGGACCCGGTCCGCCTGGTCTTCAACGCGGCCGAGGGCCCCGCCGTCGTCGTCGGCCTCTCCGACCTCGGGGACCGCTTCCGGCTCACCGCCAACGCCGTCGACGTCATATCGCCCAACGAGCCGCTTCCCCAGCTCCCCGTCGCCCGGGCGGTGTGGAAGCCGCAGCCCTCGCTCGCCGAGTCCGCCGAGAGCTGGCTGCTGGCCGGCGCCCCCCACCACACGGTGCTCAGCTCCGCCGTCGACCTGGAGACGCTCTCCGACTACGCGTCCATGACGGGCGTCGAGCTGCTCACGATCGACAAGAACACCACCACCGACCAGTTCGCCAAGGAGATCCGGTGGAACGCCGCCTACCACCGCCTGGCCCAGGCCCTGTGACGGCCGCGCACCGGACTCCAGGAGAGACCCGATGACCGTAGAAGTCCGCCCCGGCCTCCGACAGGAGGTCCTCGACGCCAACCTGACCATCCCCCAGGTCGGCCTCGCGACCCTGACGTGGGGCAACGTGAGCGGAGTCGACCGTGAGGCGGGGGTGTTCGTCATCAAGCCCTCGGGAGTGCCGTACGAGGACCTGACCATCGACCACCTCGTGACGGTACGGCTGTCCGACGGCGAGGTCGTCGACGGCGACCTGCGCCCCTCCACGGACACCGAGACCCACCGCTGCCTGTACCTGGCGTTCCCCTCGGTGGGCGGGGTGACCCACACCCACTCCACCCACGCGGTCGCCTTCGCCCAGGCCCGCAGGGACATACCGGTGCTCGGCACCACCCACGCCGACACCTTCAACGGGCCGATCCCCGTGACCCCGGACCTGACCGCGGAGCAGTGCGCGAAGGACTACGAGTACAACACCGGGCGTGTCATCGTGGACCTCCTGGCGGAGGACGACCAACGGGCGGTCGAGGTGCCGGCCGCGCTGGTGGCGAACCACGGCCCGTTCACCTGGGGGGCCACCGCCCGCAAGTCCCTGGAGCACGCGATCATCTGCGAGGCCGTGGCCGACATCGCCCTGCACACCCTGAGCCTGGGCGTGACCACACCCCCGCCCCCGCACCTCCTCGCCCGCCACTACACCCGCAAGCACGGCCCGGACGCCTACTACGGCAACCCGTGAGCCGGACGGGCCGCCGGGTGCGTGACGGCTCGTCACGCACCGGCGGCCCCGCGGTACCCGGCCTCAGCGGGCCGGCAGCCAGGTGTCGACGACCTCCGCGAGTTCGCCCCGGCCGCGGAAGACGTGCCCGTCCAGGCCGACCGCCTGCGCCGCGCGGACGTTCTCCTCGCGGTCGTCGACGAAGAGGAAGTCGGCCGGCGCGGACTGCATCGCGACGACGCAGTACTGGAAGGCGGCCGGGTCGGGCTTGGCCGCGCCGATCCGGCCGGAGAAGGCCACGTGGTCGAGGTCGTTCAGCCAGGGCTGGGCGGCGAGGAAGGCGTCCGCGTGGTCCGCGGGGATGTTGGACAGCAGGGCGACCCGGGCCCGCTCCCGCAGGCCGAGCACGTAGGTGACCATGCTCTCGTCGACACGGGACCAGCTGTCGATGTCGGTGAGCCGCAGCTCCTCGATGGTGTCGGCGTAGGCGGGGCGGGACAGAGCGTGCAGGACGTCGGTCCAGTACGCGGAGGCGGTGTGCCGGCCGGCGTCGTAGGGCGGGCGGTGGGCCCAGTGGGCCGTGGTGAAGGCGTCGGGGGAGACGCGGGCGCGGGCGGCCATCTTCTCCAGGGCGCCCGGGCGCTGATGGGATCGCCCTGAGCGTCACCGCCGGCGCCCCGGTGATCTTCGTGGTCCAGAACAACGCGGGCTACATGTCGATCCGCGGCGGCCGGCGCAAGCAGACCTCGCGCCACATCGGCACCGAGTTCTCGCACCCCGACGGCTCGCCGTACAGCCCCGACTTCGCGGCCATGGGCCGGGCCTTCGGCATCGAGTCGTACAAGGTCAACGACTCCGACTCCCTGGAGCCGACCCTGCGCAAGGCGGTCCAGTCCGGCGCCCCCGCCGTGATCGAGGTCCCCACGGACCGCGACGCCGCCGGTCCCTGGGTCCCCGGCTGGTGGGACTTCCCGATCCCGGCGTACATCAAGGACGAGCGCCAGGAGGAGTACGACCGCATCAGGGGGACGGAACAGCACCTCTGACCGACCTGTCCTCACCGACCGCCCGTACAGCCGCGATCCGGCCGCACGGGCGGTCCGGGTGTTCGTGAGCCGCCGGTCGACGAGGTCGGTGTGTCGATGGCGCGCCTGGCCCTGCGGTCCGCCTGGCAGCCCGCCTGACGGCCGCGCCCCCGCGACGCCCCTCTCCACGCGATCCCCCCTCTCTGCCCGATCCCCCTCTCGACTTTCTCCCCACCCGATCCACCTCCCGCCAATCCGCACCCCGACCTGCTCCGGATTACGCGCGGACTGATCGCGAGCGCGGGAGGAAAGAGGATGAGGCGGACGGCCGTCGTGGGCTCCGGGGTGGCGGGGCTGACCGCCGCGTACATCCTGGGGCGGACGCGACACGTCGTGCTCTACGAGGCCGACGACCGGCTCGGCGGGCACGCGCACACGCATGAGGTGACGTCGTCGTACGACGGGCGGGTGCACCGGGTGGACTCCGGGTTCATCGTGCACAACCGCCGCACCTACCCCCACCTGCTGCGGCTCTTCGACGAACTCGGCGTCCCCACGCAGGAGTCGGAGATGAGCATGTCGGTCCGCTGCGAGGGCTGCGGACTGGAGTACGCCGGCGCCCGCGGCCCCGCCGGACTCCTCGCCCGGCCCCGCAGCGTCCTCAGCGGCAGCTACCTGCGGCTGCTCGCCGAGGTGCCGGCCTTCCACCGGGCCGCCCGCCGGCTGCTGGCCCACGGCGACGAGCAGGACCTCACCCTGGGGGGCTTCCTAGACCGGGAGGGCTTCTCCGCCTACTTCCGCGCCCATTTCATGACCCCCGTGGTGTCGGCCGTGTGGTCCTGCGACGCCGTCACCGCCCAGCGCTACCCAGCCGCCTACCTGTTCCGCTTCCTGGAGCACCACGGAATGCTGTCGGTCGGCGGTTCGCCGGTGTGGCGCACGGTCACCGGCGGTTCGCGGGCGTACGTCGACCGGATCGCCAAGCAGATCGCCGAGATCCGCACCGGCACCCCGGTACGGGCCGTGCGCCGCCACGCCGACGGCGCCGAGGTGACCGCCGCCGACGGCACCACCGAGTCCTACGACTCCGTGGTCATCGCGGTCCACCCGGACCAGGCACTGCGCCTGCTCGCCGATCCGACCGAGCGGGAGCGGGAGGTGCTCGGCGCGTTCCGCTACTCGCGCAACACCACCCTCCTGCACACCGACACCCGGCTGCTGCCCCGCGCCCGCGGCGCCCGCGCCTCCTGGAACTACCTCATGCCGTCCTGCACGGCCGGCGCCGACCGCGTCCGGGTCAGCTACGACATGAACCGGCTGCAACGCCTCGACGCCGCCGAGTCGTTCGTCGTCACCCTCGGCGGCGAGGACCGCGTCGACCCGGACCGGGTGCTGGCCCGCATGGTCTACGAACACCCCGTCTACACCCCGGAGTCGGTGGCCGCCCAGCGGCGGCTGCACGAACTCGCCGGCGACGTCTGCGTGTTCGCGGGCGCCTACCACGGCTGGGGGTTCCACGAGGACGGCTGCCGCTCCGGAGTCGAGGCCGCCGCCGCGCTGGGAGCGCGCTGGTGAACGCCGTACCGGCCCTCTACGCCTGCACGATCCGCCATGTGCGGACCACTCCGTGGCGGTACCTGCTGCGCCACCGCACCTACCTGTGGCTCGTCGACCCCGACCGTCCTCCTCGACTGCCCCTGCCGCTGCGGCCGTTGGCGCGCTTCGACCCCCGCGACCACTTCACCGGCGACCGGCCCACCCTGCGCGCGGGCCTCGACGCCTACCTCGCCGGGCACGGCGTCGACCTGGAGGGCGGGCCGGTGGTGATGCTCACCCACGCCCGGGTCCTCGGGTATGTGTTCAACCCGATCACCCTCTACTGGTGCCACGGACCCGACGGCGCCCCCCGCTGCGTGGTCGCCGAGGTCCACAACACCTACGGCGGCCGGCACGCCTACCTCCTGCACCCGGACGAGGGCGGGACGGCCCTGGCCGACAAGGAGTTCTACGTCTCGCCGTTCCTCCCCGTGGACGGCCGCTACCGCATGCGGCTGCCGCATCCGGGACCCCGGCTCGACCTGACCGTGCACCTGGACCGGGAGGACGGCCGCACCCTCACGGCCACCGTCCACGGCACCCGGCGCGCGGTGACCGTCCCGAACCTGCTGCGCCTGGCGCTGCGCCACCCCTGGTCCACCCTCGCCGTGTCGGCGGCCATCCGCTTCCACGGCATCCGCCTCTACCTGCGGGGCCTGGCCGTCCAGCCCCGACCCGAGCAGCACACCCCGGAGAACCTCACATGACCACAGTCGCCCACGACGCGCCGGCCGACGCGGCCCGCTGGCCCGACATCGTCGCCGTGCCCCGCCCCTCCCGGCCCCGGGACACCGTGACCGCCGTGCTCGTCCGCCGGGCCCTGCGCGGACTTCCCCTGCGCGCCCGCCTCGCCGGCTCCGGTGACATCGGTCTCGGCGGCCCGCTCCTCCACGTGCACGACCCGGCCGCCTTCCACGCCCGGATCGGCACCGGCGGCCTGGTCGGTTTCGGCGAGTCGTACATGGCCGGAGAGTGGGACGCCCCCGACCTGGTCGCCGCCCTCACCGTGCTCGCCGCCCACGCGGCCGACCTGATCCCGGCCCCGCTGCAACGCCTGCGCGGACTGTGGGCCCCCAGACACCCGCACGAGGAGCGCAACACCCCGGACGGTTCCCGCGCCAACATCAGCCGCCACTACGACCTCTCCAACGACCTGTTCGCCCTCTTCCTCGACGACACCCTCACCTACTCATCGGCCGTCTTCCGTGGCTTCCCGGCGAGCTGGGACCTCCTGGCCGCCGCCCAGCACCGCAAGATCGACCGGCTGCTCGACCTGGCCGACGTCGGCGCCGGCACCCGGCTGCTGGAGATCGGCACCGGCTGGGGCGAGCTGGCGCTGCGGGCCGCCGCCCGGGGCGCCCGGGTCACCTCGCTCACCCTCTCCGCGGAGCAGCGCTCCCTGGCCCTGGAACGGGTGCGCGCGGCGGGACTCGAGGACCGCGTCTCGATCGAGCTGTGCGACTACCGGGAAGCGACCGGGGAGTACGACGCCGTGGTCAGCGTGGAGATGATCGAGGCGGTCGGCGCCGAGTTCTGGCCGGTGTACTTCCGCACGCTCGACGCCCGGCTCGCCCCGGGCGGCCGGGTGGCGCTCCAGTCGATCACCATGCCGCACGAGCGGATGCTCGCCTCCCGGGACACCTTCACCTGGATCCACAAGTACGTCTTCCCCGGCGGCCTCATCCCGTCCACCGAGGCGATCGAGCAGACCGCCCGCGACCACACCGCGCTGCGCCTCGCCCGCCGCGACGCCTTCGGCGCCCACTACGCCGAGACCCTGCGCCTGTGGCGGGAGCGGTTCACCGAACGCGCCGACGAGGTCGCCGCCCTCGGCTTCGACGAGACCTTCCGCCGTCTGTGGACCTTCTACCTGGCCTACTCCGAGGCCGGATTCCGCTCCGGCTACCTCGACGTCCAGCAGTACCTGTTCAGCAAGGAGAACCCCGCCCGATGAGCACCCTCGCCCGGCCCGGTGCCGCCCCTCTGCTCACCGCCCTCGTCGAGGACGCGCTCGGCGGCCCCCTGCCGCTGCGGCTGCGCGCCTGGGACGGCAGCGAGGCCGGACCGGCCGACGCACCCGTAGTGGTCCTGCGCTCCCGCCGCGCGCTGCGCCGACTGCTGTGGCAGCCCGGTGAACTGGGCCTCGCACAGGCGTACGTCACCGGTGAGCTCGACGCCGAGGGCGACCTCGCCGAGGGCCTGCGGACGATGTGGGCGGCCCAGCGGGAGCGGGGCCTGCGCCCGCCCCGGCTGACGTCCGCCGACCGGGCCCGAGCCCTCGTCACCGCCGTACGCCTCGGTGTCGTGGGGCCCCCGCCGCCCGCGCCCGCCTCCCAGGCCCGCCTCCGCGGCGGCCTGCACAGCCGGGCCCGCGACCGGGCCGCGATCAGCCACCACTACGACCTGTCCAACGAGTTCTACGGCCTCCTCCTCGACGAGACCATGGCCTACTCCTGCGGCTACTGGGTGAGCGACGAGCCGGGGTTCACCGCTGTCGACGCCCAGCGGGCCAAACTGGAGCTGATCTGCCGCAAGCTGGCCCTGGAGCCAGGCGCCCGGCTGCTGGACATCGGCTGCGGCTGGGGCTCGCTCACCCTGCACGCGGCGCAGCGGCACGGAGTCCGGGTCACCGCCGTCACACTGGCCCGGGAGCAGGCGGCGTACGTGCGCGAGCAGGTGCGCGAGCGCGGGCTGACCGAGCGGGTGGAGGTGCTCTGCCAGGACTACCGGGACATCCGGGGCCGCGGGTACGACGCCGTCTCCACCATCGAGATGGGCGAGCACGTCGGCGACGCCGAGTACCCCGCCTTCGCGGCCGCCCTGCACCGGCTCGTCCGGCCCCGCGGCCGCGTGCTGGTGCAGCAGATGTCACGGGGTCCGGGCGCCCCCGGCGGCGGGGCGTTCATCGAGGCGTACATCGCCCCCGACATGCACATGCGGCCCCTCGGCGAGACCGTGGCCCTGCTGGAGGAGGGCGGTCTGGAGGTACGGCACACGGAGTCGCTGCGCGAGCACTACGTCCGCACGATCGCCGCCTGGCACCGCACCCTGGAGGAGCGCTGGGACGCGTTCGTACGGCTGGCCGGTGCGGAGACCGCACGGGTCTGGCGGCTCTACCTGGCCGGCGGGGCACTGGCCTTCGAGGAGGGCCGGATGGGCGTCGACCAGATCCTCGCCGTACGGCCCGGACCCGGCGGCGCGTCCGGTATGGAGGCCGGCTCCAGCGCTTGGTACGCGGACCTGTGAACGGCTTCCCGTGGAGCGCCTTCGCCACCGGCCTGGCCTGGGCGGCCGCGGCGGCCCTGGCGGTCATGCTCGTCACCTTCGCGGTCGCCGTGCGGCTGGGCGTGCACCGGATCGTCGACGTGGCCTGGGGGATCGGCTTCACCGCCGTGGCCCTCACGACCCTCGCCGTCTCCGCCGGGCACGGCGATCCCGTACGACGGCTGCTGGCGACCGGGCTGACGGCGGCCTGGGGGCTGCGCCTCGCGGTGCACATCGCCCGGCGGGGCCGGGGCCACGGCGAGGACCCGCGCTACGAGGCGATGCTCGCGAAGGCGCCCGGCAACCGGAACGCCTACGCCCTGCGCATGGTCTACCTGCTCCAGGGCGCCCTCGTGTGGCTGGTGTCCCTGCCGGTGCAGGCGGCGCAGTACGTGCCCGGCCGGCCCTCGCTCCTGGCCTGGGCCGGTGTCGCGCTGTGGGCGGTCGGGGTGTGCTTCGAGGCGGTCGGCGACGCCCAGCTCGCCCGGTTCAAGGCCGATCCCGCCCAGCGCGGCCGGATCATGGACCGGGGGCTGTGGGCGTGGACCCGGCACCCCAACTACTTCGGCGACTTCTGCGTCTGGTGGGGCCTGTTCCTGCTGGTCTGCGACGCGCCGGCGGCGGCCGCCGCGACCGTGGTGTCGCCGGTGGTGATGAGCCTGCTGCTGACCCGGGGCAGCGGAAAGCGGCTGCTCGAACGGCACATGGCCGACCGGCCCGGCTACGCCGAGTACCGGACCCGCACCAGCGGCTTCTTCCCCCGGCCCCCGAAGCGGGCCGCGGGACGGGGGCGACGGTGACCGCCCGGGCGGGGCAGGATGCACCCGTGCGACCCACGGCGACAAGGAGCCTCTGATCGTGCCGCAGGACGACCTCGACACCTCTGCCCGGACCACGCCCGCCCTGCTGCCCCGACGGTGTCCGCCCCGGCCCCGGGCCGCCGTCCTCGTCCTGCACGGTGGACAGGAGACGAGCGAGCGCCCCACCCACCCCCGGCAGCTCGCCGCCCTGCGGATGGACCCGATCCTGCGCGCGGTGACCGCCGCCCTGCCCCACCAGGACGTCCTGGTCGCCCGGGTCCGCTACCGCCTGCGCGGCTGGAACGGCACCCGCGCCGACGCCGGGCGGGACACCCTGCGGGCCCTGGACGAGCTCACCGCCCTGGCCGGCCCCGTGCCCACCGTGCTGCTCGGCCACTCCATGGGCGGCCGGGCCGCCCTGCACGCCGCCGGACACCCCCAGGTCACCGGCGTGTGCGCCCTCGCGCCGTGGTGGCCCACGGGCGAGCCGGTGGCCCAGACGGCGGGCCGGCGGATCGTCGCCCTGCACGGCGGACGGGACCGCGTCACCTCGCCCGCCGCCACGGCCGACTGCGTCCACCGCGCCCAGGCCACCCCCGCGCGGGCCGGGATGGCCGTCATCGCCGGCGGCGACCACGCGATGCTGCGCCGCCACCGCCTCTGGCACCGCACCACCGCGGCCGTCGTCGCCCACCTCCTGGACCCCGGGGCCGTACCGGACCCGCTGCCCCAGGAGTGCTACGGGACCGGCGACTTCCCGGTGCTCTGAGCAGTGCTCCGAGCGGTGCTCAGAGCACGCGGTGCGAGTTCGGCGCCGAACTGGGCGCCCGTGAGCAGGGCGAGGTTCGACAGCCACAGCCACACCAGGAAGACGACGACACCGGCGAGGGAGCCGTACAGCCTGCTGTAGGCGCCCAGCGTGCCGGCGTACACCGAGAAGCCGGCGGAGACCGTCAGCCACAGGGCGGCCGCCAGCGCCCCGCCGGGCAGACTGCGCTCACGTCGGCGGGCCGCGGTGGGGCCGGTGTGGAAGAGGATCACGACCAGCAGGGCGACCAGGCACAGCAGCACCGGCCAGCGCAGCAGGCGCCACGCCCAGGCCGCCGTGGTGTCCAGGCCGAGGGTCCGGCCGACGGCCTCCGCGAGCGGCCCCGTCAGCAGCAGGGTGAGCGAGCCCACCAGCAGCAGGCCGAGCAGCCCGAGCGCGGTGAGCAGGATCCGGTGCGCCTTGCGCCAGGGCGAGCGCCGGTCCTCGACCCGGTGCATGCGGTGCAGGGCGCGGCGGAAGACGGCGAGGTAGCTGGAGGCGGACCACAGGGCACTGGCCGATCCCGCCGCGAGCAGCGGCCACGCCGTCCGGTCGGCGCCGAGCACCCGGCTGAGCACGGCGTGCAGCGAGGCCCCGGAGTCGGCGGGCGCGTAGGCCGTCACATGGGTGACGAACTCCTCGGCGGTGTCCGGGCTGATCATGCCGAACGCCAGCACGGTGACCAGCATCGCGGGCAGCACCGCCAGGATCGCGTAGTACGTCAGGGCCGCCGCGTAGTCCGAGATGTCGTCGTCCCACAGCGAGACCGGGGTGCGGCGCAGCGCGGGCCACCAGTCGGCGGGCGGGCGCGGCATCCGGCCGATCCGGCGCAGCCGACCGGCCCACGCTTCAGCGGACACGGGACCTCCGGGGCGAGGGCGTGCTCAGCCGGATCCGGGTGTACGCGGTGTACGGCGCGGTCGCCCGCTCTGCCTCGGCGGTCACGGCGTGCAGCGAGGGCAGTACGGCGTCCGGGGGAGTGCCCGGGTCCAGCCAGACCCGCAGGCCGACGTCCAGACGCTGCCGGCGGCGGGGCAGGACGCGGGCCCGGGCGCGGGCGACCCCGGGGACCGCGGCGGCGCGGGCGGTCAGTGCCCCGGCGAGGGCCCGGGGGCGGACCGTGCCGCCGGGGGAGGGCAGGGCCAGGTGCCGGGCTGGGCCCGGACGCAGCTGTGCGAGGCACACGTATGCGAGGAGCGCGGTCAGGAGGATCGCCGTGGCCAGGACGGCGGGGGTCCACCAGTCCTCGGCGCGCAGCCGTGCCAGGCGGGTCCGGGTCGGCCACAGGGCGCCGGTGTCCTCGGCCGGCCACCAGGACGGCGCCCGGTGCGCGAGGGCGAGCCACGCGCCCACGAGGAGCAGGACGAGCCCGGAGCCGCCGAGGACGGCTCGGTTGACGGTCGTACGGGTGCGTGCCATCACCGGTCACCTTCCGGGTGGCCGGACGTGGCGGCGACGGGTTCCGACGCCTCCTGCCCCGCACCGAGCGGGGGGCGCCAGACCGGTTCGGGGACGACCCTCACCCGCAGCCGGGGCGTCCGGCGCAGTCCGCACCCGGTCAGGGCGGCTCGGGCCGCGGACGTGACGGCGTCCCGGGCGGCCGCGCGATCGCCGAAGCAGAGCCCGGCCCGCACGGTCACGCGGCCCGTCCGTGCCCGCACCCGCACCGCGCCGACCCCCGCCACGTCCCCCACCGCGTCGCGGACCAGGGACTCCACAGCGGAGCGGTCCACCGCCGCGGCCACCCGGGCCGCGGGGACCCGCAGCGTGGACCGACGGCGACGGCCGGGCGTCACGGCGAGCAGGATCAGCCAGACGCCCAGCAGGGCGACCGCCGCCCCGGCGGCGACGACGGCCGGGTCGCCGGGCGCGTGACCGGACAGCCAGTGCAGCGCGGACCTGCGCCAGGCGGCCGCCGCCCGGTGCGCGGTGTGCACCCGGACCAGGTCGAGGGCAAGCGCGCCCCAGCAGACGGCGGCCACCGCGGAGAGCAGGGCCACCGGCACCCGGCGCTGGGACCACCAACGGCGGGGCGTACGGACCCCGTCGTGCTCCGGGGCCGGGGGGACCGGCACCCGGGGCACGCTGAGGGAGGTGACCGCGAACCGGGTGGCCGCCACGTCGAGTCCCGTCAACTGTCCGGTCCGCTCGACCACATGGCGCCGGACGTCCCGCACGGTGTCGGCGAGGGGCGCCGGGTAGGGCAGTGTCACGGCGAGGGACAGCTCCGCCCTCCTGCCGTGCACGGAGGCCGTGCTCCCGGTGGCCCGGACGCCGTCCCCGTGCGGCAGGGACTCGGCGGCGGCCCGCCCGGCGATCCTGCGGACCGCGCGCTCGGAGACGGTGGTGGTGCCCCGCTCGGCCGCGGCGGTCATCGGCGGCTCCGCTCGAACGCGCCCCGTACGTCCCGGACGCTGCCGCCGCCCTCGATCCACCGGCCCAGGGCCCAGCCCAGGCCGCCGAGCGCGGCCACGAGCAGGAAGGCGCCGAACCCGCCGAAGAACCCGGCGAACGCCAACGCCATGCCCGCGGCCATTCCCACCACTGGTGTGTTCACGTCCCTCTGCCTCTCACCCCGTGTCGAACCCCGTCTGCTCCGGTGCCCCCGCGCCGTCACTCCACGCGGGAGCCGGTGCTGTTCTCGGACTCGTCCTCGTCGGGCAGGTGGACGTCGTTCACGGTGATGTTGACCTCGACCACCTCCAGGCCGGTGATCCGCTCCACCGCGTCGATCACGTTCTCCCGGACGTCCCGGGCCACGTCCATGACGGAGACGCCGTACTCGACGACCAGGTCCAGGTCGACGGCCGTCTGCCGTTCACCCACCTCGACCTTGACGCCGCGTCCGACGTTGGCGCGGCCACCGGGCACCCGGTCGCGTACGGCGCCGATGGTGCGGGAGAGGCCGCCGCCCATGTCGTGCACGCCCGGGATCTCCCGGGCCGCGATGCCCGCCACCTTCACGACGACGACGTCGGCGATCGACGTCCGGCCCCGGTCGGGCGCGGGCTGGTCGGCCCCGGTCGCGCCGCCGGACACGGCCGTGGTGCGGGGCGCCCTGCCGGTCTGCGGGTCCTTGCGGGCGGGGGCGGTCTGCGGGGTGGGCAGGTCCTGGGCGACGGGCGTGGTCTGCGTGGTCATCGCGGGTTCCTCTCGCTCGGTTCTCGATGGGCTCTCACTTCTTTCGACCCGGCCCGGGCGCGGTTGTGACGCGGGTCCGCAAACGCGTCGGTGGGGTGCCACAGGTGTGACACCCCACCGATGACGCCCCGTCAGCTGGTGGGCATGAGGACGCTGTCGATGATGTAGACGTTGGCGTTGGCGGTCTTGACGTTGCCGCAGACGACCTTCGCGGAGTCGTTGACGGTGTAGGACTCACCGGAGCCGGAGGTGGTGAGCTTCGACTTCTCCAGCGTGTCGAAGGAGCCGTTCTCCAGGTCCTTGGGGGTGAGCTTCTGGCCGACGACGTGGTAGGTGAGGATCTTCGTGAGCTGGGCCTTGTCGTTGAGGACCTTGTCCAGGGTGGCCTTGGGGATCTTCGCGAAGGCGTCGTTGGTCGGCGCGAACACGGTGATGTTCTGGGCGTTGTTGAGGGTGTCGACCAGCCCGGCCTTCTTCACCGCGGCCACCAGCGTGGACAGCGCCGGGTTGTTGGAGGCGGCGGTGGCGACCGGGTCCTGGGCCATGCCGTCGAAGGAACCGGCACCGCTGGTGGGCACCGCCGAACAGGCCGGGCCGAAGGGCTGGTCCGCGGAGGCGGTGCTGCCGGAGCCGGCCATGGAGTCGTCCGAGGCGGAGGCGGACGCCTCGGTGGACGCCTTGGCGGAGGAGTCGGCCTTGGTGGAGTCGCTGCTGTTGTCGGAGCAGGCGCTCAGCGCGAGCGGCAGGACGGCCGCGGCGGCCACGGTCACGGCGATACGACGGATACGGGTGTTCACGATGTTTCTCCTGTAGGTGACGGCAGCGGATGCTGCCTTCTCGGGGAAAGGGGAGGAGATGGTCTGGGGGTCAGTCGACGGTCACGACCACGGAGTGCCATCCGCCGGCGCCGTCGGGGATCGTGCGGGTGCGTCTGTCGGTCTGGAGCGCGCCGGTACGGTCGGTGGCCCGGACGGTGAGGGTGTGGCCGCCCCTGGTGGCCTGCCAGGGGAAGGTCCACTGGCGCCAGGTGTCGGTCGTGTCCTCGGGAGCGAGCCGGGCTTCCTGCCAGGGCCCGTCGTCCACGCGGACCTCGACCTTGTCGATGCCGCGGTGCTGGGCCCAGGCGACACCGGCGACCATGACGGTGCCCGCCGCCGGCCGGGCGAAGGGCTTGGGCGTGTCGATGCGGGACTGCGTCTTGATGGGCGCCTTCCGGGCCCAGCCGCGCTTGACCCAGTAGGGGTCGTAGGCGTCGAAGGTGGTGAGCTCGATGTCCTCGATCCACTTGCAGGCGGACACGAAGCCGTACAGGCCGGGCACCACCATGCGAACCGGGAAGCCGTGCGCGAAGGGCAGCGGTTCGCCGTTCATGCCGAGCGCGAGCAGGGCGTCACGGCCGTCCATCACGTCCTCGACCGGGCTGCCGATCGTCATGCCGTCCACGGAACGCGCGACCAGCTGGTCGGCCGGGCCGCCTTTCGACGGCGGCCGCACCCCGCACTCGGCGAGCAGATCGGCCAGGCGTACGCCGATCCAGCGGGCGTTGCCGACGTACGGGCCGCCGACCTCATTGGAGACGCAGGTCAGCGTGATGTCCCGCTCGACCAGAGGACGGCGCAGCAGATCGTCGTAGGAGAAGGTGACCGGGCGCGTGACGCCCTTGCCGTGGACGCGTAGCCGCCAGGTCGTCGCGTCCACCCGGGGCACGACCAGGGCGGTGTCGACACGGTAGAAGTCCGCGTTGGGCGTGACGAACGGGCTGAGTCCGGAGACCCGCGGCCCGGCACCCTTCGGTACGGCCCGGGCTGGGGATGCCGGAGCGGGGAGCACCGCGTCCCGGCGGGAGGCGACCGCACCCCGGCCGGCGGCACCCGCCAGGGTCCGGCCCAGCAGACCGGCCCCCGCCGAGGCCACGGCAGCGGTGCTCGCCGCGATCACGAAGCCCCGGCGGTCCCAGTCCCCACCGGTAGTGCCCGGCGGAGGCGCATCGGGCTCCGAGCGGGGTGCGAGGAAGCCCAGGAGCACGTACAGGAGTACGGCCCCGGCGACCGCCCCGGCCACCGAGGGCACCGCGTCCGTCAGGCCGACCGAGTCGGGCCGCCGTGTCGCCGCGAGCGCCCCCACGGCACCGAACAGCAGCACACCGGCCGCGGCGGTACGGCGGAACCGCAGTCCGGCAATTCCGAGGAACACCGCGAAGAGACCGAGAACCGCGAGAATTCCCAGCTGGAGAACCAGTTTGTCGTCGGTGCCGAAATTCCGGATCGCCCAGTCCTTCACCGCCGCGGGCGTGGCGTCGATCGCGGCGCCGCCGACCGCGACGACGGGACCGGACTGGGGGCGGACCGCCCCCGCGCAGGCCTCGGCGACCGCGAGCGCGGTACAGCCGGCCAGCAGACCGCTGAGCGCGCCCAGCGGCAGCCGCAGTCGGCGCGATTTCTTCTCGTTCTCGGTCACGTGGGGAATCCGGTCCTGAAATGCCGTCGGATTGGTGGCAGCCACGATCGGATGAAGTTTCTTTTCCCACCAATCCGCGCCCGCTCCGGCTACGGATCCCCTTTAAAAAGGTCTTTCTCTTTCACGGCCCGAAGTCCCGCGTCACAGCGGTCGCGCGGCGGTGTCCAACCACTGGAAGACCGGCTTCCGGGAGACCGGATGAGAGGAGCGACCCAGTGGTGGGTGCACCACCCGACACCCGGCCCGACACGGACGACGCCCTGCTGGTGGTCCGTGCCGCGGAGGGGGACGAGGACGCGTTCGCCGTGCTCGTGCAACGCCACGCGCCGGCGCTCATCCAGCTCGCCACCCGGCTGCTCGGCACCCGGACCGAGGCGGAGGACGCCGTCCAGGACGCCTTCCTCAGCGCCTGGCGGAGGCTGCCCGAGTTCCAGGGGCGGTCCTCCTTCGGTACGTGGATGTACCGGATCGTCACCAACCGGTGCCTGAACGTGCTGCGTTCGCGCCGGCCCACGGCCCCGCTGGAGGCGGTCGGGGACGTGGCCGCGGCCGAGCACAGCACGTCACCGGCCCGGATCACCGAGGGCCGGGACGCGGTGCGCGAACTGCGCGAGGCGCTCGACCTGCTCTCCGCCGAACAGCGCGCCTGCTGGGTGCTTCGGGAACTGGACGGACGGTCCTACGAGTTCGTCGCGGAAGCGGTGGGCATCAGCCAGGACGCCGTCCGCGCCCGCGTCTTCCGTGCACGCCGTTGTCTGACACAAGCACTGGGGGCCTGGCGATGACCGACCCGATCGACCCGCCGCACGGCACGTCCGCCCACGAGGACGACGACGTACTCCTGCCCTGCGGGCGCCTGCTGTCCCGAGCCTGGGCCGACTGGGAGGACCGGGCCCGCGACGACCGGTCCCGGGAGGGAGAGGCGGGCGACGCCCACCCGCGAAACTGCCCGCATTGCCGGGAGGCGGTGCGCGGGCTCGACGAACTGGAGTCCGCGGTAAAGGGGTTGCGCACGGAGACGGCGGCCGCCGACTCCTACGACACCGAGCCGCTGACCCGACGGATCATGGACGTCGTCCGCCTCGAACTGCGTCCGGGCCGCCCGCTGCCGCTCGGCGAACCCGCCGAGGACCTGTGGATCATGGAAGCCGTCGCGGCCAGGACCCTGCGCTCCGCGGCGGAGACGGTCCCGGGCGTCCGTGCCGGCTCCTGCCGTCTCCTCGACGTCCGCGAGGACGGCACGGTCGAGGTCCGCCTCGACATCCATGCCCCGGTCGGCGTCCCGCTGCCCGACCTCACCGAACGGGTGCGGGAACAGGTACGTGAGGTGGCCGACCGCGCCCTGGGCATGGCCACGGCAGCCGTGCACATCAGGGTCACCGACCTTCTCCCCCCGACGGCCGACGACGACCGGGAAGGGCGTACGCCATGACCGACCACACCTCGGATACCCCGAACTCGAAGATCCCTCCCGCGAAGACCGCTACCTCGAAGAGACCTCCCACGAAGGCCGCTACCTCGAAGAGCCCTCCCACGAAGGCCGTGAACGGCGCTCTCGTCGCCGGAGTCGCCGCGGCCGTGACGGAAGTGCCAGGTGTGGCCTTCCTCCGGCCCGGCCTGGCCGACCGGTTGCGTTCTGCGCTGCCGCGGGCCGTGCCACAGGTCGGCGGGACCGCGGCCGGGACCGCGGCCGGGACCGCCGCCGGGGTGCGCCTGACCCGGCCGGACGGCGAGGGACCCTGGCACGTCGAGATCCACGTCGTGGCGCTCCGGCGGGCGCGGACCGTGGACGTCGCCCGCGGAGTCCGCGACGCCGTCGGACACCGGCTGGGCGTCCTGACCCCCGGCGAGCCCCGGCCCCGGGTCACCGTGACGGTCACGGGTCTCCTCTGAGGCCGGCCGGCCTGCCGATCCGCGTGGGTCCCGGCAGGGCGGGCCGTCGGCGCTCAGCCGGGGAAGGCCATCAGGGCGATCGGCGTGGACGTGGGGTGTTTCGAGCCGCCGGCGGGTTCGACGGTGATGCCCATGCCCGACGCCCCGTCGACGTCGCCCCGCATCAGAACGGTCTGGTCGCCGCGGTCGGGGTCCATCAGCCCGGCGGACCGCATGGTCCCCGCGTCGTCGAACCAGAGCTCGTACACCTTTCCGCGGGGCGGCCGGGCCATGCCCGAGACGACGAACACGGCCTTGTCCCTGCTCTGGGAGACGACGACCGTGCCGGTGGCACCCGCGGCCAGATCGGCGGCCCGCGTCCGGGCGTCCGGCGCCGCGAGCACGGCGGCGATCTCGTCGGCACTCCGGGACGCCTGACGTGCCTCGGCGCGGGCGTCCGCGGCCTGCTGGTGCTGCCACACGGTCGTCCCGCCGAGCGCCGCGGCCGCGGCGAGACAGGCGGCGAGCGCCCACCGGGACAGCAGCCGGGCCCTCAGCCGGGTACGCACCGGAGAGACCCGGACGGTCGTGCCGGGCGTCTCCTGGCGGACGGTGGTGATCCGGCGCAGCACGTGCTCGCGCAGTGCCGGGGGGACGGGCGCGGCGACGGCCAGTCCCAGCCGGGCCGCGGTCGCGCTCAGCTCGGCCGTCTCCTGCGCGCAGGGCTCGCAGCCCGCGAGGTGACGTTCGAAGGAGACGCTCTCCTCGTCGGACAGGGCGTGCAGGGCGTAGGCGCCGGTCAGCCGGTGCAGGTCGATGGTGGTCACGCGGTCACCCCCAGGCAGTCGCGCAGCCGGATCAGCCCGTCGCGCAGTCGGGTCTTCACGGTCCCCAGCGGGAGCCCCAGCGCCTCGGCCACCTCGCGGTAGGTCAGGCCCCGGTAGTAGGCGAGGGTGACGGACTGGCGCTGGAGATCGGTCAGGGTGCGCAGACAGCGCCGCACCTGCTCCCGCTCCAGCCGCGCCTCGACATGCTCGGCCACCTCGTCGTACTCCGGCACCCTGTCGAGCAGGGCGGCCTTGTGGTCCCGGGCCATCGCGGCGTCCACGGATCGCACCCGGTCCACCGCCCGGCGGTGCGCCAGCGTGAGGATCCAGTTCACCGCGGTCCCGCGGTCCGGCCGGTAGCGGGGAGCCGTCCGCCAGACCTCCACGAGAACCTCCTGCGCCACCTCCTCGGACTGGGCGTGATCCCGCAGCACGGCCCGCACGACACCCAGCACCGGGCCCGCGACGATGTCGTACACATGGGCGAACGCATCCTCGTCCCCCAGAGCCACCCGCCCCACGAGTTCCTGAAGGTCAGGCCCCTTCGAGGGGTTTCTGACGATATGCACAGCTTCTTTCACCGAGGGCCTCCACCGTCGGGACATGTCCGGACGTAATCCGTTCCCGCAGACCAGGCGGATTGGTTGCGCTCGTGACGAATTCAGGGGGCTGATTCAACGGCGATCTTCTCGGCGGCTTCGAGCGCCTGGGGACCTACCGGAGGTGCCTCTATGTCGTTCGTCAAGCGAGGTGTGGGGTTCTGGGTTCGTAGAAGGGTGCCGTCGCGGAACATCGCGAACAGCACGTTGAACCGCTGGCCGGCCAGGCGGAGAAGTGCCTGAGTGTGGCTCTTTCCGCGGGCCCGGCATCGGTCGTAGTGGGTGCGGGAGGCGGGATCGTGCAGGGCGGCGAACGCGGAGAGGAACCCGGCGCGTTCGAGCTGCCGGTTCCGCCTCTGGGCGCGTGTTCGCCGTGGATCGAGGTTCCCGACGATCTGGTCGTTGGTGCGAGGCCGGCGTAGGAGGCCAGGTGGGCGGCGGTGGGGAAGCTGGTGCCGTCGAGAAGAATCCAGATCATTGCCGGGCCTCCGGATCGCGGGGATTTCCCTGATTTCCGCGGGGTCCGGGATCGGTGGGAAGGCGGAATGCCGCGCTCCGATGTTCCGGAGTGGCATGGCCCTACGCCGTGTTGTCAGTCAATGCCCGGCAGCCGGCGCTGTCGACGCGGTGTCGACACGGGCGAGTTCTGGGGGCTGCGCCGGGGCCGCCGGGGTGAGCGGAGCCTCGGAGGGTGATTCGGCCGGCTCGGTCGGCGGCGGCAGGATGTGGTCCTCCCACCACGAAAGGGCCATCACCACGATGAGCAGGACGAAGGGGGTCGAAGCGGGAACGATCAGCGCGTACATGTGTACCGCCTGATAGGGGATGCGTGCGACGCGGCGGGCGGCAGATCGTTGCCCGCTTGAGGCGCATCGGGGCTTCGCCGGGTTCTCGTGACGACGGGCGTGTGCAGGAACGGCCGGGCTCGTGACGCGGCGGGTTCCGACACCGATGCGCAGGGTGCGCCCCCTGGGGAGCGCGTTGGCGGTGCGACGCTGCCGGGGGCCGGGGCGGCATGTCGCACGCTAGCCCTCGCCGCAGATTCCCGACAGGTGTCAAGCAGCCATCCGTGCCGGACAGGACGCGCTGACGTCGCACGGTATCCGCATCCGTCGGGCAGGACTACGCTGTGGGTGAGGCCCCGGTCCCCGGTATCGATGCCGTGTTCTGCTCCCGGGGAGGCCCACCGTGTTCCTCCTGCTCCTCGTCCTCATCGCCGTTCTCTTCGGCTTCGGCTTCCTGCACCCCATCTGGTGGGTGGCGGCGGCGGTGCTGGTCTACGGCGCGACCCTCCACGGCCGCGATCGTGGCGGAGGCCGAAGCCGTGGTGGTTCCGATCTCGGGGACTATCGGCAGCCCCGGGACTACCGGGACTACCGGGAGCGCCGAGATCGCCAGGACCGCTGGGACCGCCGCTACACCCGCCAGAACTGGGCGCGCCGGCGGCGCGAGGACCGTCGGGACCATGACCACCAGAGGTGACCCCGGGAGTGGGCAGGCAGCCACGGTCCGGGACGGCTCCGGCCAGACCGGAGACGTCGAACTCGTGAAGAGGTACATGCCATGCAACGCACAACCGTGCTCCAAGAGGACTGGTGGAAACTGCGGGCCGAGGCCACGTGGGGGAACGCGTCGGCGGGGCAGGACCTCGTCGCACTGCGCGCCGAGAACGATCAGCTGCGGCGGGCGCTGGCCGGCCGTGCGGTCATCGACCAGGCCCGCGGAATGGTGATGGTGCTGACCCCCTGCGGCCGCGGGGCGGCCAGGAACCTGCTGGTCGACGTCTCGCGGCAGTGCGACACCAGACTTCCGGAGGTGGCCGCGGCCGTGGTCGCCGCCTGGGAGGGCAAGCCGCTGCCGGAGCGGATGCAGCGTGCGCTGCGGCGTGCACTGCGGCGGTTCGGCGCGGAGGACCGAGGGCGCGACTGCTCATCGGCCGACGAGTCGTCCAGATAGGGAGAGACCATGATCCACGCGGCCGACCTCCGGGAATGGCGCAACCGCGATGTCGTCGACCCCGAGTCGCACAAGATCGGTGTCCTGGAGGCGGTCTATGTGGACACCACCACCGACGAGCCGGCCATGGCCACGGTACGGATTGGACTGCCCACCCGGCACCGTCTGGTCTTCGTCCCCCTTGAGGACGCGATCGTCGGGCCGGGCTATCTGAAGGTCGGCTATGTCAGAACGCTGGTGAAGCAGGCTCCTTCGATCGGTACCGACGACGTGCTTCCCGCCGAGCAGGAGGAAGCGGTCTTCAAGCACTACGGACTGCCCTACCAGCCCGGTGCGGCCGGAGAACGACAACTTGCGCGCCGCTGACCGCACTCGGACGGGAGGGCTGCCGTGTTCACCGGGCCCGGCATCTTCGATGGCTGCCGTCCGTTTCGACCCGGACGGCACCAGAGGCGTGGTCGCGACGCTCCGCGGCATCCCGCAGACACCCCGGCGCAGGCCCCCTTCCGCCGACGCGCAACCGCGCAGGGCACCCATGCGGGACGGGTCGCCCGGGGTCCGCCCCTGCGATGTCCACGTACCGGAACCTGCGCGCGGCATTGACTGTCCGTGACATGCGGACGGCGCTGAACCGCCACCCACAGCCCCCAGCCCCGTCGTGCTGAGCCGACCGCGTCCGTTCGACGTGTCCCGGGTCCGACGACTCGGGTCGCCGGGAACCGACCGTCCGACAGCATCTGGAGACTGCCCCGGGCAGCAGCGCCCGGGCTGCCCGGGGCAAGGCGCTAATGCACCCGGTCCTCGGGCATCTCCTGCATGTCCTCGTCCGGCAGGTGCACGTCGTTGACCGCGATGTTCACCTCGACGACCTCCAGGCCCGTCATCCGTTCCACCGCCGCGATCACGTTCTCACGGACCTCTGCGGCGAGGTCGGTGATGCTCACCCCGTATGCGACGACGACCTGGAGATCGATGGCGGTCTGCTTCTCACCGACCTCGACCTTGACGCCACGCCCCGCGCTCGGATGTCCACCCGGGACCCGGTCGCGCATCGCGCCCATGGTGCGGGTGAATCCACCGCCCAGCGCGTGGATTCCCGGGACCTCGCGGGCGGCGATGCCGGCGATCTTCTCCACCACCCCGTCGGCGATGGTCGTCCGGCCGCGGGTCTCGGCCGGGTCCTGGAGCCGGGGGCGTGCGGAGGCGTGCAGTGTCGTGCCCAGGTCGGCATGAGGCTCCCCCGGGCCGGGTTCGGGCAGGGTCGAACCGTTCGGCTCTGTCATGTGAAGCCACCTCCTCGGGTGGTGCACGGAGTGACGTGCCCGGCGGCCGTCGGCCGCCGCGTTTCGCGCCGCTTGCCCAGTACCGCACTACGCGTCGGACATGCCTGCGTACGCCGTCCACATCGCGGCCACGGCCCAGGCGCGGGGACCAGGCGGCTCAGCGGACCCCACCGGACCGCGCCCGGGACTATGCTGTTGTACGGACGTCCCAGACCCCGGCGGCTTGTCGTTGCTCGACACAGATGGCGCGGGGAGTGGACTCGTAGTCCGGCACCCGGCGCATTCCAGGAGGGAACCGGGTGCTCCTCTGTCTTATCGCACAGGCGGTCGGACCTGCCTTCGCTCCGACTCCGCCGAACGTACGCCCCCATCTGGAGCGCGCCAGGCCGTGCCGGATATCCGGCACCACCTGGCCCGCTGCCGGATGGTCTTCCGAACCGAGGCGTCATGTCCCTTCCACAGCTCATCGTGTATCGCCCTGGCCGAAGGAATAGTGCGCTGATCACCCTGGCCGGTGAGATCGACTTCGAATCCGCACCGTTGGTGCGCGCATCCGTGGATCAGTGCTTGCGGGACGGCATCCGCGCCATCGACATCGACCTCACCCTGGTCAGTTTCTGTGACTGCACCGGCCTCAGCGCCTTCCTGCACGCTGCGCGGCAGACCACTGTGGCGGGCGGGACCCTGCGACTGCACCACCCATCGCCGATGCTCGTCCTTGTAGCCGGCCTCACCGGTTGCGGGTTCCTGCTCCTCGGTCCTCCGTACGACCCGCTACCTCCTTCCGGCGACGCCCTGGCTGTGCCGGCTCCAGCCCCGCCGCACAGGGCCGTCCCGCCTGCTCCTGTTCTCCCGGGCGATGCGCGATGACGCCCGGACCCGGGCGGGGACAGTCACGGAAGCCGGGGAACGGCGAGGCCTGCGGCGCGGCTCCGGTGCGACTGCGCCGGCTGAACCGTCGGCTGGTGGGGGACCTGCGCGATGATCTGGCGGGGTTGTATGTGGAGTCCCGCGTGCCGGCGACGGGTGACGCGTACCGCCGTCCCGGCCGCCAGGACTTCCTGAACCGTCTCACCGCGGACCTGGGCCGGCCGGGATTCGCCATGGTGATAGCCGAGTCGGACGGCCTGATCGGATGCGCCTTCGGATTCCCGGTGCGCGGCGACGGCTCGTGGTGGCTCGGCTTCGACGGAGTATTGCCGCGCAGCGTCGGGTATCTCACGGTGTCCGGCAGGGCCTTCGCGTTCGGCGACATCCTGATCCGCCCGCACCCGCAGGACCGGGAGGTCGCCCGTCGTGTGCAGGAGCGACTGTTGACCGACCACCAGGCGTCGCTCGGTGCCACCCTGGTGGACGGGGCCGATCACCCGACTCGCTCCGCGCTCCGCTCCTGGGGATGGCTGGATGTCGGAGAGCTTCGCAGGCCACTCGGCGTCACCACGTTCCGCGCGCTGGTGTTTCCCCTGGCGGAACGCGCCACGGTGACGCCGGTGGGTCTTGCCGCGATGCCGGGAGACGGTGGCCCGGGTGGGCGCTGAGAGCCGGTCGGCCCGCATTCGGATGCTGGTGGCCGAGCAGGCGGCCCGGCGTGGTGCCCGGGTCGGCGTGGTGGACGTGTGCACCGCGGCCGTGGCCGCGCTGCCGGTCGGCGGGGCCGGGCTGTCGGCGATGTCCAGGTCCGCGCCGAGCCACCCGCTGTGCAGCACCGATGCCGTCAGCGAGCAGCTGGAAGAGCTCCAGCTCACGCTGGGCGAGGGGCCTTGCGTGGACGCCTTCCTGCACGGCCAGGCCGTCCTGACACCCGATCTGCTCACCCGTGACCTTCAGGACCGCTGGGCGGTGTTCGCCGAGGCGGCCCTGGAAGCCGGGGCCCGCGCGGTCTTCGCGCTTCCTCTACAGATGGGCGCGATCAGCCCGGGAGTCCTGGACCTGTACGCCCACGTTCCGGTCCGGTTGAGCGCGGAGGAACTGGCGGACGCGCTGGCGTTCGCCGATCTCGCGACTCTGGTGCTGCTCGACGCGCGTATCGACGAGATGGACGCGCCACGCGATGGCCCCGTCGAGGACCTGGGCGCGTACCGGGCGGAGATCGACCAGGCCAGCGGGATGCTCACCGTTCAGCTCGGCGTCGGCATCGAGGAAGCCTTCGTCCGGCTCCGCGCGTACGCCTATGCGCAGGGACGCCGGCTTGCCGACGTGGCCGCGGACGTGGTGGCCCGACGGCTTCGTTTCCCACCGGACGCGGAGCCGGACCAGGCCGGGGAGGACGACTGACGCATTGGTGCCGGCCGAGGAACGTGCCGTACTTCCCGCCCCTTCCCGGCGGGACTAATCTTAATTCGAGGGTGTCCACGATGGATCAACAACTTCTTTCCAAGACCTTCGTCGAGTTGGCCGACAACCTGGTCGCCGACTTCGACCTCATGGATTTCCTGCGCCTGCTGACCGACCGCTGCGTCGGCATGCTCGACGCGAGCGCCGCCGGAGTGCTGCTCGCCGACCGGGACGGCAAACTCCGCGTCATGGCCGCCTCTGACGAACAGGTGCGTGTGCTGGAGCTCTTCCAGCTCCAGAACGACCAAGGCCCCTGCCTCACGTGCTTCCGCACCGGCGCGCCGGTGATCATCCCCGACCTGACCCGGGAGGTCGACCGCTGGCCGCGCTTCGTCACGGCGGCCCACCGCAGTGGATTCGGGGCCGTCCAGGCCCTGCCCATGCGTCTGCGGGAGGAGACCGTGGGCGCGCTGAACCTCTTCCGTGCCGCGCCCGGCCCCTTCGACCCGGCCGCCACCCTCGTTGCCCAGGCGCTGGCCGACGTCGCCACCATCAGCCTGCTGCAACAACGCACCGCGCAGCGCAGCACGGTGCTCAACGAGCAGTTGCAGACGGCGCTGAACAGCCGGGTGCTGATCGAACAGGCCAAGGGGAAGCTCGCCGAACGCCAGGGCCTCGACATGGAGCAGGCGTTCAGTGCCCTGCGCGGCTACGCCCGTTCCCACAACCGGCGCCTGGCCGACGTGGCCCGCGCCTTCATCGACGGCTCGGAACCCCTTGCCGGGCTGGGGTCCTGATCCACTCCGCGCCGCAGCCGACGCGCATCGGCACGCCGCTCCTGCGCCCGGAACCTTGGGCCGGACGGCCGCCGCCGTCGTGCGGCGGCGGCCGTCCGGAGCGTGAGGATGGGAGGCCCCCCTCCACCGTGTCCTCGCGCGTTGCCCTCCGCGGCGGCGGGACTGATGGGAACACCCCGTCTGGAAAATGCCGAGAGGACTTGGGCTGGAGCCGCGCTGTCCGGCGATGCGGCTCCGGCCGGGCCTGGTTTCCGACTCGGGGGCTGGGAGCCTGGGTGGGGAGACTTGCTGGTACCGGAAACGGTCGCAGTCCCGCCTTCCCTGCGTGCAGCCTAGAGCAGATTCAGGAGCAGCGGAACAGGGCCTGACGTAAGTGTGCTCGTCACATGTCAACGCCGGTTGTGCGCGGTGGCGCGTCGAGCACCGTACCGATGCCGGCCGCCGCAGGCGAGCGGCAGCCACGGCGGGAGGCCGGTTCCTTGGCCGTGGCTGCGGGAACTCTCCGGCACAGGCTCGTACAGCCGAAGCCGATGGTCGGCACCCGCCGCACTGCTTGCCGAAGGGAGTGCCCCATGACCTGAACGACCCGGCGGTCGGCCGACCCGTCGCCCGGGCCACAGTGGCCCCGCGCTCCCAACTGGCCCCGGAGCGGCGCCGATCCGGGGCTATGCTGGCGAACAGACGTCCCGGACCCCGGCGCCACAGCACACATCGGCCACGAGGGCACTCCCGCCCTTCTGCCGGTCTCCTGAACCGAGGCGCCCCATGCGCACTCCGCGGCAACCCCACGAACCCGAAGGCCCGGAGCCGTCCGCCATGGACACGGTGCGGCTGCGCCGACTGAACCGCTGGCAGGCCGAGGGCCTGCGAGAGGACCTGGCGGATCTGTACGTGGAGTCCACCACCACCCCGCCGGGCGAGGAGTTCCGCGGCCGGCAGGAGTTCCTGCGCCGTCTGACGGACGGCGTGAAACTGCCGGGATTCGACATGCTGGTCGCCGAGGCCCGGACCCTGACCGGCTGTGTCTTCGGAATCCCCGTGCCACGTGACGGCTCCTGGTGGCAGGGGTTCGACGGGCCGCTGCCCCAGAACCTGGAGCAACTGACCGCGTCCGGACACGTCTTCGCGATCCTGGAAACCGTTGTCCATCCGCACCAGTACGCCCGCGGGCTCGCTCGCCGGCTCCAGGAGCGCCTGCTCGCCGATCACCAGGCTTCGCTCGGCGTCATCTTGCTGGACCAGTCCGATCGCCCGGCCCTTGCTGTCTTGGAGGCGTGGGGCTGGCAGGAGGTGGGCCAGATCCACCGCGCCCCGACCGTCCTGTGCGTACTGCTCCTGTTCCTCGGAGAGCGCACGACGCAGCATCCGGACGGCCTCGCGCACAACGACCGGACCCAGCGGCCCGGATAGCCGCCTGCGCCGGTCGGGCGCGACGCGTGTGAAGACGTGGAGGCGTCGAGAAGCCCTTCGTCGTGGCGACCAGGGCCGCGGCCACGTCCCGGAGCTTGATGTTGCAGCGCTGCGACACGCCCACCAGCAGGTCCCAGGCCCTCTCGCTGGTGCAGGGCGCCAGGGCCATCACCATGGCGCGCGCCTGGTCGATCACCGCACGGCTCGTCATCGCCCGCTCCAACTGCTCGTTGGTGGCGCGCAGTTCGCCGATCTCGGCCAGCAGTGCCGCATCCCGAGCCGTCGACAGCGGCTGCTCTTCATGGGGCGTGGTGTCGGTCACCCGCGGTGCTCGCTGTCCGGACGGGCCTCGCGCTTCCGGCGCGCCCGATGCCGAGGGCGGTACCGGCGCTTCCGGTGGTCCTGGTGCTCCCGGAGATCGGAACTGCCGCCACGGTCCCAGCCCCCGCCTTCACCACGGCGCCCGTATGGGATGGCGCCGAACACCAGCACGACTGAGGCTGCGACCACCCACCAGAAGGGGCCGAGGACGCCGAAGCCTGACAGGACCGCGACGAGGATGAGGAGCAGGGGGAACACGGTGGGCCTTCCCGGAGCGGAGCTGCAATGCCGGGGGCCGGGGCCTGTTCGAACAGCGTAGCGCTGCCCGGAGGCAGCTGATGACGCCCCGTGTAACGGTCTCGCACCCGGAGCTGGTGGTCCCTTGCAGGCCGTTCAGGGAGCGCGGCGAGAGCAGGCGGGTGCGGTACGGCCCAGCCCCCGGCCGCGTCGATCACCGTCCGGTTCCGCGGACGCACCTCGCGCATCGGCGCGGGAACTGCCGCGTCACGAGCGAGGCCGCTCCCGCAGCCGCCGTCGCCATGGCATCCCGGCGAAGCCACAGCTGCCGTCGCCGTCCTGTAGGTCCTGTGGAGGGTCGCCGCCGTCCTGCTGGTCACCTGGATCCGTCGGCTCCGTGATGCGCGGGCATGGCGGTGGCAGCCGCCGGTAGTCCACCAGGAGAGGATGCCCTGTCACCGCGGATGCCGCGCACCCCGCCCGCCACGAGTCCCGGCAGGAACCGGGACGGGAGCCCACGCAACGGCTGCTGCGCGGGTGAGCGGGTCTTGGATCCACCGCACCGGCGTATCCATCAAGAGCGCGAGCCGCGGCCGCCGCAGTAGCATGGACTGTGGGTTGGCTCACTCTCACGTGCAGCCGCCCGGAAGGGCGACTCCGGCGTGGTTGCGCCGGAGTCGTTGTCACAGCTGTTCTTCCGGTTCCGGCCGGGCCGGGCCGGGCCGCGGTCTTCCAGGGGAGCGGCCCGCATCGACTGGTGTCCCGCTCAGGAGGGACAGCGCATGATCCGGTCTTCGTGGACGCCACCACCGACGAAACGGCCGTGGCCACCGTACGGACCGGGCTGCCGACTCGTCGGCGCCTGGTCTTCGTGCCCGTTGACGATGCACTCCTGGGGCCGGGCTGCGCCGGGCGCGAGCGGCGAACGAAAGCTCGCACGCCGCTGAGCGACGGCACGGTCCAAGGGAGGTGTCCGAGCCGTGGCGTATTTTCTCCTGTTCCTCCTTGTCGCCGTCGTCCTGGGAATCATCGGCGTGACGGCCGCAGGTCTGGGCTGTCTGCTGATCGTCGGCATCGTGGTTCTCGTGGCCGATGTGACCGTGGTCGCCGTGCGGCTGTCCTGGCGCGCCCGGTGGCGTCCTCTCCGCTGACGGCGACGGGTGCCGGCGGATCACGCACGTCACCGCTGGAACATGCCGGCCCGAGGCCACGGCGATCACCCCGGCTGCTTCAGCGGCTGCCCCCGCCGAGGAAGCGGTCGGCGTTGCCCCGAGCACCGCTGTCGTGCCGATCACGGGCGAGGTGCCGGTGCCGAGTGGGTCAGGTTTATGCGAAGCCTTCGCAGAGCTGTGGTGACCGAGTGGCCTCCTGTCCCGGCGGTCTCCTCCCGAAGGGGAGCTGTGAGATCTGGTCGGTCGTACGAACAGGTCGGCGCAGGAGGTCGTCAGATGGTCCGTCAGTTCCTCAGGGTGCCTGGTAACGCGGTCTCGGCTGTGTTCGCGCCCATGGCGCGCCCCTCCCTGCCACAGACGGCCGACCTCGGCAGCCGATCGGTACCCGGATGCTCGGCGTCGGCCCGTCGACTTCCCACACTTGTACGGATCGCGTCTGTGGAACGGCCCGCCGGGGGAGTAAGCTGATGTTACCGAGGGTATTCCGTGCACCGGCCTCCATGCTTGTGTCGTTTTCGGCGATTGATTCACCGGGCCGGTCCGATCGGCCCGGAGCAGGGTTCGCATCATGACAGCGACCGTTTCGTATGCGCCGGCAATCGAACACCGGCCCTCTTCTCCGTCTCTTCGCATGGCGCAGGCTCTCACCGGTTCGGGTCCGGCTCTGCTGGACGGCGCCTGGTGGTACCCCTCCTGTTATCCGGGGGCGGAACTTCCCTCATCGGCTGCCCTGCTCGACCCACAGACGACTCCCGTCTCGGCCACGTGGCTGATGGCCGCCGTGAGCGACCCACTGCGCGTGTCAAGCACGGGCCGACTGATGGAGGAGGCAGCGCTTCTGCGCACCGTGTCGGCGGCCGAACGGGCCGAGGAGGTCGTCTGGGAGGCCGAAAGAGGCCGTGAGGCCCCCGGTCCGGCCTCACGGCCACGGATCCCGGCAGTCACTGCTCCGGTACTCACCATTCCGGCAGTCGCCCCGCCGACACCGAATCCGGCAAAGGGCAGGTGAGGGTCATGGAGACCTTTGTGGCCGTGATGGCACTTCTGGCGATGGTCGCTGTGGGCGTGCTCCTGATCCACCTGCTCAACAACCAGCACGACGAGCGCATCGCCGTTTTCCACTACGGCCGCTCCCGGTCGACTGTCCGGCGGTCGGCACGATCGGCCCCGCGGAAGCTTCGCGGTCGTGCCGGAACGAAGGGCACAGCCGATCGCCGCGACCACCGCGACGGGGGACGCGGACGGCTCCGGCCACGGCGCCGGACCCGGACGGCGGGGAAGTGAGTCGCCATGCTCCCCGCCATGCGGTCCGTGAAGCTTCGGGCGGACACCAGCGGTGAGCCGGTGCTTCCCGGCACCGCGGTCCTGCGGATGGAGACGACAGCCAGGCGCGCGTGGACGTTCGACGGCGCATGGTGGCCGCGGACCCGGGACCTCAAGAGCCAGCTGTCAGCTCTCCTCACCGCGCTGACGGCACACCTGGGCCCCGTCGCCCGCGTGGGTCTCGACGCGAGCGACGGGGGACGGGGCTCCGGGGCATCTGTTCGTCGACGGGCACACGGTCCGTATCGACCGGTCCGCCGTGGGCGACCACACCATGATCGTCACTCGTCATGTCCGTGCGGGACGACGACGACGTCGTAACAGAGGCTCAACAGCAGCCCGGGACCCCGGCCGCACCCACGGGCACAGGCCGGGGTCCTCCCGTGCCGGGTGCTTCCCGAACCGCTCGGTCCGGGACCGTCGTCGACGTAAGGAATGTGAGAACCATGGGTGTTCTGATCACAGTGCTGGTGGTGTGCGCCGTGGCCGGGCTGGTCCTGCTGGCCCTGAGCCTGCGCAACGTCCAGCAGTACGAGAAGGGCGTGGTGTTCCGCTTCGGACGGCTGCTGCCGGACATCCGCGGGCCCGGCCTGCGTGTCATCCGGCCGATCGGCGACCGGATGAGGAAGGTGTCCGTCCAGACCGAGGTCCTCGGCATCCCGCCGCAAGGATCCATCACCGCCGACAACGTGACGCTCACCGTGGACGCGGTCGTCTACTTCCGGGTCATCGACCCGGTCAAGGCCCTCGTGAACGTCCGCGATTACCCCAGCGCCGTCTCCCAGATCGCGCAGACCTCGCTGCGCGCGGTCATCGGCAGGGCGGATCTGGACACGCTGCTCTCCGACCGCGACCACATCAACGCGGAGCTCAAAAAGGTGATGGACGCCCCCACCGAGGAACCGTGGGGACTGCGCATCGAGCGGGTGGAGATCAAGGACATCGCCCTTCCGCAGTCGATGATGCGCTCCATGTCCAAGCAGGCAGAGGCCGAGCGTGAACGCCGTTCCCGGGTCATCGCCGCCGACGGTGAGTTCCAGGCATCCCAGCGGCTCAGTGACGCCGCGGCGACCATGGCCGACACTCCGGGCGCTCTCCAACTGCGCCTCCTACAGACCGTGGTGGACGTCTCGGCGGAGAAGAACAGCACCCTGGTCATGCCGTTCCCGGTGGAAATGCTCCGCTTCTTCGAGCACCAGAGCCGGGAGGCCGACGGCGAATCCATCCACCGGAACATCCCGCGCCCCGCACTGCCTCAACGTCCGGAGAGTCCGGACCCCCATGAACTCCCCGAACCGATCACCTCTGTCCAACCGACTGCGCCCGCTTTCCCGCTGAGCGCAGAACGGGTCGGCTCCCACGGAGAACGGTTCGGCAGTCGCGCGGCAGTGGCGAGGGAACGGCGGGACAACTGGCCTGCCCACGCGGACTCCGACTCCGAAGCGTCAGATGCCGGCGGTTGATCCCCGCCCGTCCCGGGCGGTCGGCGGTGGTCGCCCGATGCGGGCGCGGCAGTGTCAGCACGATGACCGCACTCGACGGTGTGCCCCTGCACGCCCTCGCCGGGGACAACCTCGTCATGGCGAGTCCCGATCAGCTGCGCGTGATGGTCAAGACGTTCGCCGGCGCGCTCATGTCCGCGGAGGCCGACGTCCTCTGCAACGCCGAATACGGCCAGGTCAGCGACGAGAGAGTCAACCACCGCAACGGATACCGCCCGCGCGAGTGGGACACGAGAGCCTGTTGCGTTGTGGAGTTCGCACCGCTGGAACTGTTGGTCGACACGAACGCGCTGGCCAGGGCCAGCCCCCTCAGCACTCGATGATGTTCACCGCGAGCCCGCCCCGGGCCGTCTCCTTGTACTTCACGCTCATGTCCGCCCCGGTGTCCTTCATCGTCTTGATGACCTTGTCAAGGGACACCTTGTGGGAGCCGTCGCCCCGCAGGGCCATCTTCGCCGCGGTGACCGCCTTCACCGCGGCCATGCCGTTGCGTTCGATGCAGGGGATCTGGACCAGGCCGCCGACCGGGTCGCAGGTCAGGCCCAGGTTGTGCTCCATGCCGATCTCGGCCGCGTTCTCGACCTGTTCGGGGGAGCCGCCGAGGACCTCGGCCAGCGCGCCCGCCGCCATCGAGCAGGCCGAGCCGACCTCGCCCTGGCAGCCGACCTCCGCGCCGGAGATGGACGCGTTCTCCTTGAAGAGCATGCCGATCGCGCCCGCGGCGAGGAGGAAGCGAACGACGCCGTCCTCGTCCGCGCCGGGCACGAAGTTCATGTAGTAGTGCAGGACCGCGGGGATGATGCCGGCCGCGCCGTTGGTCGGGGCGGTCACCACCCGGCCGCCGGCCGCGTTCTCCTCGTTGACCGCCATCGCGTACAGCGTGATCCACTCCATGGAGTGGGCCAACGCGTCGCCCTCCGCCCGGAGTTGACGGGCCGTCACGGCCGCGCGCCGACGCACCCGCAGCCCGCCCGGCAGGATGCCCTCCTGGGACATGCCCCGGGACACACAGGCCTGCATCACGCGCCAGATCTCCAGGAGTCCGGCCCGGATCTCGTCCTCCGTGCGCCAGGCCCGCTCGTTCTCCAGCATCAGGGCGGAGATCGACAGGCCGGTCTCCTTGGTCAGGCGCAGCAGCTCGTCACCCGTGCGGAACGGGTACTTCAGCACGGTGTCGTCGAGCTTGATCCGGTGCTCGCCGACCGCGTCCTCGTCCACGACGAAACCGCCGCCGACCGAGTAGTACGTCTTCGACAGGAGCTCGGCGCCCGAGGCGTCGTAGGCCCACACCGTCATGCCGTTGGCGTGGTACGGGAGCGCCTTGCGGCGGTGCAGCACCAGGTCGTCGTCGAAGGAGAAGGGGATCTCGTGCTCGCCGAGCAGCTTCAGCCGCCCCGCGGACCGGATCTCCGCGACCCTGTCGTCCGCGCCCGCCACGTCCACCGTCCGGGGGGACGCCCCCTCCAGGCCGAGCAGCACCGCCTTCGGGGTGCCGTGGCCGTGGCCGGTCGCGCCCAGGGAGCCGTAGAGCTCGCAGCGGACCGAGGCGACGGCCGGCAGCAGGTCCTCGTTGCGCAGACGGCGGGCGAACATGCGGGCCGCGCGCATCGGGCCGACCGTGTGGGAGCTCGACGGGCCTATGCCGATCGAGAACAGGTCGAAGACCGAGATGGCCACGGGAACTCCTTCAAAAAGGGTGGGGGCACACGTCGTCGGGTGCCCCCACCGTGGAACTACTTGTTCAGGCCGTTGAGGCCGGGGTACAGCGGGTGCTTGTCCGCCAGCGCCTTGACGCGGGCCTTCAGCGACTCCACGTCGTACGACGGCTTCAGCGCGGAGGCGATCACGTCCGCGACCTCGGCGAAGTCCTCGGCCGTGAAGCCACGGGTCGCCAGGGCGGGCGTGCCGATCCGCAGACCCGACGTGACCATCGGCGGACGCGGGTCGTTCGGGACGGCGTTGCGGTTGACCGTGATGCCGACCTCGTGGAGACGGTCCTCGGCCTGCTTGCCGTCCAGCTCGGACTCGCGCAGGTCGACGAGGATGAGGTGCACGTCGGTGCCGCCGGAGAGCACGTTGACCCCGGCCTCCCGGGCGTCGTCGGCCGTCAGGCGCTCGGCGAGGATGCGCGCGCCTTCCACCGTACGCCGCTGGCGCTCCTTGAACTCCTCGCCCGCCGCCACCTTGAAGGACACCGCCTTCGCCGCGATCACGTGCTCCAGGGGGCCGCCCTGGAAGCCCGGGAAGACGGAGGAGTTCAGCTTCTTCGCGAAGTCCTTCTTCGCCAGGATGATCCCGCCGCGCGGGCCGCCCAGCGTCTTGTGGGTCGTGGAGGTGACCACGTCCGCGTGCTCGACCGGGTTCGGGTGCAGCCCGGCCGCGACCAGACCGGCGAAGTGCGCCATGTCGACCCACAGGTACGCCCCGACCTCGTCGGCGATCCGCCGGAACTCCGCGAAGTCCAGCTGCCGCGGGTAGGCGGACCAGCCCGCGATGATCACCTTCGGGCGGTGTTCGCGCGCGAGCTTCTCCAGCTCGGCCATGTCGACCAGGCCGGTGGCGGAGTCCACGTGGTACGCGACCACGTTGAACTGCTTGCCGGAGAAGTTCAGCCGCATCCCGTGGGTCAGGTGACCGCCGTGCGCGAGGTCGAGACCGAGGATGGTGTCGCCGGGCTGGGCCAGCGCGAACAGCGCGGCCTGGTTGGCGGAGGCACCGGAGTGGGGCTGCACGTTGGCGTACTCGGCGCCGAACAGCTCCTTGAGCCGGTCGATGGCGATCTGCTCGGCCACGTCGACGTGCTCGCAGCCGCCGTAGTAGCGGCGGCCCGGGTAGCCCTCGGCGTACTTGTTGGTGAGGACCGAGCCCTGCGCCTCCATGACCGCGAGCGGAGCGAAGTTCTCCGAGGCGATCATCTCGAGCGTGGACTGCTGCCTGACCAGCTCGGCGTCGACCGCGGCGGCGATCTCCGGGTCGAGCTCGTGCAGGGGCGTGTTCAGTGCGGACATCAGGTGCAGACTCCTCAGCCGGCGGAAAAGGCGGTGTACTCGTCGGCGGAGAGCAGGTCGGCCGGCTCCTCCGCGACGCGTACCTTGAACAGCCAGCCGCCCTCGAAGGGGGCGGAGTTCACCAGCGCCGGGTCGCTGACGACGTCCTCGTTGACCTCGGTGACCTCACCGGAGACGGGGGAGTACAGGTCGGAGACCGACTTGGTCGACTCCAGCTCGCCGCAGGTCTCGCCCGCGGTCACCGTGTCACCGACCTCGGGGAGCTGGACGAAGACGACATCGCCGAGCGCGTTGGCCGCGTGCTCCGTGATGCCGACCGTCGAGACGCCGTCCTCGGCGCCCGACAGCCACTCGTGCTCCTTGCTGTAACGCAGCTGCTGGGGGTTGCTCATGGCCTGAATTCTCCTGTACGCGGGGGACTGCTGACGAAGGGGGGGACTGCGGAAGGCGTGCGTGAGCCGTGACTCCATGCTCAGCATCACCTACGGCGGTTACTTCTGGCGCTTGTAGAACGGCAGCGCCACGACCTCGTACGGCTCGTGGCTGCCCCGGATGTCCACGCCGACACCCGCCGTGCCCGGCGCCGCGTGGGCGGCGTCGACGTACGCCATGGCGATCGGCTTGCCCAGCGTGGGGGAGGGGGCGCCGGAGGTGACCTCGCCGATCACCTGGCCGTCCGCCACGACCGCGTACCCGGCCCGCGGGACGCGACGCCCCTCGGCGACCAGCCCGACGAGGACGCGCGGCGGCTCGTGGTTCGCGTTCTCCGCGGCCTCGCGCAGGGCGGCGCGGCCCACGAAGTCGCCCTCCTTCTCGAACTTCACGACCCGTCCGAGCCCGGCGTCGAAGGGGGTCAGCTCACGGGACAGCTCGTGCCCGTAGAGCGGCATGCCCGCCTCCAGACGCAGCGTGTCCCGGCAGGACAGCCCGCAGGGGACGAGACCGACGCCCTCGCCCGCCTTGGTGAGCGCCTGCCACAGCTCCACCGCGTGCTCCGGCTTCACGAACAGCTCGAAGCCGTCCTCCCCGGTGTACCCGGTGCGCGCGATCAGCGCGGGCACCCCGGCGACCGTGCCCGGCAGTCCGGCGTAGTACTTCAGGCCGTCGAGGTCGGCGTCGGTCAGCGAGGCGAGGATCCCGGGGGACTCCGGTCCCTGCACGGCGATCAGCGCGTACGCGTCCCGGTCGTCCCGCACCTCGGCGTCGAAGCCGGCCGCGCGCTCGGTCAGCGCGTCGAGGACGACCTGGGCGTTGGAGGCGTTGGCGACCACCATGTACTCGGTCTCACCCAGCCGGTAGACGATCAGGTCGTCCAGGATGCCGCCGTCGGCCTGGCAGATCATGGTGTAGCGGGCCCGGCCGACACCGACCGAGGCGATGTTGCCGACGAGGGCGAAGTTCAGCAGCTGCGCGGCCTGTGGTCCGGTCACGGTGATCTCGCCCATGTGGGAGAGGTCGAACAGCCCGGCCCGGGTGCGCACCGCGTTGTGCTCGTCGCGCTCGGAGCCGTAGCGCAGGGGCATGTCCCAGCCGGCGAAGTCGGTCATCGTGGCACCGAGGGAGCGGTGCAGGGCGTCGAGCGCGGTGTGCCGGGGTGCAGAACTGGTCATCGGACGGTCGTCTCCAGAATCCAAGGCATGACAGGCGAGGTCTTTCCTCCCCATCTGTCATCGGAACCTGAGAGGTTCGCCATGAAGGACATGGCTTGCACCGTGGGTGGGGCCACCGGCATCGGCGGCCCGCTTTTCAGATGTGCCTCGCCCGCGCGGTAACGGGGCCTGAGAGATTCAAGGGAGGGACTTGCTCCTTCGGCGCCCGGGTACACGTACCCGGGACTCTCCCGCGCGGATTCAAACGGCCGGTATGCAGTTGGCGCCGCCATCATTGCACGCCTGCGAGGCCGACGTCAGGGCCGGATCCGACGCCTCCTTCTGTAACCGGTCTGTGGCGGTACGCGTACAGAAACGCGAGAGATCATCCATTACCTTCTCTTTACGCTCGGTGGGGAGGGGTAGAACCCCCTGAACCCGGAGGAGGACGATGACGGTGAACAGGACCACCGCGTACGCGACGACCTCGGGCATCGCGCTGCCCAAGCAGCCCGCGGCGCCGGCCGTCGAGGCCCGCGGCGCTCACCCCGTCGTCCGTGACCTCCGCGAGCGCGCGGGTCGCAGCCCGCACGCCCTGCTCTTCGGTCCCCAGGACCTCGTCGTCGTCACCGGCCTGCCCGGCAGCGGCAAGTCCACGCTCATGAAGCGGGCGGTCACCGGCACCCGCGTCGACTCCCAGGACACCCGCGACCGCTGGGACGGCCGGCTGTCCCGCTTCCTGCCGTACGCCGTCTACCGCCCCCTGGTCCGGCTCGCGCACTACGCCGGACTGCGCCGCGCCCTGCGCTCCGGCGCCGGTGTGGTGGTGCACGACTGCGGGACCCAGACCTGGGTGCGCGGCTGGCTGGCCCGCGAGGCCCGCCGCCGCGGCGGCACCCTGCACCTGCTGCTCCTCGACGTCACGACGGACACCGCGCTCGAGGGCCAGCGCGAGCGCGGCCGGGGTGTCTCCCGGTACGCCTTCCAGCGGCACCGGGGCGCGGCCGCCCGTCTGATCCGCTCCGTGGAACGCGGCGACCTGCCCCCGGGCTGTGGCTCGGCGATCCTCCTGGACCGCGACGCGGCGGACGTCCTGCGCCGGATCGGCTTCACGGGCTGAGCGACCCGTCCGCCGTGACTTCGCTTCCGTGACTTCGCTTCCGTGACTCCGCTTCCCGGGACGAGCCACACATCCCGTGCACCCGCTAGCCTTTCAGCCACATCAGCGGTTCACAGCAGGCGGTCAGAACACATGGACTTCCCGGCGGATCTTCCCGCGGACTTCCCGGCACAGTCGGCACACCCCCACCCGCACGGCGGGTGGCCGGGCAACGAGCTGGAGGAGGTGCTCTCGGCCTCCCTCGGCATCCCCTCGGCCGGCGGACGGATCATCGAGGTCCTCGGCCGCAGCTTCGTCTGGGTCCCGCTGCCCAACGGCGGTGGCCCGCACAGCGGCCCCCTCGACCTGCCCACCCTGGAGATCGCCGGCCAGGCGTACGTCCCGGTCTTCAGCTCCGAGGAGCAGTTCCGCCAGGTCGTCGGCTCGCACCTGTCGTACACGATCGCCCCGGCGGTGGAGTTCGCCCGCGGTCTGCCCCCGCACGTGGGCATCGCCGTGAACCCCGACGGCGTGGTCGGTGTCCCGCTGCCGCCCGCCGCGGTCGCCGACCTCTGCCGCGTGGGCCGGACCCCGCTGGACGGCCCCAACACCGGTGGCCGCGTCAAGCTCTACGAGCCCGACTGGCAGGACGACCCGGTCGACTTCCTGGCCGCCGCCTCGGCCGAGTTCGCGGCGACCGGCGTGGTCCTCACCGCCCGCCGCTGCCTGGCCGCCATCGAGACGGCCGACCCGGTCATGTTCGTCGGCGTCGAACTCTCCCAGTGGGAGGGCGACTTGCGCACCCTCCCGATGGACGCTCTCGGCAGGGCCCTCGGCACGACCCCGGTCCGCTGGCCGGTCAACCTGGTCCTCCTGGACGTGGCGGACGACCCGGTCGGCCACTGGATGCGAGGCCAGGTCCGGCCCTTCTACACCCAGGGGACGTGACTCCTTGGGGGCGCGGGGAACTGCGCGATCAACCCCCACGACCCGCAGTCGCGATCCGACGCCAGGACCCGAGCTCCTGGGCGCTTAAGCTGTGTCCATATCCGGGGCAACAATCAGGGAAGGGGCGGTCCAGGTGAGCGCCAGCGGCACGGGCACCGCGACCGGCACGGTCGAGCACATGCTGCGCCAGGTGACCCCCGGGCGCTACGACGCCTACGAGGCACTGCTGCGCGCCCTCGCGACCCCCACCGCCGGCCAGGTCTGGATGCTGCTGTGGCACGGCCAGTCCGGCTCCCCGGACGCCCAGTACGGAAACATGGAGGTCGACGGCCACGGCTACGCCCCCTGCGTGACCTCGGCCCAGGAGCTCTCCGCCAGCGGCTGGAACCGTTCCTACGAGGTCGTCGACGGCGTCGACGTGGCCCGCACCCTCTACCCCGACCACTACGGCCTCTGGCTCAACCCGCACGCTCCGGGCGGCGGCGTCGGCATCCCCTGGCTCGACCTGCGCCGTATCGCCACCGGCCTGGAGCGTCAGCCCGCCGGCCCGCTCCGGCTCTCGGAACCCGCCATCGAGGTCCCGCAGTTCTACGCCCTGCTCGTGCAGAACGCCCACCGCACCCCGGCGGTCCGCTCCCTGCGCCGCGCCTGGGTGCAGCCGGCGCTCGGGGCGCCGTACCTCGCCATCGGCCTGGATGTGTACGACACCAGCCCGTCGGCCGTGGACTCGGTGCGCGCGATGATGCAGCAGTCCATCGGCGCGGTGCCGGAGGGGCTGCCGGTGTCGACCGTGGCGATGTCCGACGAGTACGACCCGGTGGCGCTGTGGATGCGTGCGGGGGCCCGGCCCTTCTACGACCGTGAGGCCCACGGCGCGCCCGCGCAGGCCCCGGCTGCCGGGTACGGCTATCCCCCGGCCCGCGGCGCTTACTGAGAGCTACGGCAACCCGTTCGGCTCGTTTACGTAACAGCCACGTTTCTTCGCGCGTAGATAGCGGCGAACTGTCACAAGTGTCGCTTATTGTGCCGTTCTGTCCCAACTGGCATGCGTCCGGGAGGCGTTACCCGCTGTTCGGATAACGGAATCCCTCGTACTGCATCACGGTTACGCATACTTTCTTCGCCAGGCCTGGCGGGTGATCGCAGCGAAGCTGAAGACTCCCCAGGCAGACGCAGGAACAGACGTTCCTGTGAGCTGAGCAAGTCGACAAAGCCGTAATCCACGGCAGGTGTAGGCCGGTCACCACCGGCGAGAGGGGTCGGGTCACTGTGACCGCACCGATCGAGACCACCGGGGCGCAGGCCGAGGCGCAGCCTGAGGCTGTCCTTGCCGGCGCCGGCAAGGGGCAGATCGAGGGCCGTTCCCTGGGGCAGATCGCCTGGTCCCGTTTCAAGAGGGACAAGGTGGCGGTCGCCGGTGGCGTGATCGTCATCCTGCTGATCCTGATCGCGGTGCTGGCCCGTCCGATCCAGGCCGTCTTCGACCTGGACCCGAACGCCCTGCACCAGGACCTCATCGACCCCAACACCTCGCTGCCCAAGGGCGCCTGGGGCGGCATGAGCTGGGACCACCCGCTCGGCGTGGAGCCGAAGTTCGGCCGCGACATCGCCACCCGCATCCTCGAGGGTTCCTGGGTCTCGCTGGTCGTGGCCTTCGGCGCCACCATCCTGTCGAACACCATCGGCGCGGTCCTCGGCGTGGTCGCCGGGTACTACGGCGGCCGGGTCGACACGATCATCAGCCGGCTGATGGACACCTTCCTGGCGTTCCCGCTGCTGCTGTTCGCCATCGCCATCTCGGCCACCCTTCAGGGCGGTGCCTTCGGGCTGGAGGGTCTGCCGCTGCACATCAGCGTGCTGATCTTCATCATCGGCTTCTTCAACTGGCCCTACCTGGGCCGTATCGTGCGCGGCCAGACCCTGGCCCTGCGCGAGCGGGAGTTCGTCGACGCGTCCCGGGGGATGGGGGCCAAGGGGCCCTACATCCTCTTCCGGGAACTGCTGCCGAACCTCGTCGGCCCGATCATCGTCTACTCGACGCTGCTCATCCCGACCAACATCCTCTTCGAGGCGTCCCTCAGTTTCCTCGGCGTCGGCATCCAGCCTCCGCAGGCGTCCTGGGGCGGCATGATCAACCAGGCGGTCGACTACTACCAGGTCGACCCCCAGTTCATGATCGTGCCTGGTCTGGCCATCTTCGTGACCGTCCTCGCGTTCAACCTGCTCGGCGACGGTCTCCGCGACGCTCTCGACCCGCGCAGCCGCTGACCCACGGCGGCGGTGAGAGTCCACAAGATTTCCGACAATTGAAGGGGAAGCAGACCATCATGCGAAGGTCAGCGCTGGCCGCAGTGGCGGCCATCGGCAGTGCGAGCCTGTTGCTCTCGGCTTGCAGCAAGGCCGATGACAACGACGGTGGAGACGGAAGCAAGTCGGCAGGGGCCAACGCAGCGACCAAGGGTGTCGTCAACGCCTCCACCCAGAAGGGTGGGACGGTCACGTACGAGTACTCCGACGTCCCGGACTCCTTCGACCCCGGCAACACGTACTACGCCTACATGTACAACCTCAGCCGGCTCTACGCCCGCCCGCTGATGACCTTCCAGCCCGGTCCGGGCGAGGAGGGCAACAAGCTGGTCCCGGACCTCGCCGCGAGCGCCGGTCAGCCCAGCGACGGCGGCAAGACCTGGACGTACAAGATCCGTTCGGGTCTGAAGTTCCAGGACGGCACCCCGATCACCTCGAAGGACGTCAAGTACGCCGTCGAGCGCTCCAACTTCGCGCGTGACGTGCTCTCCCTCGGTCCGAACTACTTCCAGCAGTTCCTGACCGGCGGCAAGGACTACAAGGGCCCCTACAAGGACAAGAGCCCCGAGGGCCTGAAGTCCATCGAGACGCCGGACGACACCACGATCGTCTTCAAGCTCGACCGTCCCTTCCAGGAGTTCGACTACCTGGTCGCGACCCCGCAGACGGCTCCGGTGCCGCAGGCCAAGGACACCGGCGTCGACTACGTCAAGAACATCGTGTCCTCGGGCTCGTACAAGTTCCAGAGCTACAAGGAGGGCCAGCAGGCCGTCCTCGTCCGCAACGAGAACTGGGACCCGAAGACCGACCCGCTGCGCAAGCAGTACCCGGACAAGATCGTCGTCAAGCTGAAGGTCAACGCCGAGACGATCGACCAGGACGTCCAGGCCGGCGACGCCATCGACCTCGGTGGTACCGGTGTCCAGGCCGCCACCCAGGCCAAGGTCGTCAACGACTCCAAGCTGAAGGCCAACACGGACAACACCTACGGTGGCCGTCTGGTCTACATGGCGATCAACACCCAGGTCGCGCCGTTCGACAAGGTCGAGTGCCGCAAGGCCGTCGAGTACGCCATCGACAAGGTCTCCGTGCAGACCGCCGAGGGCGGCCCGATCCGTGGTGACATCGCCACGACCGTGCTGCCGCCGGACGTCATCGGCTACCAGAAGGCCGACGTCTACGCGACCGACGGCAACAAGGGCGACGTGGCCAAGGCCAAGGAGCAGCTGAAGGCCTGCGGCAAGTCGACCATCAGCACCAACCTCTCGGCGCGCAGCGACCGTCCGCAGGAGATCGACGCGGCCACCGCGATCATCGCCTCGCTGAAGAAGGTCGGCATCAACGCCAGCCTGAAGCAGTACCCGTCGGGCAAGTACTTCACCGACTACGCCGGTGTGCCGACCTTCGACAAGAAGCAGAACATCGGCCTGCACATGATGCAGTGGGGTGCCGACTGGAACTCCGGTTACGGCTTCCTCCAGCAGATCCTCAACGGCGGCGCCATCGGCACCTCCGGCAACACCAACCTCTCGTATCTGAACGACAAGCAGATCAACGAGATGCTGGAGAAGGCCATCGCCACCGAGGACGACACCACGCGCAACGGCCTGTACGCCCAGATCGACAAGCGTGCGATGGACCTGGGGGCGCTGGTCCCGCTGACCTACTTCAAGGTCCTGCTGTACCGTCCGGCCGGCTTCACCAACCTGGTGTCCACGGCGGCCTTCAGCGGTCAGTACGACTACCTCAACATCGGCACGACCAAGAAGTAGCCCCGGAAGGCAGGTGAAGGCATTGGTGCCCGTGGGCTTCGCGGCCCACGGGCACCAGCGCCGGTCCCCGTGATCTCGTACATCCTCCGTCGGACGTTCGCGGCAGTGATCCTGCTGTTGGTCGTCACCGCGGTCACCTTCGCGATCTTCTTCCTGCTGCCACGGATGGCCGGTCAGACCGCCGACCAGCTGGCGCAGCAGTACCTGGGCAAGAGCCCCTCGAAGGCGGACATCCTCGCGGTCAAGCAGAACCTGGGTCTGGACGACCCCCTGTACCTCCAGTACTGGCACTTCATCAAGGGTGTCGTGTCCGGGGCCACCTACAACCTGGGTCCCACCACCGCGCACTGCGACGCGCCTTGCTTCGGCTACTCCTTCAAGACGCACGAGGCGGTCTGGCCGCAGCTCACCTCGCGCATCCCCGTGACCGCGTCGCTGGCCCTCGGTGCCGCCGTGCTGTGGCTGGTCTCCGGCGTCGTGATCGGTGTGATCTCCGCGCTCAAGCCCGGCAGCTTCTTCGACCGCAGCTTCATGGGCGTCGCGCTCGCCGGTGTCTCGCTGCCCATGTTCTTCACGGGCAACCTGGCGCTGCTGCTCTTCACCTACCAGTGGCCGATCTTCGGCCGCACCTATGTGCCGTTCACGGAGAACCCGGCCCAGTGGGCCAACACGCTCTTCCCGGCCTGGTGCTCGCTCGCCCTGCTGTACTCCGCCATCTACGCGCGGCTGACCCGTTCGGGCATGCTGGAGACGATGAACGAGGACTTCATCCGCACGGCCCGCGCCAAGGGCCTGCGCGAGCGCAACGTGGTCGGCCGGCACGGTCTCCGGGCCGCCCTGACGCCGATCATCACCGTGTTCGGCATGGACCTGGGTCTGCTGCTCGGCGGTGCCGTCATCACCGAGACCGTGTTCTCGCTGCCCGGCATCGGCCAGTACGCGGTCCAGGGCATCACCGACAACGACCTGCCCCCGATCCTCGGCGTCACCCTGCTGGCCGCCATCTTCGTCGTAGTCGCAAATCTCCTGGTGGACCTGTTGTACGCCGCCGCCGACCCGCGGGTGAGGCTCTCGTGACCGAACTCTCCAAGACCGGCGCCGCCCTGGGCGAGCCCGCGCCCGGCAACGCTCCCGACGCCTTCCTCGCGGTCCGCGACCTCAAGGTGCACTTCCCGACCGACGACGGCCTGGTCAAGTCCGTCGACGGGCTCAGCTTCGAGGTGGAGAAGGGCAAGACCCTCTGCATCGTCGGCGAGTCCGGCTCCGGCAAGTCCGTCACCTCGCTGGCGATCATGGGCCTGCACCGGCTCGGGGCGCGCGGCAAGAACGTGCAGGTGTCCGGCGAGATCTGGCTGGGCGGCAAGGAGCTGGTCTCCGCCGATCCGGACGAGGTGCGCCGGCTGCGCGGCCGCGAGATGGCGATGATCTTCCAGGACCCGCTGTCCGCGATGCACCCGTACTACACGATCGGCAACCAGATCGTGGAGGCGTACCGGGTCCACCACGACGTCAACAAGAAGACCGCGCGCAAGCGGGCGATCGAGATGCTCGACCGGGTCGGCATCCCCGAGCCCGACAAGCGTGTCGACGGTTACCCGCACGAGTTCTCCGGCGGTATGCGCCAGCGCGCGATGATCGCCATGGCGCTGGTCAACAACCCCGAGCTGCTCATCGCGGACGAGCCGACGACCGCCCTCGACGTCACCGTCCAGGCGCAGATCCTCGACCTGATCCGCGACCTCCAGAAGGAGTTCGGCTCCGCGGTCGTCCTCATCACCCACGACCTGGGTGTGGTCGCCGAGATCGCCGACGACGTCCTCGTGATGTACGGCGGCCGGTGCGTGGAGCGCGGCAGTGTCGACGACGTCTTCGAGCGCCCGCAGCACCCGTACACCTGGGGTCTGCTGGGCTCGATGCCGCGGATCGACCGGGAGACCTCCGAGCGGCTCATCCCCGTCAAGGGCCAGCCGCCGAGCCTCATCAACGTCCCCTCGGGCTGCGCCTTCCACCCCCGCTGCCCGTACGCGGACATCCCCAAGGGCGATGTCACCCGTACCGTGCGCCCGGAGCTCCAGCAGGTCGGCGGCGGGCACTTCTCCGCGTGCCACCTCTCGCCGGAGGACCGCACGCGGATCTGGACCGAAGAGATTGCGCCGAAGCTGTGAGTGAGACGAAGAAGACGGATGCGGACGTGACGGCCGCCCCCGACGAGCGCGAGATACTGCTCAAGGTCGAGGGCCTCCAGAAGCACTTCCCGATCCGCAAGGGCGTGCTCCAGCGCCAGGTCGGCGCGGTCAAGGCCGTTGACGGCATCGACTTCGAGGTCCGCAAGGGCGAGACGCTCGGCGTGGTCGGCGAGTCGGGCTGCGGCAAGTCGACCATGGGCCGGGTCATCACCCGTCTCCAGGAACCGACCGGCGGCTCGATCCACTTCGAGGGCCAGGACATCACACGGCTGAAGCCGGCCGGGATGCGTCCGCTGCGGCGGGACATCCAGATGATCTTCCAGGACCCGTACGGCTCCCTGAACCCCCGCCACACCATCGGCGGAATCGTCTCGGCACCCTTCCGCCTCCAGGGCGTGGAGCCCGAGGGCGGGGTGAAGAAGGAGGTCCAGCGCCTCCTGGAGCTGGTCGGCCTGAGCCCCGAGCACTACAACCGCTATCCGCACGAGTTCTCCGGCGGTCAGCGCCAGCGCATCGGCATCGCGAGGGCGCTCGCCCTCAAGCCGAAGCTGGTGGTGGCCGACGAGCCGGTGTCGGCCCTCGACGTGTCGATCCAGGCGCAGGTCGTGAACCTCATGGACGACCTCCAGGACGAGCTCGGCCTGACGTACGTGATCATCGCGCACGACCTCTCGGTGGTCCGGCACGTCTCGGACCGCATCGCGGTGATGTACCTCGGCAAGATCGTCGAACTCGCCGACCGGACCTCGCTGTACGAGGCGCCGATGCACCCGTACACCAAGGCCCTGATGTCGGCGGTCCCGGTGCCGGACCCGAAGCGACGGGGCGCCAAGTCCGAGCGCATCCTGCTGCGCGGTGACGTCCCGTCCCCGATCTCCCCTCCCTCCGGCTGCCGTTTCCACACGCGCTGCTGGAAGGCGACGGAGATCTGCAAGACCACCGAGCCGCAGCTGATCGAGCTGCGCCCGGGCCAGCGGGTGGCCTGCCACCACCCGGAGAACTTCGCGGACCAGGCCCCGCAGGACACGGTCCTGCTGTCGGTGGCCAAGGAGGCGGCATCGCTGGTCGCCGACGAGGTGCTGGCGGAGTCCGCGGAGACGTCGGCGGCGGTGGCGGCTTCGCCGGAGACGGCCGTGGCCGACACCGACACGGAGGCGTCCGAGGAGGTTCCGGAGAAGCCCGAGGTCACGACGGTGAAGACGGGCCCCGGAGCGAAGACGTCCCCCGTCGCTCCCGTCGACCCGCCGTCGGACTCCGACGCCACCGAACCGGAAGCCCCCGGTCAGGAGTCAACCGACAAGTAACGCATGACGAGTTGGCAAAGTCATGCACATGCCCGAACGGGAGAGTGAAGAGTCGTCCCTGTCCGACGTATCGGTACAGGCTCGAAAGGGACGACACCATGAGACTCTCCCGTTCGGCACGCTTAGGAGCCGTCGCGACCGCGGCGGCTTCCTTCTTTGTCATCGCGGCCGCCCCGGCCCCGCAACCCGGCGCCCCCGGCATAGGCGACCCCTACTTCCCGAACCTCGGGAACGGCGGCTACGACGCCCGCCACTACACCCTCGACGTGGCGTACGACCCCGACACCGACCGGCTGGACGGCCGTACGACACTCTCCGCCCGTGCCACACAGAACCTCTCCTCCTTCGACCTCGACCTCCAGCAGCTCGAGGTCACCAGGGTCGAAGTCGACGGCAGACGGGCCCGGTTCACGCGCGACGGGGACGAGATCCGCATCACCCCGGTCAAGTCCCTGCGCAAGAACAGGGACTTCACCGTCGCCGTCACCTACGGCGGTGTCCCGGAACCCCTCAGCGGCCCCATCGTCTTCGGCTCCGACTACGGCTGGATGAAGACCCCCGACGGCGTCTTCGTCGCCTGTGAGCCCAACGCCGCCTCCACCTGGTTCCCCTCCAGCGACCACCCCGCCGACAAGGCCACCTACGACATCCGCGTCAAGACCCCCAAGGGCCTGACCGCGGTCTCCAACGGCCGGCTCGTGTCGACGTACGACAAGGGCGGCTCGACGTTCACCCACTGGCGCGAGAAGAAGCCCATGGCGACCTACCTCGCGACCGCCACGATCGGGAAGTTCGACGTCCGCACCGGGAAGACCCCCGGCGGAATCCCCATCTACACGGCCATCGACCCGGTCCTGGAGAACAGCAACAACGTCGACGTGTACGGCGTCACCGCCGAGGCCACCGACTACTGGTCGCAGGTGTTCGGGCCGTACCCCTTCGAGGAGACCGGCGCGATCGTCGACGACATGCCGCAGGCCGGGTTCTCGCTGGAGGTGCAGTCCAAGCCGGTCTACTCGGCCGTGCGCAACGAGACGACGATCGTGCACGAGCTGGCCCACCAGTGGTTCGGCGACAGTGTCTCCGTCGAGCAGTGGAAGGACATCTGGCTCAACGAGGGCTTCGCCACCTACGCCCAGTGGCTGTGGGCCGAGCACAAGGGCACCCGCAGCGCCCACGACTCCTTCCTCGCCGGCTACGACTCCCGCCCCGCGGACAGCGCCTTCTGGCAGATCACCGTCGGCGACCCGCAACGCGACACCATGTTCGCCTCCGCGGTCTACCAGCGCGGTGCGATGACCCTCCAGGTGCTGCGCGAGCGCATCGGTGACACGGCGTTCTTCAAGCTCCTGCCGGCCTGGACCGAACTGCACCGCTACGGCAACGCCGACACCGCCGACTTCGTCCGGCTCGCCGAGAAGATCAGCGGGCAGCAGCTCGACGACCTGTTCGGCACCTGGCTCTTCACGAAGGGCAAGCCCGCCCTGTAGCAGCCACTGCGCGACAATGCGGTGTGCTCCAGCAACTGTTCAGTCCCTCCGTCCAGCACACGCTCGACCTCGTCGGCATCTTCGTGTTCGCGATCTCCGGCGCGCTGCTGGCCGTCCGCAAGAACTTCGACGTCTTCGGCATCGCCGTGCTCGCCGAGGTCACCGCGCTGGGCGGAGGGCTGTTCCGGGACCTGATCATCGGCGCGGTACCGCCCGCCGCCTTCACGGATCTCGGCTACTTCCTCACCCCTCTGCTCGCCGCCCTCCTGGTCTTCTTCCTGCACCCGCACGTGGAGCGCATCCAGGTCGGCGTGAACGTCTTCGACGCGGCCGGCCTCGGCCTGTTCTGCGTCGCCGGGACGACCAAGGCGTACGAGTACGGGCTCGGCCTCACCCAGTCGGCGACCCTCGGCCTCGCGACCGCCGTCGGCGGCGGTGTGCTCCGGGACGTGCTCGCCAACGAGGTGCCCTCGCTGCTGCGCTGGGACCGCGACCTGTACGCGGTCCCGGCGATCGTCGGCGCCACCATGGTTGTGCTGTGCATCCGCTACGACGCCCTCTCCCCGTTCACCAGCGGGCTCGCGGCGCTCACGGCCTTCGTACTGCGCCTGCTCGCGATGAGGTTCCACTGGCGAGCGCCGCGGGCGTGGAACCGGCGTTCGACCGTACGTGACGAGTAGCTCCGGGCCGGCCGTGCAGCAGGCCCATCTCCTCGGTGAGCCAGACGAAGGAGGGCACCACCTGCGGTCGCCACAGCGCCATGTTGTGGCCGCCCGCGCTCTTCGGGACGTAGACCACGTGCACGGTCGTCGGTGCCTTCGCGACCTGTTCCAGGCCCATGGCCGCCTCGTAGCCGTCGCCCGGCTGACCGGACTCGTAGAGCGCTATGGCGGGCGGGGTGCGGGCGTCGCGCAGCAGCACGTAGGGGTTGTTGGCGCGGCGCAGGGCCGGGGTCTCGGAGGCCAGCGAGTTGCGCTCGCCGATCGGGTCGTTGTACCCGGACATGCTGATCGCGGCCATGTAGCGGTCGGGATGCGCCACGGCGAGCTTGGTCGCGCAGTGCCCGCCCGCCGAGTACCCGGCCACCGCCCAGCCCGTGGGACCGGCCTGCGCCCGGAAGTTGTCGGTGACCATCTTCGGCACGTCGACGCTGAGCCAGGTGTCCGCGTTGACCGTGCCGGTGATGTTGGCGCACCCGGTGTCCACCCCGGCCAGCAGGTTCATCCGCGGGGCGATCAGGATGAACGGCGCCACCCGGCCCGTGCGCATCAGCGGCGCCAGCTGGTTGACCGCGTGCAGCGACCCGAACCAGGCCTTAGCGGAGCCCGGGTACCCCGACAGCAGCTCCACCACGGGGAACTTGCGGTGCCGGTAGGCGGGCTCGGTGTACTGCGGCGGCAGCCAGGCGTAGACCTCGGCGTCCACCCCCGAGACCCGGCCCTTGAGCTGGGTCACCCGCACGCCCTTCATGCCGGGCCCGGAGGCGTTCGTGAAGCGCTGCTTGACCTTGGGCAGCCGTTTCAGCGAGATGCCGCCGGTGCCGTCGGCGCCGAGGTTCGCGGCCTGCTGGACGTGGTTGCCGGTGCCGATCAGGTCGGCCCAGTTGTCGTACAGGTTGTTCTGGTTGTTGACCAGCACGAAGACGAGGGCGACCGCTGTGCCCTGGGCGAAGAGCACCATCAGCAGCCTGGCCGCCGCGCGCAGGGCTCGTGGCCCCTTGATCCGCGACCACAGGGCGAGCGGAAGCGCGACGGCGACGACGGACAGCACGATCAGCGTGTAGAGGAACGCGGTCCCGGTGAGGCTCATGTCCCTGTAGAGGGGACGGCCGGGGGATCGGTTTACGGGTGTGTACGGACGCTTACCTGGAAATTGCCCTGGTCTCACCTGAGGGCGGGCTGTGTTCAAGAGCTCGAAACATGGAAAGCTACCGCTTAGTAGTTAGTTGTTGTACCGTTCAGCCATGCCAGAAGCAGCCTCCGACACCCGTGCCACGATCGGCGACAGCGAGTTCGACCGGGACACCGCGGTCACCCGCCGCGCCCCCGGCGTCTACGACATCGACCTCTCCGCGCGCTGGACGATCATCAGCGCCGTCAACGGCGGCTACCTCCTGGCGGTCCTGGGCCGCGCCCTCGCGGACACCCTGCCGCACGCCGACCCGTTCACCATCTCCGCGCACTACCTGACCGCGTCCCAGCCGGGCCCCGCGGTGATCCGCACGGACGTGGTCCGCACCGGCCGTACCCTCTCCACCGGCCAGGCCTCGCTCTTCCAGTACGACGAGCAGGGCGCCGAGGTCGAGCGCATCCGCGTCCTCGCCTCCTACGGCGACCTCGACGCCCTCCCCGACGATGTCCGTACGACGGCGAAGCCGCCCGCGTTCCCGCCGATGGACCAGTGCTTCGGCCCCGAGGACGGTCCTGCCCCCGTCGAGGGCAGTTCGGCCATCACCGACCGGCTGATGCTCAAGCTGGACCCCTCGACCCTGGGCTGGGCCCTCGGCGCGCCGTCCGGCAAGGGGGAGATGCGGGCCTGGTTCGGCCTCGCCGACGGCCGGGACGCCGACCCCCTCTCGCTGCTCCTCGCGGTGGACGCGCTGCCGCCGACCGCGTTCGAGATCGGCCTCAGCGGCTGGGTGCCCACGGTCGAACTCACCGTGCACGTACGCTGCCGCCCCGCTCCCGGCCCCCTGCGCGTCTCCCTCACCACCCGCAACCTCGCGGGCGGCTTCCTGGAGGAGGACGCCGAGGTCTGGGACAGCGCGGACCGGCTGGTGGCGCAGTCCCGGCAGCTGGCCCGGGTACGACTGGTCTGACGGGGCGGGCCGCGCCAGGTCGGCGTCCCTCGCGTCCGTCGCCGGGCCGCGCCAGGTCGGCGTCCCTCGCGTCCGTCGCCGGGCCGCGCCAGGTCGGCGTCCCCCGCGTCCGTCGCCCTGCTCCGCGCCGACCGCGATGCCGGTGGAGGCGCCGACGCCATGACCGACCAGGGTCCGGGCGTCGTACTCCGTGCACGGCGCGGGATCCTGGCCGGGTGAAGTCCGACCGCCTTCTGTCGATCCTGCTGCTCCTCCAGGCCCGCGGCCGGGTGCCCGCGCACGAACTCGCCGCCCGCCTGGAGGTGTCCGTGCGCACGATCTACCGGGACGTGGAGGCCCTGTCCGCCTCCGGAGTCCCGGTCTACGCCGAGCGCGGCCGGTACGGCGGCATCGAACTGCTCGCCGGTTTCCGCACCGACGTCACGGGCCTGACCGCCGACGAGTCCCGCGCGCTGTTCGTCCTCGCCGCCCAGGGCGCCCACGCGGCCCTCGGCCTGGACTCCGCCCTCGGCTCGGCCCTGCGCAAGGTGATGGCCGCGCTGCCCGCCCCGCACCGGCCGGCCGCCGAGGTCACCGCCCGCCGCGTCCTCGTCGACGCCACCCGCTGGAAGAGCGGACCCCAACCCGACGCCGACCTCGGCGCGTTGCAGGACGCCGTCTTCACCGACCGCCGGCTGCGGCTGAGGTACCGCCACAGCGGCGAGCGCGCGACCCGGACGTACACCGTCGATCCCTACGGCCTCGTCGCCAAGGCGGGTGTCTGGTACCTGGTGGCCGACCGGCGCGGGCTCCCGAGGCTGTTCCGTGCCGACCGGGTGCGCTCGGCGACCGTGCTGGACGAGCCCGTTCGGCGGCGGACGGGTGTGGAACTTGCCGACGTCTGGGGGGTGTTGCGCCGCCGGGTGGAGGAGCGTCCCGCCGGTGTCGACGTCACCGTGCGGGTCCGCCGGGACCGACTCGACCTGTTCCGGCGGCTGATGACGTCGTATCTGGCGGAACTCCCGGACGGAGACGCCGAGGGCGACGGGGGCGGGGGAGGGGGCGGCGAGGGAGACGGAGGACGCGGGTGGGTGACTGCACGACTCGTGTTCGGCGAGGTCGCCGAGACTCGCCAACTCCTCATGTTCTCCGACCGGGTGGAGGTTCTCGGGCCGCCCGAGGTGCGCGCGGAGGTGTCCGCGGCGGCCGCCTCTGTAACGGACCTGTACCGGCGAGGAGATGAGGGTCCGGAGGGAGGCCCCAGCCCGGAGGGGGTGCTTTAGGCGCGCTTTGCCCGGCGCACAGCCGGGGGACAGCGCGGGCCCAAGGTGTCCCTAAGGGCCGTTGGTTGAGTTCCGGGCCTCAGGACTTCCTCATCCTCCCTGGAGCTGTCTCTCATGAAGCGTGTGCGTCTCCTCCCCGCCGCGGCCCTGCTGGCGCTCTCGCCCCTCGCCCTGGTGGCCTGTGGATCGGGCGACTCGTCGTCCACCTCGAACAGCGGCACCTCGGGGCAGCAGAACTGTCAGGCGCCCACCGGCGGTGCCTCCGGGATGCCCAGCGGTGCCCCCTCGGGGGCTCCCACCGGCAACCCGACCGCCCGGCCCTCGGGCGCGCCCAGCGGCAACCCCTCCGGAATGCCGAGCGGCGGCCCCGGCGGCGGTCAGGGCGGCCCCGGGGGCGGCATGGGCGGCGGCTGCGGCGGCCCCGGCGGCGGGGCTCCGAGCGGTGCGCCCAGCGGTGCCCCGAGCGCGGCGGCCACCAAGAGCTGACGGCGCGCAAGGCGCCGTAGGGCAGGGGCGGCACCCCCGGTCACCGGGGGTGCCGCCCCTGCCGTTCTTCGGTGCCGTGTGTGGGTCAGTCCAGCCAGTGATGGCGGCCCATGCTGATCAACCGCATCTGCCGCTGAGCCACCTGGGCCACCCGGGCGCGCTCGTCGTCCGAGGCCTCCTGCGCCTCCAGGAACAGTGAGGCCGTGATCAGCATCTGGTCGACGTAGAGGTTGGCCAGCATGAGCAGGTCGTCGTCGCTCCAGCCCTCGGACACGGGGTCCTTGGCCAACTCCTCCTTCACCTCCTGGCCGAAACGGGCCAGTTGGTCGCGTATGGCCTCCCGTACCGGCTGAACTCCGCCATGTCGTTCGCGGGCGATGAAACGGACGTGAGCGGGGTACGCGTGTACATGGCCGGCGATCAACTCGATGGCGCGCTCGATGCGTTGATCGTGGTCGTCGGCCGTGGACACCGTCGTCCGGATCATGGGGTGCAGGCTGCCCAGGGCCTCCTCGACCAGGGCCACGCCGAGATCCGCTATGGAGCGGAAGTGGCGGTAGAAGGCGGTCGGGGCGACGCCCACGGCGCGTGTGACCTCGCGCAGACCCAGGCTGCTCAGGCTCTGTTCCTCCAGCAGGCCGAGCGCCGCGTCCAGAAGCGACTGCCGGGTCTTCTGTTTCTGTGCCTGCCGAATGCCGAGGGTGTGACTCATGTCATCCAGTTAACAACTGTTCTCCGTAATTGGAAAGCCGTGCAGCGCGCTAGACTCTGGAGTCAGTGAACAACTGTAACTACAACTGTTCACCCAACCGTAACGCCCCGCGTGACAACCCACGCCACGACCGCCGTACCGGAGGGGGATCCGTCCCATGCTGTTCCTCGTCGCCGCTCTCATGCTGCTCGGCGTCGTCCTGGGCACCGTCGCCCACGCGCCGTTCACCTTCACCGCCGTCGCCGCCGCCGTGATCGCGGTCTGGCTGGGCATCTTCGCGCTCCGCGAGCGCCACGCCCGCCGCCGCACCCCGTCCCACTGACCGCCGCCCCGCCGTCCCCAGGAGCACTGATTCCCATGCAGCTCACCGCGCAGGCCAGCCCCCGCACCGGTGCCCGTGACGCCGACGGCATGGCCGTGGCGTCCTTCGTCCTCGGCCTCCTCGGCCTTCTCGTCCTGAATGTCTTCCTCGGCCCGATCGCCATCGTCCTGGCCTCGGTGGCCCTGTGGCGCGGCACCGCCCGCCGCGGCCGCGCGTTCCTGGGCCTCGGTCTCGGTGTGGCCGACCTGCTGGTGCTGGTGGCCTTCATGCAACTGGACAGCACGCCGTCCTGGAGCTTCTGAGCGCGCCGGCACCGGCCGGTCCTGGACTGAGGCTGCTCACCCGCGCCCCGTAGAATCGGCGTCACCATGGCATACCTCGACCACGCCGCGACCACGCCGATGCTTCCCGAGGCGGTCGAGGCGCTCAGCGCCCACCTCGGCGTCACCGGCAACGCCTCTTCCCTCCACGCATCCGGCCGCAAGGCCCGGCGCACGGTCGAGGAATCCCGCGAGACCCTCGCGGAGGCGCTCGGTGCCCGCCCCAGCGAGATCGTCTTCACCTCCGGCGGGACGGAGGCCGACAACCTCGCCGTGAAGGGCCTGTACTGGTCCCGGCGCGACGCGGACCCCGCAAGGACGCGGGTCCTCGCCAGCCCCGTCGAACACCACGCCGTCCTCGACGCCGTCCACTGGCTGGCCGAGCACGAGGGCGCCACCGTCGAGTACCTCCCCGTCGACAAGCACGGCCGGGTCCACCCCGACGCCCTGCGCGCGGCCATCGACCGGAACCCCGGCGATGTCGCCCTGGCCACGGTCATGTGGGCCAACAACGAGATCGGCACCGTGCTGCCGGTCCGCGAACTCGCCGAGGTCGCCGCGGAGTCCGGTGTCCCGCTGCACGCCGACGCGGTCCAGGCCTTCGGTCAGGTGCCCGTCGACTTCGCCGCCTCCGGCCTCGCCGCGATGACCGTCTCCGCGCACAAGATCGGCGGCCCGTACGGCATCGGAGCCCTGGTCCTCGGCCGCGAGTGGACCCCCGTCCCCGTCCTGCACGGCGGCGGCCAGGAACGCCACGTCCGCTCCGGCACCCTCGACGTCCCCGCCATCGCCTCCTTCGCGGTGGCCGGCCGCCTCGCCGCCGAACAGCGCGAGTGGTTCGCCGCGGAGATCGGCGCCCTGCGCGACGCCCTGGTCGAAGCGGTCCGTACGGCGGTCCCGGACGCCATCCTCGGCGGCGACCCGGAGCCAGGGGGCCGACTTCCGGCCAACGCCCACTTCACCTTCCCCGGCTGCGAGGGCGACTCCCTGCTCCTCCTCCTGGACGCCCAGGGCATCGAGTGCTCCACCGGCTCCGCCTGCACCGCCGGTGTCGCCCAGCCCAGCCACGTCCTGCTGGCCACCGGCACCGACCCCGACCTGGCCCGCGGCACCCTGCGCTTCTCCCTCGGCCACACCTCCACCGAGACGGACGTCGAGGCGGTCGCCAAGGCCATCGGCCCCGCCGTGGAACGCGCCCGCGCGGCAGGGCTCACCTGACGCTCCCGCGCCGGGGCGCCCGCGGGAACCGGGGGTTCAGGCCCGCGTGAGAGGCCGCCCGGCCTGCCGCACCAGCTTCATGTACCGGTCCCAGTCCCAGTGCCTGCCCGGATCGGTGTGGTCCGTCCCCGGGACCTCCACGTGCCCGATGATGTGCTCCCGGTCGACGGGTATGCCGTAGCGCGCGCATATCCCGGCGGTGAGCCGCGCCGAGGCCGCGTACATCGCGTCCGTGAAGTCCTCGGGCCGGTCCACGAAGCCCTCGTGCTCGATGCCCACACTGCGTTCGTTGTAGGAGCGGTTGCCCGCGTGGTACGCCACGTCCAGCTCGCGGATCATCTGGGTGATCCGGCCGTCCTTGCCGACGATGTAGTGCGCGGCCGCGCGGTGGCCCGGGTCCTGGAACGCCTTCACCGCGCTCGCGAAGCTGCCCTGGGTGACATGGACGACCACCAGGTCTATGCCGTAGTCGTCGGGCCGGTCCGCGCGCCGCCAGTTCGCGTCGGAGGCCGCCACCCAGCGCGCGCCCCGGAAGTCCACCGCGCCCTCGACCCGCGGCTTCTCCACCCCCGGCGTCCGCCACCACAGCCGCGCCAGCTCGTCCCGGGCCAGCACGGCCGAGCCCACCGCGGCCGCCGTCCCGCCGAGGAGCAGCGCCCGGCGCCCGATGCGCCGGTCGGTGTCCCTGGAACCCTCTGTCGCCCCCATGTGATCGTCAACGCATACCCGGCGGCCCCGGTTCCCGCGCCCCGTACTCTTGAAGGGTTATGACTGACACCACGCAGCGCCCCCTTCGCGTTCTCGCCGCCATGTCCGGAGGAGTGGACTCCGCCGTCGCCGCCGCCCGTGCCGCCGAGGCCGGCCATGACGTGACCGGCGTCCACCTCGCGCTCTCCGCGAACCCGCAGTCCTTCCGCACGGGCGCGCGGGGCTGTTGCACCATCGAGGACTCCCGTGACGCCCGCCGCGCGGCCGACGTCATCGGCATCCCGTTCTACGTCTGGGACCTCGCCGACCGCTTCCGCGAGGACGTCGTCGAGGACTTCGTCGCCGAGTACGAGGCCGGCCGCACCCCCAACCCCTGCCTGCGCTGCAACGAGAAGATCAAGTTCGCCGCGCTGCTCGACAAGGCGCTGGCGCTGGGCTTCGACGCGGTGTGCACCGGCCACTACGCGAAGGTGGTCACGCTCGCGGACGGCTCGCGCGAGCTGCACCGCGCCTCGGACATGGCGAAGGACCAGTCCTACGTCCTCGGCGTCCTGGACGAGAAGCAGCTGGCGCACGCCCTGTTCCCGCTCGGCGACACCGTCACCACCAAGGACGAGATCCGTGCCGAGGCCGAGCGCCGGGGCCTCGCGGTCGCCAAGAAGCCCGACTCGCACGACATCTGCTTCATCGCCGACGGCGACACCCAGGGGTTCCTCGCGAATCGGCTGGGCAAGGCCGAGGGCGACATCGTCGACGAGTCCGGCGCGAAGATCGGTACCCACGAGGGCGCGTACGGCTTCACCATCGGCCAGCGCAAGGGGCTGCGGATCGGCACCCCTGCCGCCGACGGCAAGCCGCGCTACGTCCTCGACATCTCGCCGGTGAACAACACGGTCACGGTCGGCCCGGCCGCGGCCCTGGACGTCACCGCCCTGACCGCGATCAGGCCCCGCTGGTGCGGCACCGCCCCGGCCGGCCCCGGCACCTACACGGCCCAGCTCCGCGCCCACGGCGGCGAGACCGAGGTCACCGCCGAGCTGGTCGACGGCCGTCTGGAGGTCTCGTTCACCGATCCGGTCCGCGGGGTGGCCCCCGGCCAGGCGATCGTCCTGTACGACGACACCCGCGTGGTGGGCTCGGCGACCATCGCGACGACCACGCGCGCGAAGACGACGGCTCCGGTCGCCTGAGGAGTCCCGCGGGGCCCTACGACGGCGCCCACAGCTCGAACCGGCTGGTGCCCCATGCCGTGGCGTAGGGCACCGTTCCGATGAGGCGGTAGCCGGTCGAGTGCAGGAGCGCCTCGCGGACCGTGGTGCTCTCGCCCGTCGGGTTGCCCCGGTCGAGCACGACGAGGGTGAAGTGCCGGTCGGCGACGGCCGCCCTGAAGCCGGCCGCCCCCGTCAGGTGCCGCCCGGAGCGGTTCGTGTAGTCGATGGTGTACGTCGAGTTCCACTGCCGGTACGAGGTGTCCTTGCCCAGCGCGTAGACGGGCACCTCGTAGGTGTCGGCGAGGTAGGTGCCGTGCGCGTTCATGTAGGGCCGCAGCGTGGCCACGAGGCTCCTGGAGTCGGGCCACGCGTGGAAGTTGTCGTAGGCCTGCGACATCCCGCTGGAGAGCAGCACCACGCCCAGGAAGATCGCCCACTGCGGGTACTTGAAGTGCGCGCCCATGAGGCGGGTGACGCCTACCCCGGCGAGGGGCGCCGCGAAGAACAGCCCGTAGCCGATGTGCTTGTGCAGCGAGACCTCGGTGTGCAGATGCAGCTGGTAGGCGGGCGCGAGCAGGGCCGTGCCGACCAGGGCAAGGCCGAGAGCGGCCCGCCAGCGGGCGCCCGGCAGCGCCCCGCGCCAGCCGGGCATCTCGCTCATGCGGCCGCTGCGGACGTAGCTGAAGGCCCCCACGAGGGCCACGGCGACCGCCAGGCCGCCCCAGCGGGCCGAGTCCTTCACGATGGTCCAGGAGGGCGTCGTACCGGCCGCACGGGCCGTCGTGGTGGACTGGATCGCCGTCAGGTACCCGGAGGCGTACAGTCCCGCGCCCAGCAGCGCCACGGTGGCCACCGTGAGCAGCACACCGCGCCCGAGCGCCCTGGGCAGACCGCGCCGTTGGTAGACGGTCAGCACCCCGAGCAGCACCACCGTCGGCAGGTACAGGGCCGAGGCGTACTTGACCGCCACGGCGAGCGCGGCGACCGGCGCGGCGAGCAGGGTCAGCAGCGGGTGCGAGTCCGCGGTGCGGACGACGATCCAGGCGGCCAGCGCCAGCAGGAACAGGGCGAGGGCGTCGTAGGTCGCGAAGTTGCCCATGAAGGCGGTGGACTGGGCCACGGCGAAGACACCGGCGGCGCACAGTCCCGCCCGCTCGTTGAAGAGGCGGCGCGTCATCGCGTACAGCAGCGTGGTGCAGCCCAGCATGCAGGCCAGGCTCAGGGCGCGGGCGCCGGCCAGCCCGAACACCGAGTCGACGGCGGCGGCGAGGACCGGGTAGAGGACGGGCGCGCCGGAGAAGTAGCTGTCGAAGGCGCCGTAGAGCGGGGTGCCGTGCAGCAGATGGGCGATCTCCGCGTGGCCGGCGAAGAGGTACAGGGCCTCGTCCTCGAAGGCGGTGTTCTGCAACCGCAGCGACAGGCCGGCCTGGATCACCAGCAGGGCGAGCAGGACGAGCCGGCTGACCCAGATCCGGCGTGAGCTGGGGGCGGCCGACCAGCCGGAGTCCGGGACGGGGCTGAGGGTGTAGCCGGACGGGCCCGGCTTGAGCACCCTCAGCTGCATCGTCTCGGCGACCCGGGACCGCTTCTTCAGGTGGGCCACGGATATCTGCATGGTGGAGTCGTTGTGCTCCATCTACGGGCCCCCTACGGCTTCCGGACGTCGATGCCGAAGGAGTCGTCCGCGGCCGCCTTCTTGAACGCGGCGAGCGACAACGGGCCGCTGTCGATGCGCCAGTCGGCCTCCTTCTTGAGGTTGAACCAGACCAGGCCCAGCATGTCGGCACGCGCGCGTACCCCTGCGAACAGGTCGGCGATCTGGGCGGGTTTGCGCTCCCCGGCCTGCACGCCGGTCTCCGCGATCAGGAACGGCTTGCGGCTGAAGCGGCGGATCTCCGTCAGTGTGGGCCCGAAGAGGGTGTCGAAGGTCGTCGGGCCGCTGAGCGCGTAGTAGCCGACGACACCGATCCAGTCGACGTACGCGTCCCCCGGGTAGTACGGCTTGAGCCGCACGTCCGGGACGGGGTTGATCACGTTCGGGCTCCACACCCAGATGACGTCCGCCGCGCCCTCGTCGGTGAACAGGTCGTGGATGTGCCGCCACGCGCGCGCGAAGTCGGCGGCGCCGGTCTTCTTGCTGCCCCAGGGGTACCAGCCGCCGTTCATCTCGTGCCCGAAGCTCAGCGCGAGCGGCCGGTTGTAGTCGCGCACGGCGTCCGCGAACTCCCGGATGTAGGTGTCCTGCTCGCCGTCGGCGATCTGCGCGGCCGTGTGCGAGAAGGGCTCCCACACCAGGAAGGGCAGCTGGCCGTCGTCCCACACGGCACGGTTGACGTCCGCCTGGAACGGGTCGCCCCACTTGGCGTAGTACTCGCGCAGGTCGGGCCGCTTGCCCGCCTTCTCGGTGAAGGCCGTGACGGGAGCGGTCGCGCGGGGCGAGCCGTTGAAAGCGACCCCGAGGTACTTGCGGTCGGGCCTGAGCAGCGGACGTATGTCGTACGGCGCTTCGGCGCTCGGTGACGCCACCTGGGCCTTCGCGGCCGCCGAGGAGACCTGGGGCGCGGGTGGCGCACAGGCCCCGAGCGTGGCGAGCAGAGAGCCGACGAGCGTGAGCAGCAGGAGGCGGGGCCGGGTCGTACGGCGGTGGGTCCGGGTCATACGGCGGCCTCCTCGGCGAGCGGTGGCTGCGCGGGTGCGGCCTCCTCGGCGTGCGGCTGGATGAGGGCACGGGCGACCGCGACGCCGTAGAAGAGCCCCGAGGCGAGCATCAGGGCGTAGTCCGACGGGTTGAGCGAGGTGCTCATCCGCCAGACCGCGACCGCGATCCAGGCCACCGCGCTCGTCGCGCTCCAGGCCCACATGGCGATCCACAGGCGGCGCGTCTTGCTGCCCTTGGCGCCGCCCGCGCCGGTCGGTGTCCAGCCCATGGGCCGGCGGCGGACCGTGTCCCAGATGGCGAAGGCGTGCGCCCAGCCGTACAGGACCCGGGTGGCCCACGCCTCCAGGCGGTACGGATTCCGGTGCCAGATCGGGTAGATCACGGTCAGGTAGAGCACGCTGGGCACCACCAGGCCGATGTTCGCGAGCTTCAGCTGCTCGGGGGCCGCCAGCATGATCGTGAGCGCGATGAGCGGGCCGCTGAAGGTCAGCAGGCCGGTCTCGACGTAGTAGATGAAACCGGACAGGTAGCACAAGCGGCTCGCGAACCGCATCCTGGTCCGCCAGAAGTCCTTGCTGCCCAGCATCGCCAGCGAGGCCATGCACCAGCGGTACTGCTGGCTGTAGAAGGCGCCCACGGTGTCCGGGCACACGCCGGTGGACAGCGCGACCGGCACGTACGTCAGGTCCCAGCCCAGGGCCCGCAGTTCGAACCCGGTGTACATGTCCTCGGAGTGCTCGACCAGGCTGGTGCCGCCGATCTCCGCGAGCGCGCTGCGCCGGTAGACCGCGCAACTGCCCACACAGATCGAGCCGTCGCTCTGCTGCCGGGAGACCTGGACGCTGCGGTAGAACAGCTCCTGCACGGCCGCCGCGCCGCGCTCGATCCAGTTCTGCTGGTCCAGGACGCGGAAGAACTGCGGGGACTGGACGATCGCGGTGCGCGGATCGCGGTCCATGTACGGCAGCAGCTCGTGCAGCAGATCGGCGCGCGGGGCGAAGTCGGCGTCCAGGATGAGGATGAAGTCGCCCGAGGACCGCTCGAAGCCGTGGCGCAGGTTGCCGGCCTTCTTCATCCAGCCGCGGTTGGGCCGCACCAGGTACCGGAAGCCGAAGTCGGCGGCCATCGCGCCGATCTCCGGGTCGTCGGAGTCGTCCAGCACGATCGGTGTGACCCGCCCCGGGTAGTGCTCGCCCAGGGTGCGCACATGCTGCCAGGTGTTGTGCAGCACCTCGATGGGCTCGCCGCACACCGGCAGGAAGACGTCCACGTCCGGGTACCGCTGCGGCTGCCACCCCTTGACCAGCCGCCGGTGCCCGCGCAGATCGAAGCTCGGGGCGAAGGCGTCCAGCCGGAACGAGATCAGATAGCTGACCATGGACAGCACCAGGAGCGGGATGTACGCCCAGATCCAGGCGCTCGTCGCCGCCGCCCGCACCTGGCTGATCACCAGGCAGACGAAGCCGACGAGCGACGAGTACGTCAGCACCCAGGTGTGCCGTCGGACGTAGGAGACCTTCTCCCGGTCGTCGGGAGGCGCGGGCAGCAGCCCGGGGTGGCTGTGGCCGGAAACGGCCTTGCGGGGTTCGGCCCGGCGGCGGCGGGGCGGCGGCACCGTGGGTCGGCCGCCGTCGGGCAGGGCATGCGGGGTGTTCATGGGTCGTGCTCCACAAGCGAGCCGGAATGCGAAGGAGGCTCGCCGCGAAAGCGCGAGTTAATGGTGAATCTTATGTGACTAATGAGTGAGGTTCGGTCGTGGGTTGCTCAAGCTTCGTCCTCAGGTGGTCGAGAAGAACTCCGCCAGGACCGGTGCCAGGGCGCTCGGGTCGACCATGTGGGTCTGGCCCTCCAGGACGCGGTACGAGCCGTCCGGGGCCGCTTCCGCGACCGCCCGGGTGCCCTCGCGCATCCACGCGGGGCTCGCCCCGCCCGCCACGGCCAGCACCGGGACCGTGACCGAGGCCAGCCGGTCCCGGGGGACCAGGCCGCCGGCCATGACCGCGTTGTCGTAGGCGAGGGTCGGGGCGACCGACTCCATGCCGGGCCACATGGGGGAGTTGCGGGCCCCCTGGATCATCTCCTCGCCCATGCCGGTGAGCCGCAGGAACAGTTCCACGGCGTCCCCGCGCCGGCCCTCGGCGAGTGCCGCGGTGAGGTGCTCGGTGTACTCGGCGTTCTGCCGTTCGCCGCCCTCGAGGAAGTCCGCGAACGGTGTCTCGTACACGGCGACCCGGCGCACCGGCAGTCCGCTCGCCGCGGCCTCCAGCACCAGTGCACCGCCGGACGAGATGCCGCACAGGCTGGCCTCGCCGCCCGCCTCCTCGATCAGCGCGGCGAGGTCCTCCACCTCACGGGCCACCTCGTAAGGGGCCGTGTCACCGCTCGCCCCGCGTCCCCGGCGGTCGTACACCAGCACCTCGTACCGCTCCGACAGCGGCACGGCCAGCGGCGCGACCGTGCCGCCCGTCGACATCGCGCCGCTGACGAGGATGACCGCCGGGCCCTGCCCGGTGCGTTCGTACGCGATCGGGGTGCCGTCGCGCGAGAGGGTCTTCTTGTCCATGCCTGTGCAGACTGCCGCACGGCACGGAAATCATCGGTCAGGACACGTCGACTTCGTAGAAGCAGAGATGGTCCTTGATCTCGGCCACGGCGGGATTCGGTTCGGGATAGGACCACACCAGGTCGGGGGCGTCCGGCAGCGACCAGTAGGACGCGGTGCCCTTGAAGGGACAGTAGGTGTGCGTGTCGGAGGGGGTCAGCAGGTCCAGGCGTACGTCCTCCGCGGGGAGGTAGTACCGCGCGGGACAGCCCGTCTCCCTGAGGATCAGCGGGCGCGCGCTCTCCGCGAGGACCTGGTCGCCGTGCACCACGCGCACGTGCTGGTCGGCTTGCTCGATGGTGATCGTGTGTCCTTCGGCCATACCCGAACAGCGCTCGGGAGCCGCCGGTTCTTCCCGCGTACGGTGGCCGCATGCGAATCTGCGTCTTCCTCTCCGCCGCCGACCTCGACGACCGTTACACGCGCCCCGCGCGGGAGTTCGCGAAGCTGCTGGGCAAGGGCGGGCACACGCTGGTGTGGGGCGGCTCCGACGTGGGCCTGATGAAGGTGGTCGCGGACGGGGTGCAGGAGGCGGGCGGGCGGCTCGTCGGGGTCTCGGTCCGGTTCCTGGCGGCCACGGTCCGCCCCGGCGTCGACGAGATGGTGATCGCCGAGGACCTCGCCGAGCGCAAGAAGCTGCTCCTGGAGAAGGCCGACGCCGTGGTGATCATGGTGGGTGGCACCGGCACGCTCGACGAGGCGACCGAGATCCTGGAGCTGAAGAAGCACGGGCACACCGAGAAGCCGGTCGTGCTGCTCAACACCGCGGGCTTCTACGACGGCCTGAAGGAGCAGTTCCGGCGGATGGACGACGAGGGGTTCCTGCCCCGTCCGCTGACCGACCTGGTGTTCTTCGCGGAGGAGCCGGTGGGGGCGCTGGCGTACCTGGAGGAGTCGCTCGGCACCCCGTGACGGCGTGATGCGAGCATGGCGGCATGGCTACACATGTGATCACCGGAGCGGGCTCCGGCATCGGTGCGGCGGTGGCCCGCCGTCTGCACGCGCGCGGGGACGACCTCGTGCTGCACGCGCGCGACGCGGGCCGTGCGAAGGAGCTGGCCGCCCAGTTCCCGGGGGCGCGCACGCTGGTCGGTGACCTGGCCGACCCGGACAAGCTGAGCTGGGCCTTCTCGCACCAGTCGCTGCCCGACCGGGTGGACTCCCTGCTGCACATCGCGGGCGTGGTCGACCTGGGCCCGGTGGGCGACCTGACCCCCAAGACCTGGCGCCACCAGCTGAACGTCAACCTGATCTCCCCGGCCGAGCTGACCCGCCACTTCCTGCCCCAACTCCGGGCGGTCCGGGGCCATGTGCTGTTCGTGAACTCCGGTGCGGGCCTGAACGCGCACGCCGACTGGTCCGCCTACGCGGCCTCCAAGCACGGTCTGAAGGCCCTCGCGGACTCCCTGCGCCACGAGGAGCACGGCAACGGCGTCCGGGTCACCTCGGTCTACCCGGGCCGCACCGCGAGCCCCATGCAGGCCAAGGTGCACCAGCAGGAGGGCAAGGAGTACGACGCCGCCCGCTGGATCGACCCCGAGTCGGTCGCGACGACGATCCTGACGGCGATCGACTTGCCGAGGGACGCCGAGATCAACGACCTGACGGTGCGTCCGGGCCGTTGAACGCGCGTCCGGGCTGTTGAACGGTGCGGCCGGGTCGCTGAGCGGTGCATCCGGGCTGCTGGTCGGTGCGTCCGGGCCGCGGAGGGGCGCTGAGGAGGCGCTGAGGAGGCGCTGAGGAGCCGCTGAGATCAATCAGCCCCGGTCACCTACGTAGGCTTCCTCCGTGACCGCAGACTTCTCCTTCGCCCCCGCCACCGGCGTCGGCTCCCTCCCCGGCGGCGACGCCCGGGAGGCGGCCAGGACCGCCACCGGCTCCTTCGAGGACTTCCCGTTCCTGCCCGAGCTGCCTGCCCGCGGCCCAGGTGCCGACATGATCGGCCGGACCGCCGGGATGCTCGTCGAGCTGTACGCGCGCGTGGAGCCCAGCGGTTGGCGGATCGGGGACCGGCCGGGCCGGGACACCAAGCGGGCGCGGTCCTGGCTGGGGGAGGACCTGGACGCGCTGGAGGAGTTCACCCAGGGCTACGAGGGGCAGCTGAAGGTCCAGGCCGTCGGCCCCTGGACGCTCGCCGCCGCCCTGGAGCTCAGGAACGGCGAGGTCGCCCTCTCCGACCCCGGCGCCTGCCGGGACCTCGCCGCCTCGCTCGCGGAGGGGTTGCGGCTGCACCTGGAGGAGGTCCGCAGGAGGGTCCCCGGCGCGCAGCTCGTCCTCCAGCTCGACGAGCCGTCCCTCATCGCCGTGCTGCGCGGCCAGGTCAGGTCCGCCAGCGGATACCGCACGCATCGCGCCGTCGACCGGCAGGTGGTGGAGGCCACGCTCCGGGACGTCGTCGGGGTTCACGCGGACGGGCCGGTCGTGGTCCACTCGTGCGCACCGGACGTCCCCTTCGCCCTGCTGCGCAGGGCGGGCGCGGCGGCGGTCTCCTTCGACTTCTCGCTCCTCACCGAGCGTGACGACGACGTGATCGGTGAGGCGGTGGAAGGGGGGACCAGGCTCTTCGCCGGTGTCGTGCCCGGCACGGACACGGCATTGTCAGACCCTGCCGGTAGCGTCATGGGTGTCAGGACGCTGTGGCGCAGGCTGGGGCTGCATCCGGGACTGCTCGCGGACGCGGTCACGGTCACTCCGTCGTGCGGACTCGCGGGGGCCTCCCCGGGGTACGCGCGCAAGGCTCTCGCCCACTGCGCCCAGGCGGCGAGATCCCTCGCGGACAACCCTGAGTAACGGGAGGACAACACGGTGGCCGGCGACAAGCAAGCGGAGACGACGGTGCCCGCCGAGGCACGGGAGAAGCACGCGCAGCTCGCTGAGCAGATCGAGGAGCACCGCTTCCGGTACTACGTGAACGACGCGCCGGTCATCAGCGACGCCGACTTCGACAAGCTGCTGCGTTCCCTCGAAGCCCTGGAGGAGGAGTATCCCGAGCTGCGCACCCCGGACTCCCCGACCCAGAAGGTCGCGGGGGCGTACGCGACGGAGTTCACGGCGGTCCAGCACCGCTCCCGCATGCTCTCCCTGGACAACGCGTTCAGTGACGAGGAGCTCGCGGCCTGGGCCGACCGGGTCGCCAAGGACGTCGGCACCACCGGCTACCACCTGCTGTGCGAGCTCAAGGTCGACGGCCTCGCCGTGAACCTCACCTACGAGCACGGCAGGCTGACCCGCGCGGCCACCCGCGGCGACGGCCGCACCGGCGAGGACATCACCCCCAACGTCCGGACGATCGCCGAGATCCCGGACCGCCTCACCGGGGACACGGTGCCCGACCTCGTGGAGATCCGCGGCGAGGTCTACTTCCCGATGGAGAAGTTCGAGGAGCTCAACGCCCGTCTGGTCGAGGCCGGCGACAAGCCCTTCGCCAACCCGCGCAACGCGGCGGCCGGTTCGCTGCGCCAGAAGGACCCGCGCGTCACCGCCACCCGCCCCCTCCACATGGTCGTGCACGGCATCGGTGCCCTGGAGGGCTTCGACGGCATGACCCGGCTCTCCCAGGGCTACGACCTCCTCAAGTCCTGGGGCCTGCCCACCGCCAAGCACAACAAGGTGGTCGACGGCCTCGACGGCGTGCGGGAGTTCATCGCGTACTTCGGCGAGAACCGCCACTCCGTGGAGCACGAGATCGACGGGGCCGTCGTCAAGCTCGACGAGATCCCGCTCCAGGGCAGGCTCGGCTCCACCTCCCGTGCCCCGCGCTGGGCGATCGCGTACAAGTACGCGCCGGAGGAGGTCAACACCAAGCTGATCAACATCCGCGTGGGTGTGGGCCGTACGGGCCGGGTCACGCCGTACGCGCAGGTGGAGCCGGTGACGGTGGCCGGCTCGGAGGTCGAGTTCGCAACCCTGCACAACCAGGACGTCGTCAAGCTCAAGGGCGTCCTGATCGGCGACACCGTGGTGCTGCGCAAGGCCGGTGACGTCATCCCGGAGATCCTCGGCCCGGTCGTGGACCTGCGCGACGGCAGCGAGCGCGAGTTCGTGATGCCGAGCGAGTGCCCGGAGTGCGGTACGGCGCTGCGGCCCATGAAGGAGGGCGACGTCGACCTGCGCTGCCCCAACGCCCGCACCTGCCCCGCCCAGCTGCGTGAGCGCCTGTTCTATCTCGCGGGCCGCAAGTCGCTGGACATCGAGCACTTCGGGTACGTCGCCGCCGCCGCGCTCACCAAGCCGCTGGAGCCCTCGGACCCGCCGCTTGCCGACGAGGGCGACCTGTTCGACCTCACCATCGAGCAGCTGCTGCCCATCAAGGCGTACGTCCGCGACCAGGACAGCGGGCTGCCCAAGCGCGACCCGAAGACCGGCGAGGAGAAGGTCGCCACCGTCTTCGCCAACCAGCAGGGCGAGCCGAAGAAGAACGCGGTGGCCATGCTGGAGAACATCGCGGCCGCCAAGGAGCGCCCGCTCGCCCGGGTCCTCACCGGTCTGTCGATCCGCCATGTCGGCCCGGTCGCCGCCGAGGCCCTCGCTCGCAACTTCCGCTCCATCGACCGCATCGAGCAGGCGAGCGAGGAGGAGCTGGCGGCCACCGACGGCGTCGGCTCGATCATCGCGAAGTCCCTCAAGGAGTGGTTCGCGGAGGACTGGCACCAGGAGATCCTGCGCAAGTGGAAGGCCGCGGGCGTCCGCATGGAGGAGGAGGGCTCCGGGGAGGACGAGGGTCCGCGTCCCCTCGAAGGGCTCACCGTCGTGGTCACCGGCACCCTGGAGCGCTTCACCCGGGACGGGGCCAAGGAGGCCCTACAGACCCGAGGGGCGAAAGTGACCGGTTCGGTTTCGAAGAAGACATCTTTTGTCGTCGTGGGTGACAATCCCGGGTCGAAATATGACAAGGCGATGCAACTCAAGGTGCCGGTTCTGAACGAGGACGGCTTCGACGTCCTCCTGGAGCAGGGCCCCGAAGCGGCTGCCGAGGTGGCCCTTCCCACGGAGGAGTAGCGAGCGGCGGCGGTTGAAGGCCACCCGATCGGCGCATACCAGATGCATACGGGTGGCCGGGGCGCATTCGGGCAACCGTCGACGACCGCTGCCCGTGGAAGCCTTCTGCGGCCTACTGTTGAGATGTGCGCCTGCCGTGCCCAGCTGCGGTCGGGGCATTCCCCTGCTCCTCATGAGCAGGGGAAAGGGTTTTCCAACGCGGCGCCGTCGAGAGTGTTGTCGGGCGAACGAGCCGCGTGGCGTGGGCACCGCCGGCAGTGAGAGGGACGGGAATGGAACCGACCGAGAGCGCCGCCCCGGACTCGCGGCTGCGCCGGCTCAGCGGCGCATGGCGGGCGAGCCGCTGGTCCGGGCGGCCTTCGGAGCGTCCGGGCGCGGAGGGGCGTGCCACCGGACCGTACACCGCGGCCGACGGCCCCGGTGCCGCACAGCTCACCGCCGAGCGCGCGCCCGGGATGCCGGACTCCGACCCCGACCGGCAGCTGTCCTGGCCCGCACTGCCCACAGCGGTTGTCGCGGCCGCCGGATTCGTCCTGGGCGCGGGCTTCTACCGGGCCTTCACCGGCAGCCACGCCCTCTTCCCGTCCGGCACCGTCGGCTGGGCCCTGGCCGTCCTCACCGGCGTCATCGTCGGCCATCTGGTCGCCCTCGGCCGGGCCCGCTGGTGGGGCGGCACCGGCTCGGGCGCCGCCCTCACCCTCGCCGTCCTGCTGCTGTACGGCTGGGTGGCCGCCGGAATGGTCAGTCTCACCGTCGTCCTGCTGGTCGGCATAGCCAGGCGCCACCGCTGGCGGCAGGGCATCCTGCACGGCGCGGTGGACATCCTCGGCATAGCCACCGGCGCCCTCGTCCTCGCCGTGTTCGGCCAGTCCCCGTCCGTCGAGACCCCGTGGAACCCGGACAGCTGGACGTTCTACACCGGCCCCGAGGTGATGCTCGTCGCGGCCGCCTACCTCGCGGTCACCCGGGCGCTCGGCTGGTACCTGCACTCCGCACGCCACGCGGGACTGCCCACCATGGCCCGCACCGCCCTGGTCAGACAGGGCCTGGTCGCGGTCGCGCTGCTCGGCATCGCCCCGCTGGTCTGCGTGGTCGCCGCCGCGAAGCCCCTGCTGCTCCCGCTGTTCGCGATCCCGCTGATCGCCCTCGACTCCACGCTCTGGATGGCCCGGGCCCGCGCCGAGGAACAGCTGCGCGACCCGCTGACCGGACTGCCCAACCGGCAGTGGCTCCTGGAGCGCATCTGGAGCGCCCTGGACGACGCCGAACGCATCGGCGCCCGGTCCGCCCTGATGGTCATCGACCTGGACCGCTTCCGCTCGGTCAACGACACCCTGGGCCACCTCGCCGGTGACCGGCTGCTCCTCCAGATCGCCGAACGGCTGAGGATCGCCCTGCCGCGCGGGGCGGAGGCGGCCCGGCTCGGCGGCGACGAGTTCGCCGTCTTACTGCCGGTCGCCGACTCCACCACCTCCGCGACCCGCGTCGCCCGCACCCTGGTCGCCGCCCTCAGCTCCCCGCTCGACCTCGACGGACTCACCCTCGTCCTGGAGGCCAGCGCCGGCGTCGCCGTCTTCCCCGACCACGCTCTGGACGCCGAGGGCCTGCTCCGGCGGGCGGACGTGGCGATGTACCAGGCCAAGCGGGACCGCACGGGCGTAGAGGTGTACGAGTCCAAGCGGGACTCCAACACCCCCGACCGCCTGGGTCTCCTCGGCGATCTGCGTCGCGCCCTGGACGCGCACGAGGTGCAGCTGCACTACCAGCCCAAGGTCCGCTTCGACGGACAGGTGGCCGGTCTGGAGGCCCTGGTGCGCTGGGTGCACCCGGAACGCGGGAAGGTGCCGCCGGACGAGTTCATCGCGATCGCCGAGTCCTCCGGGCTGATGCCGTACCTCACCGAGTACGTGCTCGACACCGCTCTCGCGCAGGTCGCCGAGTGGCGGACGCAGGGCCTGTTCGTCCCGGTCGCCGTCAACGTCTCCCCGCGGGACGTCCACACCCCCGGCTTCGCCGGCTCGGTCGCCGCGCGTCTCGCCCGGCACGGCGTCCCCGCGGGAGCGCTCCAACTGGAGATCACCGAGCACGTCCTCCTGGAGGACCCCTCACGGGCCGGGGACACCCTCGCCGCGCTGACCGGCCACGGCGTCAAGATGTCCCTCGACGACTTCGGCACCGGCTACTCCTCCCTGGTCCACCTGCGCCGCCTGCCCGTCAGCGAACTGAAGATCGACCGCTCCTTCGTGGCCAAGCTGGCCGTCGACACCGAGGACGCGGAGATCGTCCGCTGCACGGTGGACCTGGCCCACTCCCTGGGCCTCCTGGTGGTGGCCGAGGGCGTCGAGGACGACGAGACCTGGGAGCGTCTGCGAGACATGGGCTGCGACGCCGTACAGGGCTGGCTGGTGGCGGCGGCGATGCCGCCGGAGGAGACGACGGCGTGGCTGCTGGCCCGGGGATCGCGGGGCTGGCAGCGACCTCGGGCGGCCTTGCCGGCCGCCGAGTAGCCGTTCCCACCCGCACCGCCCGTGCGGGTTTCGGGGTCGGGTGCGGGTGGCCCTTGTGGGGCTCGATCACCGTCGGCGGCCGCGGCCCGGCAAACCGTTTAACGGCCCGAGCCCCGCGACCCCTAGGATTGGCCCCAAACCACACACACTCACCCCAGAGGATCGCTGCATGCCTGGCATCACGCGCGAGGAGGTCGCTCACCTCGCACGGCTGGCGCGTCTGGAGCTGAAGCCCGAAGAGCTCGAGCACTTCGCGGGACAGCTGGACGACATCATCGGCGCGGTCGCACGCGTCAGTGAGGTCGCCGACCAAGACGTACCGCCGACCTCGCACCCGCTTCCGCTGACGAACGTCATGCGGGCGGACGAGGTCCGTCCGTCGCTCACCCCCGAGCAGGCGCTCTCCGGCGCCCCGGCCCAGGAGCAGCAGCGTTTCAAGGTGCCGCAGATCCTGGGGGAGGACTGATCACCATGACGGACCACGTCACCATCATCAAGCTGACCGCCGCCGAGACCGCCACGAGGATCGCCTCCGGTGAGCTCACGGCCGTGCAGGTCGCCGAGGCCCACCTGGCCCGGATCGAGGCCGTCGACGAGAAGGTGCACGCCTTCCTGCACGTCGACCGCGAGGGCGCCCTCGCGCAGGCGCGTGCCGTCGACGAGAAGCGTGAGCGGGGCGAGAAGCTCGGCCCGCTGGCCGGCGTGCCCCTCGCGCTGAAGGACATCTTCACCACCGAGGGCATCCCGACGACCGTCGGTTCCAAGATCCTCGAGGGCTGGATCCCGCCGTACGACGCGACCCTCACCAAGCGGCTGAAGGCCGCAGACGTCGTCATCCTCGGCAAGACCAACATGGACGAGTTCGCCATGGGGTCGTCGACGGAGAACAGCGCCTACGGCCCGACCGGCAACCCCTGGGACCTCACCCGGATCCCCGGCGGCTCCGGCGGCGGCTCCTCCGCCGCGCTGGCCGCGCACATGGCGCCCCTCGCCATCGGCACCGACACCGGCGGCTCCATCCGCCAGCCGGCCGCCGTCACCGGCACGGTCGGCGTCAAGCCGACCTACGGCGCGGTCTCCCGCTACGGCATGGTCGCCTTCTCCTCCTCCCTCGACCAGGGCGGCCCCTGCGCCCGTACGGTCCTGGACGCGGCCCTGCTCCACGAGGTCATCGCCGGACACGACCCGCTGGACTCGACGTCGATCGACGCGCCGGTCCCGCCGGTCGTCGAGGCCGCCCGCAACGGCAGCGTCGAGGGCATGCGCGTCGGTGTCGTCAAGCAGTTCCGCGGCGAGGGCTACCAGGCCGGTGTCATCCAGCGGTTCGACGAGTCCGTCGCCCTCCTCAAGGAGCTGGGCGCCGAGATCGTCGAGCTGGACTGTCCGTCCTTCGACCTGGCGCTCTCCGCGTACTACCTGATCGCGCCGTCCGAGTGCTCCTCCAACCTCGCCCGCTTCGACGGCCTGCGCTACGGCCTGCGGTCCGGCGACGACGGCACGCACTCCGCCGAGGAGGTCACCTCGCTGACCCGCGCGGAGGGCTTCGGCCCCGAGGTCAAGCGCCGGATCATGCTCGGCACGTACGCCCTGTCGAGCGGCTACTACGACGCCTACTACGGCTCCGCGCAGAAGGTCCGCACGCTCATCACGCGCGACTTCGAGAAGGCCTTCGAGCAGGTCGACGTGATCGTCTCGCCGACGACCCCGACCACCGCCTTCCCGATCGGCGAGCGCGCCGACGACCCGATGGCGATGTACCTGGCCGACCTGTGCACCATCCCGACCAACCTCGCGGGCAACTCGGCCATGTCGCTGCCCTGCGGTCTGGCGCCCGAGGACAACCTGCCCGTCGGCCTCCAGATCATCGCGCCGGCCCTGAAGGACGACCGCCTCTACAAGGTCGGCGCCGCCGTCGAGGCCGCCTTCGTGGAAAGGTGGGGCCACCCGCTCCTGGAGGAGGCACCGTCGCTGTGAGCAAGCTGACCAAGGCGAAGGACTTCAAGAAGTCCAAGTCCGGCACGTACCTGTCCATCGCCACCACGGCGTTCGGCGCCATCGGTGTCGCCAAGCGGCTCAGGAAGGCGCGCGCCGAGAACGACACGCTGGTCCTGGTCGACGCGACCGTGGCCGCCGTCGCCGTCGTCACCGGCCTCGCCGTCCTGTACCGCGAGCTGAAGCGGCTGGGCGACGACGACGTCCTGCTGGGCTGAGAGGGAAGTTACACCGTGACCACCACGACCGACCTGGTGTCGTACGAGGACGCTCTCGCGTCGTACGACCCCGTCATGGGCCTCGAGGTCCATGTCGAACTCGGCACCAAGACCAAGATGTTCTGCGGCTGTTCGACCGAGCTCGGTCAGGACGCCAACACGCAGACCTGCCCCACCTGCCTCGGCCTGCCCGGCGCGCTCCCGGTCGTCAACGCGATCGGCGTCGAGTCGGCGATCAAGATCGGTCTCGCGCTGAACTGCGAGATCGCCGAGTGGTGCCGCTTCGCCCGGAAGAACTACTTCTATCCGGACATGCCGAAGAACTTCCAGACCTCCCAGTACGACGAGCCGATCGCCTTCAACGGCTACCTCGACGTGCAGCTGGAGGACGGCGAGACCTTCCGTGTGGAGATCGAGCGCGCCCACATGGAGGAGGACACCGGCAAGTCCACCCACGTGGGCGGCGCCACGGGCCGTATCCACGGCGCCTCGCACTCGCTCCTCGACTACAACCGCGCCGGCATCCCGCTCATCGAGATCGTCACCAAGCCGATCGAGGGCGCGGGCGAGCGTGCTCCCGAGGTCGCGCGGGCCTACGTCCGTGAGCTGCGCGAGGTCATCAGGGCGCTCGGCGTCTCCGAGGCCCGCATGGAGATGGGCCAGATGCGCTGCGACGTGAACCTGTCGCTGCGCCCGCACGGCACCGAGAAGTTCGGCACCCGCAGCGAGACCAAGAACGTCAACTCGCTGCGTTCCGTCGAGCGCGCCGCCCGCTTCGAGATCCAGCGGCACGCGGCCGTCCTGTCCTCGGGCGGGACGATCATCCAGGAGACCCGGCACTTCCACGAGGACACGGGGTCCACGACCTCGGGCCGCGTGAAGGAGGAGGCCGAGGACTACCGGTACTTCCCCGAGCCGGACCTCGTTCCGGTGGCTCCCTCCCGCGCGTGGGTCGAGGAGATCCGGGCCGCTCTGCCCGAGCTGCCGCTGGTGCGCCGCAACCGCCTGGTCGCGGAGTGGGGCATCACTGCCCTGGACATGCAGGCGATCCTCAACGCCGGTGCCCTGGACCTGATCGTCGCCACGATCGACGCCGGTGCCGACGCGGCCTCCGCCCGCAAGTGGTGGATGGGCGAACTCGCCCGCAGCGCCAACGAGTCCGGCAAGGCGCTCGACGAGCTGGCCATCACCCCGGCGCAGGTCGCCCGGGTGACCGAGCTGGTCTCGAAGGGCGACCTGAACGACAAGCTGGCCCGTCAGGTCATCGAAGGCGTCCTCGCGGGCGAAGGCACCCCGGACGAGGTCGTCGACAAGCGCGGTCTGAAGGTCGTCTCCGACGAGGGTGCCCTCGGCACCGCCGTCGACGAGGCCATCGCCGGCAACCCGGGCATCGCCGACAAGATCCGCTCCGGGAAGGTCGCCGCGGCCGGCGCCCTGGTCGGCGCGGTCATGAAGGCCACCCGCGGTCAGGCCGACGCGGCCCGCGTCAAGGAACTGATCCTGGAGAAGCTGGGCGTCGGCGAAGGCTGAGCCCAAGCGCCGAGTACGGCCCCGGAGGACATGTCCTCCGGGGCCGTACGGCTGCTCACGGCGTCTGCGACGAGGCCGTACGGCTACTTACGGCGTCCTACGAGCCGTACGAAACCGAACGTCCGGCCCTCGTCGGCGCGCACCATGTCGCGGACCCAGCGGGCCATCGTGCGGTGGAACTCCTGGGGGCTCTCCTCGGCGACCACGTCGACCCACAACAGCCAGTCCCGCCAGCCGTCGTCCAGCCAGTCGGCCGTCTCGACCTCGACGGCCCCGCTGCGGGTCCAGTGGCGGCGCCACCAGTCGGCGGTGTGGAAGCACCAGAAGTCCGGCTCCCACCACTGCGCGAGGTGCTCCGGCGGCTCCACGCCGTCGATCTCCTCGCGCAGTGCCGGTACGACGATCCCGATCTTCCCGCCCGGCTTCAACAGCCGGGTCAGCGTGGGCAGATAGAGATCGTTCGTGCCGAAGTACTGGTACGCGTCGATGCTCACGATCGCGTCGAAGCTCGCCTCGGCGAACGGCAGGTCGTGCGCCTCGGCGTACACGGGCAGCACCCGGTCGGCCACACCGGCCTCGGCGATGCGCTGCGCGTTCTCGTCGGGCTTGACCCACAGGTCGGCCGCGGTGACCTGGACGTCGTACTCCCTGGCCAGGAAGACCGAGGTCATGGCCCGGCCGCAGCCCAGGTCGAGCACACGGGCGCCGGGGCGCAGGGTGTCCAGGCCCAGAGCGGGCGCGAGCCACTCCAGCAGCCACAGCGCGTTCGGGCCCATCTGGTTCTCGACGACCCAGCGGGCGTCGTAGCTGTTGCTGCGGGGGAAGCGAGCATGGGTCAGTCGCTGGGAAAGGTCCTCATCCGAGGTCCTCCCGGTGATGTCTGGCATCGGTGAACGGGCTCCTTGAGTCCGGAAAAGCGGAAAGGGATACGGAGGAGCTCGGTCGGACGCTCAAACAATGCACCTGCTTCGGCCGGGGGCGGACAAGCCCTGGGATTCTCCGAGGGACACGCTACGCTCGCCCGCCATGAACGGTCCTGCGAATTCCGAGCCGTCCGGCATACCGTCCGGCATGCAGGAGGAGTACGACGACGAGGTGCTGGACGCCCGGCGGGCCCGCTGGTCGGCCTCCGGCACCGGCGCCCTGCTGGCCCTCGCCGGCCTGGCCGCGGCGGCGCTGCGGCTGAGCGGCTCCGCCCCCGCGCTGGTCCCGGCCGCCTACGCCCTGGGCGCTGCGGTGTGCGCGCTGGCGGCCGTGCTGGGCTCCCGCGGGCGCACCCGCAGAGCGCTGTGGCTGCTGATCGCGGGCGTGATGGTGATGGCACTGGGCGACCAGTTCGACTGAGGTCGGGCAGGCGTGACAGAGTGACCGTTACTGTCCTGTGATCTGTCTCCCACTCTTGTGAATAAGCGCACGATCGCAATAAACGATCACTTTCGCCTGCGAGAGTGGTCCATATATTGCTCATGCGTTCTTTGCGGGCCGTTCCTCACATGGACGACTGTTCCCGGTCAAAGATCCACAAATCTCCACCCCTGGGAGCACGTTCGTGGCAGCCCTCGCACGCTGGTGTGTCCGACGCCGTCTGGTCGTCGTCCTCCTGTGGCTCCTCGCCCTCGGCGGAGTGAGCGCGGCCGCCGCCGTCACGGGCTCCGCCTACTCCAACGACTACGAGGTCCCGGGCACCGAGTCGGGCCGCGCCACCCAGCTGCTGCGGGAAGGCTTCCCGCAGCTCGGCGGCGACAGCGACACCGTCGTCTGGCATGTCGACTCGGGCTCGGTCCGGGACGCCGACGTCGAGCAGACCATGACCACGACCCTGGAGAAGATCGCGGACCTGCCCGGGGTGGCCTCCGTGGTCAGCCCCTACGACTCCGCGGGCAGCGGTCTGATCAGCGCCGACGGACACACCGCCTACGCCGGCGTCACCTTCTCCCACTCCGCCGAGGACATCGACAAGTCCCAGGCGCAGGCCGTGGTGGACACCGCCAAGGACGCCGAGGCCGACGGGCTCCAGGTCGAACTGGGCGGCAGCGCCGTCGCCCTCACCGAGTCCAAGGGCGGGCACGTCGCCGAGGTCGTCGGCGTCCTCGTGGCCGCCCTGGTGCTGTTCCTCGCCTTCGGCTCGCTCGCCGCCTCGCTGCTGCCCATCGCCACCGCCCTGGTCGGCGTGGGCACCGCCTACGCGGGGATCGGGCTCCTCGGGCACGCCATGACCGTCGCCGACTTCGCGCCCATGCTCGGCATGCTGATCGGGCTCGGGGTCGGCATCGACTACGCGCTGTTCATCGTCACCAGACACCGGCGCGGCCTGAAACGCGGCCTGAGCGTCACCGAGGCCGTCGAGAACGCCGTCACCACCACCGGCCGCGCGGTCGTCTTCGCGGGTGCGACGGTGTGCATCGCCCTGCTGGGCATGCTGATCCTGCGGCTCGGCTTCCTCAACGGCGTCGCGATAGCCGCCTCCCTGACCGTGGTGCTCACGGTCGCAGCCTCCGTCACCCTGCTGCCCGCCCTGCTCTCCCTCATCGGCACCCGCGCCCTGAGCCGCCGCGAGCGACGCCGGCTAGCCGAGCACGGCCCCGAGCCCGAACTGCCCACCGGATTCGCCCACCGCTGGTCCGCCTTCGTGGAACGGCACCCCAAGCTGCTCGGCGCGATCGCCCTGCTGGTCATCACCGTCCTCGCCCTGCCCACCCTGGGCCTGCGCCTCGGCACCTCCGACCAGGGCAACGGCCCCAAGTCCGCCACCACCCGGCAGGCCTACGACCTCCTGGCCGACGGCTTCGGTCCCGGCGTCAACGGCCCCCTCACCCTGGTGACCCGTGTCGACGGCGCCGAGGACAAGCTGCTCCTCGACAACCTCGACGCCACCCTGCGCACCACCGAGGGGATCGCCTCCACCACCCCGGTGACCTACGACACCGGCGGCGACCTCGCCTACTTCACGATCGTCCCCGACTCCGCCCCGCAGTCCCGGCAGACCAGCGATCTCGTCGAACGGCTGCGCACCGAGGTGCTGCCCCGCGCCGAGACCGGCACCACGCTCGACATCCACGTCGGCGGGATGACGGCGTCGTACGACGACTTCGCGGACGTCATCGTCGGCAAGCTGCCCCTCTTCGTCGGCGTCGTCATCGGCCTGGGCTGTCTGCTGCTCCTGCTCGCCTTCCGCTCCGTCGGCATTCCGCTCAAGGCCGCCGCGATGAACGTGGCCGCGGTCGCCGCCGCCTTCGGCGTGGTCGTGGCGATCTTCCAGTGGGGCTGGGGGAGCGAGCTGCTCGGACTCGGGCGCGCAGGACCCATCGAACCCTTCCTCCCGGTGATCATGGTCTCCGTCCTCTTCGGGCTCTCCATGGACTACCAGGTCTTCCTGGTCAGCCGGATGTACGAGGAGTGGCTGGAGACCGGTGACAACCGGCGGGCCGTGCGTGTGGGCCTCGCCGAGACCAGCCGGGTGATCAACTCCGCCGCGGTCATCATGATCTCCGTCTTCCTCGCCTTCGTGCTCAGCGGCGACCGCGTGATCGCCATGTTCGGCATCGCGCTCGCCGCCGCCGTCGCCCTCGACGCCTTCGTGCTGCGCACGCTCCTCGTCCCCGCCCTCATGCACCTGCTCGGCGGCGCCAACTGGTGGCTGCCCGGCTGGCTGGACCGCCGCATGCCCCGCATCAGCATCGAGCCGCCCGAGTGCCGAGCCGCCCATGAGAGGCTCACCGATGTCGTCGAACAGGACGTCGTGGAGCGGATGGAGAGGGAGCGGGACGAGGATGTACGCGATATCCCTGGGTGAGGACGCCGAGCTGCGGCCGCTGGAGCCCTGGCACGCGGAGGAGTTCCTGGCCCACCTGGAGCGCGGGCGGGAGTTCATCAACCAGTACATCCCCTTCGCCGCCAAGGCCACCGACGCACAGGGTGCGCGCGAGGTGCTCCAGCGCTATGCCGACATGCGCGCCGCCGACACCGGCTCCCTGCACGGCCTGTGGCTGGAGGGCAGGCTCGTGGGCGGTGTGCTCTTCCTCAACTTCGACGCCGAGAACGGCAACGCCGAGGTCGGCTGCTGGCTGGAGCCCGCCGGCACGGGGCGTGGCCTGGTCACACGGGCCGCGCGGACACTGATCGACCACGCCGTGGACCAGCGCGGCATCCACCGGATCGAGTGGGTCGCCTCCGCCGCCAACACCCCCAGCCTGAACGTCGCCCGGCGCCTGGGCATGACCCGCGATGGTGTACGGCGCGAGGCCTACCCCTATCGTGGCGTGCGGCACGACCTGGAGGTGTGGTCGATCCTGGCCCCCGAATGGCGTGAAGCGCGCGGGCGTGCCGCTCACAGCGATCATTAAGAGACCTCTCAGACAGGATCCGTACGGTGCCCGACATGGGAACGAAGACAGCTGACGAGACCGGCGCCGCGACGGGCGCCGAGGCCACCAACGACGAGGAGAAGGTGAACGTCGCCAAGACCGACGAGGTGACGGAGGCCGAGGCCGGCCCGGCCGAGGTCACCGCCACCGACGAGATCGACGACGAGGACGGCGAGGACGGCGAGGAGCTGCCCGAGGCCGCCCGGCAGGAGGGCCCCACCGGCGTCGGCCAGGGCGCGGGAGCCGTCGTCTCCGCCGCGCTCGGCCTGGTCTCCCTGACCGGCAGCTGGGTCGGCACCGTGGCGTCCGCGCGGCAGTCGCTCGTCGGCCAGCTGCACGCGCAGACCGCGACCTCCTCCGACGTGGCGAAGCTCCTCGACGAGGGCTACGGCGACGCCTGGAAGGCCACCGCGCTGTGGGGCGGCGTCTTCGCGCTGATCGCGCTGATCGTCGGTGTCGCGGTGCTGGCCCGCCCGGCCTTCGGCGCCCCCGGAAAGCCGCAGGCCGGCTGGATCAAGTCCGTCGCCTGGGGCGGTGTCGCGCTCGGCGTCGTCGGACTTCTCCTGGCCGTCCTCAAGTACACGGACCTCCTGCTCAGCCTGCCGTCCACGAGCTGAATCAGCGCAGGTCACGAGGGGCCTCAGACCACCCGTAGGTACCTTACGGAGCCCCTGAGGCCCCTCTCGCGCGTCTAAGGCCCCCACGGGAGGCGAAGATGCGGAACTCTCCCGATGTGGCGGACCCCCCTCGGAGACGAAGGTGGAGGCATCGCAGAAAGCGAAGCCGGAAACCGACTCCGACAAGGACGACGCCATGTATGCCGAGTACCAGCTCTCCCAGTACCGATCCGCCGAACTGATCCGCCAGGCCGAGCACGAGCGGCTCGTCCGCGAGACCCTGCGCAGCCGCCGCGCCGCCCGCCGCGAAGCCGCCGAGCGCACCGCGGAGACCGATTCGCATACCGGTCGCCCCCGGCGGCACCGGTTCCTCCGCACGGCGTGAGCGCCGGGGGAAGAGAGGACGGCCGTACGGCTCTGCCCGTCCCCGCGGTCACCACCGCGGCCGTCCTCCCGGCGACCGGGGCGGGCCGGGACACCCGGCCCGCCCCGAAAACCGGTGCCACGCTGTCGGACCCGCGTGTCATGCTCGGGCCCGTGCAGACCAGGTCCGTCAGTCCCGTGTTCGTCGGCCGCACCGAAGAACTGAACAGCCTGAACGAAGCGCTCTCCCGCGCCGCCGCGGGAGAGCCGCAGGCATTGCTGCTCGGCGGTGAGGCCGGTGTCGGAAAGACCCGGCTCGTCGAGGAGTTCGCCACCGCGGCCTGCCGGCAGGGCGCGGTCGTCGCCCTCGGCGGCTGCGTCGAGATCGGCGCCGACGGACTGCCCTTCGCCCCTTTCTCCACCGCGCTGCGCGCCCTGCGCCGCGCCCTGCCCGCCGAGTTCGCCGCCGCGGCCGCCGGCCAGGAGGAGGAACTGGCCCGGCTGCTGCCCGAGATGGGCGAGGGACTCCCCGCCCGGCGCACCGGCCGGCACGACGAGGAGAGCCTGGCCCGCCTCTTCGAGCTCACCGCCCGCCTCCTGGAGCGCGTCGCCGCCGAACGCACCGTGGTCGTCGCCCTGGAGGACCTCCACTGGGCCGACGCCTCCACCCGCCACCTCCTCGCTTACCTCTTCCGCACCCTGCGCACCGGCCGCCTGGTCGTCCTCGCCACCTACCGCGCCGACGACATCCACCGGCGCCATCCGCTGCGCCCCCTGCTCGCCGAACTCGACCGGCTGCGCACGGTCCGCCGCATCGAACTCGGCCGCTTCACCCGGGACGAGGTGAGCCGCCAGATAGCCGGCATCCTCGCCACCGAACCGAACCCCGCCCAGGTCGACGACATCTTCGAACGCTCCGACGGCAACGCCTTCTTCGTCGAGGAACTCGCCGTGTGCGCCACCGAGGGCTGCGGCACCGGCCTCACCGACTCGCTGCGCGACCTGCTCCTGGTCCGCGTGGAGGGCCTGCCCGAGAGCACCCAGCGGGTCGCCCGGGTCGTCGCCGAGGGCGGCTCCACCGTGGAGTACCGGCTGCTCGCCGCGGTCAGCGGGCTCGCCGAGGACGATCTCATCGAGGCGCTGCGGGCCGCCGTGAACGCCAACATCCTCAGCCCGGCACCCGACGGCGACGGATACCGCTTCCGGCACTCCCTGGTCCGCGAGGCCGTCGCCGACGACCTGCTGCCCGGCGAACGCTCCCGCCTCAACCGGCGCTACGCGGAAGCCCTGGAGGCCGACCCCACGCTGGTCCCCGCCGACGAACGCGTCATGCGCCTGGCCAGCTACTGGTACCACGCCCATGACCCCGCCAAGGCCCTGCCCGCCGTCCTGGACGCCTCCGTCACCGCCCGCCGCCGGCACGCCTACGCCGAACAACTGCGGCTCCTGGAACGCGCGATGGAGCTGTGGGACACCGCCCCCGAGGACGTCCGGGCCGGTCTGCGGCCCGTCGACTTCACCGAGGTCTACCCTCCCTGCGGCTGCGACCCCGCCACCGCCCCGCTGCGCTACCTCGACCTGATGGCCGAGGCCGCCGTCGCCGGACGCCTCGGCGGCGAACGGGAACGCGCCCTGAAGATCACCAAGCGGGCGCTGCACCTCCTGGAGGACGACGGCGACCCCCTGCGCGCCGCCTGGTTCTGGGTCCAGCGCTCCCATCTCGTCCAGGGCCTGGCCCGGGGCGACGGCTGGACGGAACTGGCCACCGCCGAGGAACTGGTCCGCGGGCTGCCGCCGTCGGAGGTGCACGCGGAGGTGCTGTCCAACTTCGCGAACTGGTCCATGGTGCACTGCCCAGGGCCCGAGGCCGTCACGGCCGCCGAACGCGCCGTGGAGTACGCGCGCATGGTCGGCGCCCGCGAGATCGAGATGAACGCATGCCTCACCAATGCGGGTCTGGCCGTCGAGTCCGGCGATGTCGAGGCCGGCCTGGCCGAGATGTTCGAGATCCTGCGCCAGACCCTGGACGACGGGCTCTCCACCGTCGCCAGCCGCGTCTATGTGAACCTGCCCAACTCCCTCGAAGCCATCGGCCGTTCCCGGGAAGCCATCCCGATCCTGGAGGAAGGGCTCGACTACGCCCGCAAGTTCGGCCTGTCCGACAAGGAGGCCTGGATCTGGGGCAACCTCGCCGAGTCCCTCTACTCCCTGGGCCGCTGGGACCAGGCGGCCGACGCCGCCGTCAGGGCGGAACTCGTCGGCCGCAGCGCCCGGCCCCGCGGCTTCCACGCCGCCAACCGGGCCGCCCTGGCCCTCGCCCGCGGTGAGCTCGCCGAGGCCGCACGTCATCTCGCCGCGGCCCGCGGCTACTTCGGCTCCCACGACCGGGCACCGCAACACGACCTCCCCCTCTCCGACCTCGCCATCGGGGTCGCCGCCGGCGAAGGCCGTCTCCTCGACGCCCGCGCCGCACTCGAACGCGTCCTGGACACCGGCTTCCCCCCCGGCACCCAGCGCTACGCCTGGCCCCTGCTCCTGACCGCCGCCACCATGGAGGCCGACTCCCTCGGCCTGCCCGTCGCCGAACAGAACCGCGCGAAGATCCTCGACCGCATCCGCGAGGCCGCCAGGCCTCTCGCCACCAACGCCCCCGTCTGGCTGGCGCACGAACGCTGGCTGCGCGCCGAGCTCCTGCGCGCCGAGAGCGCCGACACCCCCGACCACTGGTCCGAGGCGGTCACCGCCTTCGAACCCCTGGAACGCCCCTACGACCTCGCCCGCGTCCGCCACCGGCTCGCCCAGGCCCTGCTGTCCGCACCCGGCGGTGCCGAGCAGCCCGACCGCGACCGGGCCACCGAACTGCTGCGCCTCGCCCACGCCGCCGCCGACCACCTCGGCGCCCGGCCCCTCGCCGACGCGGTCACCCTCCTCGCCCAGCGCGCCCGCCTCACCCTGAGCGCGGCACAGTCGCCCGAGCCGGACGACCCGGCCCGCTCCCTCGGCCTCACCGGCCGGGAACGCGACGTCCTGCGCCTGGTCGCCCTCGGCCGCACCAACCGTCAGATCGCCGAGGAACTCTTCATCTCCCCGAAGACGGCCAGCGTCCACGTCTCCAACATCCTCGCCAAGCTCGCCGTCTCCGGCAGGGGCGAGGCCGCGGCGGTCGCGCACCGGCTGGGACTGTTTCCCGAGAGGGCTCTCCACGCGCCGGTCACAGAGTGAGGCGTACGGTGGAGGAGACCGGCAGGGAGGCCGCATGTTCAACATGTTCGAGGAGCTGTTCGCACCCGGCCGCAAGCACACCCACGACGAACAGAAGCGGCTGGAGCTGACCCGGGAGGACGTCGGCGACGGCGACCCCGGGCGCGGACCGATAGACCTCACCTCCGGGAAGGTCGTCGTCCGCCTCCCCAGGCCCGAGGAACGCGGGACGGTCCCCGAGGAGGGCGAGGAAGGCAGGGCGGGCGAGGCCGAGCGTCCGGCTAGCTGACCTGTATCTCCAGGATCCGGTCGTCCCCGTCCTTCGGGCTGCCGCGGCCGTCGGTGTTGCTGGTGACGAGCCACAGCTTGTCCCCGCCCGCGGAGACCACCGTGCGCAGCCGGCCGTACTCGCCCTTCAGGAAGGACTGGGGGTCGGCGGAGGCCTCCGTGCCGTTCAGCGGGATGCGCCACAGGCGCTGGCCCTTGAGCCCGGCCATCCAGACGGAACCCTCGGCGTAGGCGACACCGCTGGGGGAGGCGTCGTCGGTGTGCCACTGGGCTATGGGGTTCTGGAACTTCTTGTCGTCGGAGCGGCCCTCGGCGTCCGGCCAGCCGTAGTCGCCGCCGGGCTTGATGGCATTCAGTTCGTCCCAGGTGTCCTGGCCGAACTCCGAGGCGAACAGCCGCTGCTTCGCGTCCCAGGCGAGGCCCTGCACATTCCGGTGGCCGTAGGAGTACACCGGGGAGCCGGGGAACGGGTTGCCCGGGGCGGGGTCGCCCTCCGGGGTCAGGCGCAGGATCTTGCCGCCCAGGGACTTGCGGTCCTGGGACAGGCCGGTGTCGCCGCTCTCGCCGGTGCCCGCGTAGAGCATCTTGTCCGGGCCGAAGGCGATCCGGCCGCCGTTGTGGATGAAGCCCTTCGGGATGCCCTTGAAGACGGTGTCGGGGGCGCCGAGCTGTTCGCCGGGCGACTTCCGCTCGTCGTAGACCATCCTGACGACGCGGTTGTCCGAGTCGGAGGTGAAGTAGGCGTACACCATGTGGTCGGAGGCGTATTCCGGGGAGAGGGCGATGCCGAGGAGGCCGCCCTCGCCGGCCGCGGAGACCCCGGACACCTCGCCCAGTTCCGTCTTCTTGCCGGATTGGCCGTCGACGCGGGTGATCGTGCCGTCGTCGCGGGAGGAGACGAGCAGGTCGCCGTCGGGGAGCGGAGCGAGGCCCCACGGGGTCTTGAGCCCCTCCGTGACCGTGCGCAGCACCTTCACCGAGCCCTTCGCCGGAGGGGTCGCCTCGGCCGCCTGCCGGGTGGGGGAGGAGCCCGGAGCAGTACCACTGGACGCGGGGCCGCTGCCGCCGCCCGGGGTGTCGTCTCCCGAGCCGTCGGAGGAGCAGCCGGCCGTCAGCAGGAGCGTGGTCGCGGCCAGCACGGCCGTCACAGCTCGACGATGCACGATCATGGTCCCTTCGAAGCGGCGGGTTCTACCTGTCATACACCGCTCGCGCCCCACAGGTTCCCGATCTCCACGACCCGATGCACGACCCGATCCCCGCAGGGAGCCGCAGCCCGCGCCCGGCCGCACAGCCGCCTGCCTCGTTCTGCTGCCGCCGCACGCAGCCGCCTGCCAGGCCGCGCGCCGCCCACCGCCGCCTGCCACGTCCGCTGTCGGCCGCGCGCGCCCACCGCCGCCTGCCACGTCCGCTGTCGGTCGCTAGCGCCCACCGCCGTCTGCCACGTCCGCTGTCGGTCGCTAGCGCCCACCGCCGCCTGCCACGCTCCGCTGCCCTCTGCCCGCTGCCTGCCACGTCCGCGGCCCACCGCGCGCAGCTGCCCGCCGAGCCTCACCCCGAACAGCCGCCTGCCGAGCCCCGCGCAGCGGCCCGTCCCGCTCAGTCCCACGACCCCAGCGCGGGCGGCAGTTCCGCCAGCTCCGTCAGGTCCCGTGCGGTCAACCGCAGATCCGTCGCCGCCGCGTTCTCCGTCACCCACCGCTCCCGCTTGGCGCCCGGGACCGGGACCACGTGAGGGCCCTGGGCCAGGACCCACGCCAGCGCCACCTGGGCCGGGGTGACCGACTCCCCGTGGCGGGCCGCGACGCGGCGCAGGCCGGAGACGACCGGCTGGTTCGCGGCCATCATCTCGGCGGTGAAGCGGGGGTGACGGGCACGGACGTCGTCCGGTTCGAAGCCCTGGCCCGGGGTGAGGGTGCCGGTCAGGAATCCGTTGCCCAGCGGCATCGCCGCCAGGAACCCGATGCCGCGCTCCGCGCACCACGGCAGCAGCGTCTCCATCGCCTCCCGCGACCAGACCGACAGCTCGGCCTCCACCGCGCTCACCGGGAAGACCTGCTGGACCCGCCGCAACTGCCGGATCGTCGCGTCGTGCAGCCTGGTCCCGGACCGGCGGCCGCCCCGCGCCCCCATCGCGCACAGCCCCAACGCCCGTACCTTTCCGGCCCGTACGAGATCCGCCATCGCGCCCCAGGTCTCCTCGACCGGCACCTCGGGGTCCTCGCGGTGCAGCTGGTACAGGTCGATCACATCGGTCTGGAGCCGCCGCAGGGACGCGTCGCAGGCCCGTCTCACATAGCCGGGGCGGCCGTTGGCCACGATGTGCTGCTCGCCCACCAGCAGCCCGACCTTGGTCGACACGAACGCGTCCTCGCGCCGCTCCTTCAACACCCGCCCGAGCAGCAGCTCGTTGGTGAAGGGGCCGTACATGTCGGCCGTGTCCAGGAGGGTCGAGCCCAGATCGAGCGCCCGGTGCACGGCCCTGACCGACTCGTCGCCCCGCTGCCGCGAGCCGCTGTAGGCCCAGCTCATCGGCATGCACCCGAGTCCGACGGCTCCCACCGCGAGCGCCGCCGCGCCGATCGTCCTGCGCTCCACCTGCCCGTGACCCTCTCTTTCCCCGAGCCCCCAACCTAACCTCTGGGTCACCGGCCGCCTGACATAGCCTCCAGGCATGACTGCTGACGTGTGGCTCCCCATCCCGCCGGACGAGATCGCAGGGCTCCCCGAGGGGCCCGTCTACCGGTTCTGGGACGGGGGTGAGGACGGCGATCAGGAGTACCCCGGCGACCCGGCGGACTGCGTCCTGTACGTCGTGCCGTACATGAAGCGGCAGCCGGTCAAGGTACGGCCGCTGGCACAGATGCCGAACCTCCAAGTCGTCCAGACGCTCACGGCCGGTGTCGACGACGTCCTGCCACGGCTGTCGGACCTGCCGCCCGGCGTCCGGCTCTGCAACGCGCGCGGTGTGCACGAGGCCAGCACCGCCGAACTGGCCCTCACCCTGACCCTCGCCTCCCTGCGCGGCGTCCCCGGCTTCGTCCGGGCGCAGCAACAGGAGCACTGGCAGGGCGACTTCCATCCCGCGCTCGCCGACAAGAACGTGCTCGTCATCGGCTACGGCGCGATCGGCGCCGCGATCGAGGACCGGCTCGTGCCCTTCGAGGTCGCGCGGGTGGCGCGCGTCGCGCGCTCCGCGCGCACCACGGAGCGCGGCCCGGTGCACCCGCTCACCGAGCTGCCCGCCCTGCTCCCCGAGGCCGACGTCGTCATCCTCTCCACCCCGCTGAACGACACCACGCGCGGTCTGGTGGACGCGGAGTTCCTGGCCCGGATGAAGGACGGCGCCCTGCTGGTGAACGTCGCCCGCGGCCCGGTCGTGGACACCAAGGCACTGCTCGCCGAGCTGGAGACCGGACGCATCACGGCGGCCCTGGACGTGGTGGACCCCGAGCCGCTGCCCCCGGGGCACCCCCTCTGGCACGCGCCGGGCGTCCTCATCAGCCCGCACGTCGGCGGACCCAGCTCGGCCTTCCTGCCCCGGGCCAAGAGGCTCCTGACGGACCAGTTGAACCGCTTCGTGAACCACGAGCCGCTGCGGAACGTGATCCTTACGACGGGCACAGCAGGCGAGTAGTCCGTTTTCGGTATCCTCCGCAACCTTTCGGACGCGGTCCGCGCTCCCAACTCCCCTGATCGTCACGGAGCGTAGAGGAACTATGTCCCTGAGTGACGAGACTGGTGTATCGTCCGGACAGGGGCTGCGCCGCGCACCGTTCGGCGCCGGGGATGGACATTGCAGACTGTGAGGGGGGCGACGGGCGATGCACGGCCTATGGACGAGCGATCCGACGCGGCGGAGCCGCCGACGGCGACCCTGGCAGACAGCCGCGCGCAGACGCGGCCATCACGCCGGTCACGGCGGCCACCACAGCCATCACCACCGCAGGCCCAACAGCCGCAGGCGGCATGCGCACCCGGCGCACCCGGACCCCCGGGACCCCGGAGCGGTGCGGACCGGGAGGACCCGGTGACCTCGCCCTCGTCTCCCACGACCACACTCGACGGAGCGCTGCGGGTCCAGCCCGCGCGGGGGGCGCAGCCCAACCGGCCACCGGCCTCCCGCGACGGGACGCGCCTGGTCCACCAACTCCTCCTAGCCCTGGTCTGCGCGGGGTACGCCATCGGTTCCGCGCTCGACTGGGGATCGCGCGAAGCCGCCCTGATCATGGGTGACTTCGGGCTGAGCGCCGCGGCCGGAACCGCCGCCGTGTCCTGCTTCCTGTACGCCCGCGGGCGTCGGGTCCGCTTTCGACCCGCCTGGCTGCTCTTCGCGCTCTCCTCGGCGATGGCGGCCCTCGGCAACCTGATCTGGGGGTGGTACGAGGTCGTCCTGGGACGGCCCGTGCCCAGCCCCTCCTGCGCCGACGCCTTCTTCCTCTGCTTCGCGCCGCCGGCCATCGTGGGCCTGCTGGTCCTCGCCAAGCGCCCGGTCACCAAGGCCGGCTGGGTCTGCCTGGGCCTCGACGCCTGGCTGATCGGCGGCTCGCTGCTCACGCTCTCCTGGAGCCTCGCCCTCGCCCAGGCGGCGAAGTCCGAGGGGCCGAGCGTCGCGCACACCGCGCTGTCCCTGGCGTACCCGCTGCTCGACATCGCCCTCGTCAGCATGGTCCTCGCGCTGCACTTCCGGCGCTCGGCGGTCAACCGCACCGCGGTGAACACCGCGATCGGCGCGCTCGCCCTGACCGTGATGTGCGACGCCCTGTTCACCTCGCCGCTGCTGCACAACAACTACCGCTCGGGCCAGCTGCTGGACGCGGGCTGGTTCGCCGGCTCCCTGCTGCTCGCCTACGCCCCCTGGGCCGCCCCGCGGCGCCCGGAGCCCGACCGGAAGCCCCCGGCGGGGCGCACGCGCGTGGTCCACGAACACCTGCCCAGACACCGGTTCGGGATCCAGCACCACCCCTCCGCCCAGGGCGGTGACCACGGCCGGTACCCGGCCACCCGCCCCATCACCGGGTCGCTGGCCGCGCTCACCCCCTATCTGGCGGCCGCCGTCTGCACCCTGGGGATCCTCTACAACGTCCTCAACGGCCGCAGCGTGGACCGCGTGGTGCTGCTCACCGGCGGTACCGTCGTGCTCGCCCTCGTGGTCCGCCAGGGGATCATGCTGCTCGACAACATCACCCTGACCCAGGAACTCGCGCAGAAGGAGAACCACTTCCGCTCCCTGGTGCAGGGCTCCAGCGACGTCATCATGATCGCCGCCCCGAACGGCATCCTCCGGTACGTCTCCCCGGCCGCCGCAGGCGTCTACGGATGCCCCGCCGAGGACCTGGTGGGCACCGAACTGGCCGGTCTCATCCACCCCGAGGACCTGGGCTGCGTGGTGCACGAGGTGCGCCGCTTCCTCGCCGCCAACCCCCTCGAGGAGCCCACCACCCGCATCGAGTGCCGCTTCCGGTCCGGCGACGGAGGCTGGCTCAACGTCGAGTCCACCGTCAACCGCCATCAGGGCGGCCTCATCTTCAACAGCCGGGACGTCACCGAGAGAGTGCGCCTCCAGGCGCAGCTCCAGCACAACGCCGAGCACGACCCGCTCACCGACCTGCCCAACCGCGCCCTGTTCACCCGGCGCGTCCAGCAGGCCCTGTCCGGCCGCCGCTCCTCCGACCGTGGCACCGCCGTCCTCTTCATCGACCTGGACGGCTTCAAGGCCGTCAACGACACGATCGGGCACCAGGCCGGGGACGAACTGCTCGTCCAGGCCGCCCGCAGACTCCAGGACTCGGTCCGGCACGGCGACACCGCCTCCCGGCTCGGCGGGGACGAGTTCGCCGCCCTGATCGTCGGGGACGGCACCCGGGACCGCACGGCCCGCGAGGGCAACATCCTGGAACTCGCCGACCGCCTCAGAATCACGCTCTCGCAGCCCTACCTCATCGACGGCAACGATGTCCGGGTCGCCGCCTCCATCGGCGTCGCCTTCGCCGAACCCGGCCTCGGCGCGGGCGAGCTCCTGCGCAACGCGGACCTGGCGATGTACCGCGCCAAGGCGGGCGGCAAGGGCCGGGTCGAGCTGTACGCGCCCCAGATGCAGCAGGACGTCGTACGGAAGGCGGAGCTGGCCACGCGCCTGCGTGCAGCGCTGCACGACGGCGAGTTCGCCCTGCTGCACCAGCCCGTGGTGTCCCTGGAGGACGGCCGGATCACCTCCGTCAGCGCCCAGGCGCGCTGGCGGTCCTCGCAGGGGGTGCTGTTCACCCCCGCCGAGTTCCTGCGGGTGGCCGAGGACAGCGACCGGACGCAGGAACTCGGCCGCTGGATCCTGGAGGAGGCCGTCGAACACGCCGCCGAACGGGCCGCGAACGGACTCACCGTGCCGGTCGCGGTCCGGATGAACGCCCAGCGGCTGCTGGACCGTTCGCTGCCCCTGGGCTCCGTGGAGGCCCTGCTGACCCGGCACGGCCTGCCGTCGGGCTCGCTGCTCATCGAGCTCTCCGACACCGACCCCCGGGTCTCCCTGGACGAGCTGGAGCGCCGGTTGACCGCGATCCGGCGCGTCGGGGTCCGGATCGCTCTGGACGGCTTCGGCAGCGGCTACGCGGCGATCACCGCGCTGCGCAGGCTCCCCGTCGACGTGCTGAAGCTCGACCGCAGCCTGGTCGAGGGCGTCGTGGAGTCCGCGCGCCTGCACAAGATCACCAGCGGGCTGCTCAGAATCGCCGGGGACCTCGGGCTCCAGTCCGTGGCCGACGGGGTGGACCTGCCCGAGCAGGTGGTCGCCCTGCGCGCGATGGGCTGCACCCACGGGCAGGGCATGGCGTTCTCGGGACCGCTCGACGAGTACCGGCTCCGCCGCGCTCTGGCCTCGGGCCACTACCCGGTCCCGCACGGTCCCGCCGAACCGGCGTTCGCCGGAGGGGGCGTGGGGGTGTACACCGGAAGCATGACGGCGGTACTCGGTGGTGGGACGACCCTCCGCTCACATAATGAGACTCCCGTCCCACCCACTTGACAGTGAGTGCGTGCCGGGGGGAGGGTCAGTCTCATGCGCACCCGAATTCTCGTACTTGGAAAGCGCGTCGGCTGACGCTGAGCCACAGACCGCTCAGCGATCCCCACCCGGCGCGCTCCCCTCGCTTGCCTTACGGCACGAGGGGTTTTTTGTTGCCCAGCCTCCCCACCTCAGCTTCACACCCTCAGCATCGAGAAGAGAATGACGATGACCGAGCAGGCCACCGGGGCCCATCCGCAGCCGCGGCCCCGATCCGGAGGACAGCCGTCCGCCCCCGAGCACGTCACGGGCGCGCAGTCCCTCATCCGCTCTCTCGAGGAGGTCGGCGCCGAGACGGTATTCGGTATTCCCGGCGGTGCCATCCTTCCGGCATACGACCCGCTGATGGACTCCACCCGCGTGCGGCACGTCCTGGTCCGTCACGAGCAGGGCGCGGGCCACGCGGCCACCGGTTACGCGCAGGCCACCGGCAAGGTCGGCGTCTGCATGGCGACTTCGGGCCCCGGCGCGACCAACCTGGTGACCCCGATCGCGGACGCCCACATGGACTCGGTGCCGCTCGTGGCGATCACCGGGCAGGTGGCCTCCAAGGCGATCGGCACGGACGCCTTCCAGGAGGCGGACATCGTCGGCATCACCATGCCGATCACCAAGCACAACTTCCTGGTCACCAAGGCCGAGGACATCCCGCGGGTCATCGCGCAGGCCTTCCACATCGCCTCCACGGGCCGCCCCGGCCCGGTCCTGGTCGACATCGCGAAGGACGCCCTCCAGGCGAAGACGACCTTCTCCTGGCCGCCGGTCATGGACCTGCCCGGCTACCGCCCGGTGACCAAGCCGCACGCCAAGCAGATCCGCGAGGGCGCCAAGCTGATCACCCAGGCCAAGCGGCCCGTCCTGTACGTCGGCGGCGGTGTCATCAAGGCCGGCGCGACCGCCGAGCTGAAGGTCCTCGCAGAACTCACCGGAGCTCCCGTCACCACCACCCTGATGGGGCTCGGCGCGTTCCCCGACAGCCACCCGCTGCACGTGGGAATGCCGGGCATGCACGGTTCGGTCACCGCCGTCACCGCGCTCCAGAAGGCCGACCTGATCGTCGCCCTCGGTACCCGTTTCGACGACCGCGTCACCGGCAAGCTGGACAGCTTCGCCCCGAACGCCAAGATCGTCCATGCCGACATCGACCCGGCCGAGATCGGCAAGAACCGCGCCGCAGACGTGCCGATCGTCGGGGACGCCCGCGAGGTCATCGCCGACCTGATCCAGGCCGTCCAGAAGGAGCACAGCGAGGGCCACCAGGGCGACTACAGCGCCTGGTGGAAGGACCTGTCCCGGTGGCGCGAGACCTACCCGCTCGGCTACGACCTGCCGGCCGACGGGTCGCTCTCCCCGCAGCAGGTCATCGAGCGGATCGGACAGCTCGCCCCCGAGGACACGATCTTCGCCGCGGGCGTCGGCCAGCACCAGATGTGGTCCGCGCACTTCATCCAGTACGAGAAGCCGGCGACCTGGCTGAACTCCGGCGGCGCCGGCACCATGGGCTACGCGGTCCCGGCCGCGATGGGCGCCAAGGCCGGTATGCCGGGCAACACCGTCTGGGCGATCGACGGCGACGGCTGCTTCCAGATGACCAACCAGGAGCTCACCACCTGCGCCCTGAACAACATCCCGATCAAGGTCGCCATCATCAACAACGGCGCTCTCGGGATGGTCCGCCAGTGGCAGACCCTCTTCTACAACCAGCGCTACTCCAACACCGTGCTGCACAGCGGTCCCGAGGACGTCAACCCCGACGCCAAGGGCACCCGCGTGCCGGACTTCGTGAAGCTGTCCGAGGCGATGGGCTGCGTGGGCCTGCGCTGCGAACGCCCGGAGGACCTGGACAAGGTCATCGCGGAGGCCAACTCCATCAACGACCGCCCCGTCGTCGTCGACTTCATCGTCCACGAGGACGCGATGGTGTGGCCGATGGTCGCCGCCGGCACCTCCAACGACGAGATCATGGCCGCCCGGGACGTCCGCCCCGACTTCGGCGACAACGAAGACGACTGAGCGAGAGAGACGTAAAAGATCATGTCCAAGCACACGCTCTCCGTCCTGGTGGAGAACAAGCCGGGCATCCTGGCCCGGATCGCGGCCCTCTTCTCGCGCCGCGGCTTCAACATCGACTCGCTCGCGGTCGGGGTGACCGAGCACGCCGACATCTCCCGCATCACGATCGTGGTGAGCGTCGACGCGCTGCCCCTGGAGCAGGTCACCAAGCAGCTCAACAAGCTCGTCGAGGTGCTGAAGATCGTCGAGCTGGAGCCGGGACAGGCCGTTCACCGTGAACTCGTTCTGGTGAAGGTGCGCGCCGACAACGAGACCCGCTCCCAGATCGTCGAGATCGTCCAGCTGTTCCGCGCCAAGACCGTCGACGTCTCCCCGGAGGCCGTCACGATCGAGGCCACCGGTTCCAGCGACAAGCTGTCCGCGATGCTGAAGATGCTCGAGCCCTTCGGCATCAAGGAGCTGGTCCAGTCCGGCACCATCGCGATCGGCCGCGGCGCCCGCTCCATCACCGACCGCTCGCTGCGCGCCCTCGACCGCAGCGCGTGACGCCGGGTACGGGCGGCCACCCGGCCGCCCGTATACCGAGACCCCGAGACTTCATCCCACCCCGCCGTCATACGGTGGGACGCAACACCTGCACACAAGGAGAGAACCCAAAGTGGCCGAGCTGTTCTACGACGCCGACGCCGACCTGTCCATCATCCAGGGCCGCAAGGTCGCGGTCATCGGTTACGGCAGCCAGGGCCACGCCCACGCGCTGTCGCTCCGTGACTCGGGTGTCGACGTGCGTGTCGGTCTGCACGAGGGCTCCAAGTCCAAGGCCAAGGCCGAGGAGCAGGGCCTGCGCGTGGTGACGCCGTCCGAGGCCGCCGCCGAGGCCGACGTCATCATGATCCTGGTCCCGGACCCGATCCAGGCCCAGGTCTACGAGGAGTCCATCAAGGACAACCTGAACGACGGCGACGCGCTGTTCTTCGGCCACGGCCTGAACATCCGCTTCGACTTCATCAAGCCGCCGGCGGGCGTCGACGTCTGCATGGTCGCCCCCAAGGGCCCCGGTCACCTCGTGCGCCGCCAGTACGAGGAGGGCCGCGGCGTTCCGTGTATCGCGGCCGTCGAGCAGGACGCGTCCGGCAACGCCTTCGCGCTCGCGCTGTCGTACGCCAAGGGCATCGGCGGCACCCGCGCCGGCGTCATCAAGACGACCTTCACCGAGGAGACCGAGACCGACCTGTTCGGTGAGCAGGCCGTTCTCTGCGGTGGTACGGCCGCGCTGGTCAAGGCCGGTTTCGAGACGCTGACCGAGGCCGGCTACCAGCCGGAGATCGCGTACTTCGAGTGCCTGCACGAGCTGAAGCTCATCGTCGACCTCATGTACGAGGGCGGCCTGGAGAAGATGCGCTGGTCGATCTCCGAGACCGCCGAGTGGGGCGACTACGTCACCGGCCCGCGGATCATCACGGACGCCACCAAGGCCGAGATGAAGAAGGTCCTCGCCGAGATCCAGGACGGCACCTTCGCGCGCGAGTGGATGGCCGAGTACCACGGCGGTCTGAAGAAGTACAACGAGTACAAGCAGCAGGACTCCGAGCACCTGCTGGAGACCACGGGCAAGCAGCTCCGCAAGCTGATGTCGTGGGTCGACGAGGAGGCGTAAGCCTCCGCTGACGGGGCCGGAGCGGTCAGCTCCGGTCCCGTTGTCCAACCTGGCGGATCACGTCCGGGTGATCCTTCCGCGGGAGCGCATGACGCCCCCGACCGCGCCACTACACTGGCGCACAACATACGCGTCAGGCCCACAGTGTCGTGCGTCTTCCACGCGGCCAGTACCCTCCACCGCCTGCGGCCGTCGGGACGGCCGTCCGCATTGGACTTGTGAGGACTCACGTGAGCTCGAAACCTGTCGTACTCATCGCTGAAGAGCTGTCGCCCGCGACCGTGGACGCGCTTGGTCCGGACTTCGAGATCCGGCACTGCAACGGAGCGGACCGAGCCGAACTGCTCCCGGCCATCGCCGACGTCGACGCGATCCTGATCCGCTCGGCCACCAAGGTGGACGCCGAGGCCATCGCCGCCGCGCACAAGCTGAAGGTCGTCGCACGAGCCGGCGTCGGCCTGGACAACGTCGACGTCTCCGCCGCCACCAAGGCCGGCGTGATGGTCGTCAACGCCCCCACCTCGAACATCGTGACCGCCGCCGAGCTGGCCTGTGGTCTTCTCGTCGCCACCGCCCGCCACATCCCGCAGGCCAACGCCGCGCTGAAGAACGGCGAGTGGAAGCGCAGCAAGTACACGGGTGTCGAGCTGGCCGAGAAGACCCTCGGTGTCGTCGGTCTCGGCCGCATCGGCGCGCTGGTCGCTCAGCGCATGTCCGGCTTCGGCATGAAGGTCGTCGCCTACGACCCGTACATCCAGCCCGCCCGCGCCGCCCAGATGGGCGTCAAGGTGCTGTCGCTGGACGAGCTGCTCGAGGTCTCCGACTTCATCACCGTGCACCTGCCCAAGACCCCCGAGACCGTCGGCCTCATCGGCGACGAGGCGCTGCGCAAGGTCAAGCCGAGCGTGCGCATCGTCAACGCGGCCCGGGGCGGGATCGTCGACGAGGAGGCGCTGTACTCCGCCCTCAAGGAGGGCCGGGTCGCCGGTGCCGGTCTCGACGTGTACGCCAAGGAGCCCTGCACGGACTCCCCGCTGTTCGAGTTCGACCAGGTCGTCGCCACGCCGCACCTCGGTGCCTCCACCGACGAGGCGCAGGAGAAGGCCGGTATCGCCGTGGCCCGCTCGGTGCGCCTCGCCCTCGCCGGTGAGCTCGTGCCGGACGCGGTCAACGTCCAGGGCGGTGTCATCGCCGAGGACGTCAAGCCGGGCCTGCCGCTCGCCGAGCGCCTCGGCCGCATCTTCACCGCGCTCGCGGGCGAGGTCGCGGTCCGCCTCGACGTCGAGGTGTACGGCGAGATCACCCAGCACGACGTGAAGGTGCTGGAGCTCAGCGCCCTCAAGGGTGTCTTCGAGGACGTCGTCGCCGAGACCGTGTCGTACGTCAACGCCCCGCTGTTCGCGCAGGAGCGCGGTGTCGAGGTGCGGCTGACGACCAGCTCGGAGTCGGCCGACCACCGCAACGTCGTCACCGTGCGCGGCACGCTCGGCAGCGGCGAGGAGGTGTCGGTCTCCGGCACGCTCGCCGGTCCCAAGCACCTCCAGAAGATCGTCGCGGTCGGCGAGTACGACGTGGACCTCGCGCTCGCCGACCACATGGTCGTCCTCAAGTACGAGGACCGGCCGGGTGTCGTCGGTACGGTCGGGCGGATCTTCGGCGAGGCGGGCATCAACATCGCGGGTATGCAGGTCTCTCGGGCCGTTGCGGGTGGTGAGGCGCTTGCCGTTCTCACCGTGGACGACACCGTGCCCGCGGGTGTGCTGACCGAGGTGGCCGAGGAGATCGGTGCGACGTCCGCGCGTGCGGTGAACCTGGTCTGACATCTGTCTCACACGCCGGACGGGCTGAGGGAACTCGGCTCGTCCGGCGTTTTGCTGTGCACCGGAATCCGCCGCAGCGTCATCGCCGCCAGCCCCGCCGCCCCCACCAGCAGCACCGCCCCTGCGATCGCCGCCCCCTGCATCCCGTGGGTGAAGGCCTCCCTCGCCGCCGTCGCCAGACCCGGGACCCGGTCCGCGACGGACAGCGCCCCGCCCAGCGTCTCGCGGGCCGCGTCCGGGGCCCAACCCGGAATGTCGTGGCGGTAGATCGCCGTACCGATCGAGCCGAGGACCGCCATCCCGAGGGCGCCGCCGAACTCGCCGGCGGTCTCCATCAGGGAGGACGCCGAGCCCGCCCGCTCCACCGGGGCGCTGCTCAGGGCGAGGTCCGTGATCTGCGAGATGACCACGACGATCCCGCAGGCCAGGACACCGCAGGCGACCAGGACCAGCCAGAGGGAGTCGGTGCCCGCGAAAGCCAGCAGTGCGTAGCCGACCGCGCCGATCAGGAAGCCGGCGGTGACGACGTAGGCCCGGTTGACGCCCTTCTGGACGAGCGCGGTCGCCGTCGGGGCGGCCGCGCCGATCGGCACCGAGGGCAGCAGCGCCCACAGGGCCGCCTCCAGGGCGCTCTTGCCGAGCACCGACTGGAGGTACTGGGTGGTGAAGTACGCCGAGCCCATCATGGCGAACGAGGCGATCAGGTTGAGCACGACGGAGGGCGCGAAGCCGTGGCCGCGGAACAGTGCCTGGTCGATCATCGGTGAGGCCGTGGTGCGCTGGCGGTGCACGAAGAGGGCCGCGAAGAGCAGGCCGACGGTGATCGAGACGACGTATCCGACGTGCCAGCCCTCGGACGGGATCTCCTTGAGACCGTAGACGACGGGCAGGACGGCGGCCATGGACAGCGGGACGCTCCACCAGTCGAAGCGGCCGGGTGCGGGGTCCTTGGACTCGGGCAGCAGGAGCGGGCCGAGGACCAGCAGCAGGGCCATCACGGGCAGGTTGACCAGGAAGATCGAGCCCCACCAGAAGTACTGGACCAGCAGTCCGCTCATCACCGAGCCGAGCGCGATGCCCGCCGTCATCACTCCGGACCACAGGCCGATCGCCTTCGCGCGCTGTCCCGGGTCGGTGAACATCGTGCGGATCAGGGCCATCGTCGAGGGCATCAGGGTCGCGCCGCCGATGCCGAGGACCGCGCGGGCCGCGATCAGCATCTCGGCGCTGTGCGCGTACGCCGCCGCCAGCGAGGCCGCGCTGAAGGCGAACGCGCCGATCAGGAGCAGCTTGCGGCGGCCGATGCGGTCGCCCAGGGAGCCCATGGTCATCAGCAGGCCGGCCAGGACGAACGCGTAGATGTCGAAGATCCACAGTTGCTGGGTGCCGCTCGGCTCCAGGTCGGCGCTGATCGCGGGGACCGCGAAGTAGAGGACGGAGACGTCCATCGAGACCAGGAGCAGCGGCAGCATCAGGACGACGAGTGCGGTCCATTCGCGGCGTCCGGCCAGAGGGCCGGTGGGAGTCGGGTTCGTCATGCCGAGGACTATACGAGCGTATTAAACGCTTGTCTATGACGCTTGTATAAATCGCTTGTCTAGATAGGGTGGGCGCATGGGACACCGCGAGGATCTGCTCGAAGGCGCGAAGCGCTGTCTGCTGGAGAAGGGGTTCCTGCGGACGACCGCACGGGACATCGTCAAGGAGTCGGGGACGAACCTGGCGTCCATCGGCTACCACTACGGCTCTAAGGACGCGCTTCTGGTGCAGGCCTACGTCTCGCTCGTCGAGGCGACCGGCGACCGCTTCGACCCCGGCCGGGCAGGGCGGGAGGCCATGGCCACGGCCCCCGGATCGCTGGAGCGCTTCCAGGAGGTGTGGACCCACATCGTCGACGCGGTCGGCGAATCGCGGGCGCTCTGGATGCTGAGCTTCGAACTGATCATCCAGGGCGACCGGATGCCGGAGGTGCGCCGGATGCTCGTCGAGGCGGAGGAACAGGGCCGCTCGGGTCTCCTCCCGCTGTTCAACGGCGTACCGGAGGAACAGCAGGGCAAGGACGCCGTCGACACGGAGGGCCGCTTCTACCAGACCCTCCTCCAGGGCCTCATGGTCCAGTGGCTCTTCAACCCGGAAACAGCGACGAACGCCACCCAGCTCACGGAGGGCCTGCGCCGGGTGATCGAGGGCACGACGAGGAGCTGACGGCCGGCCCGGTGCCCGCAGGGCCGCCGGCCGGGTCTAGAGTCGCGCCCCCTTGAGGGCCATGTGCAGGAGCAGGCGGTGTTCGCCGTCGTCCAGGTCCAGGCCGGTGAGCTGTTCCACGCGGGAGAGGCGGTAGTAGAGGGTCTGGCGGTGGATGCCGAGTTCTGCGGCGGTGCGGGCGGCCTGGCCCGCGCAGTCGAGGTAGACCTCGGCCGTGCGGGCCAGTTCGCGGTGGGCGGGGGAGAGGAGAGGGCGTACGGCGGGGTCCTGGGCCGTCTCCGGGGGCAGGGACGTGAGGAGACGGTACGGGCCGATCCGCGACCATTCCGCCACCGGGCCGAACCCCGGCTCCGCCAGCGCGGCCCTGGCTGCGGCCGACGCCTCCTGCCAGGCGGCGGCGAGGTCGGCGAGGGTCACCCGGGGGGAGGCGATGCCGGCGGCGACGGTGAGGGGGGCGGCCGCCGCGCCCGAGGTGCCGGGGGTGTCTGGGGTGCCTGGTGTGCCGGGGGTGCCGTGCATGCCGGGGGTGTTATGCGTGCCGGAGGTGCCATGCGCGTCCGAGGTGCCGTGTGTGCCCGGAGTGGCTTGCGTGCCCGGCGTGCGTTGCGTGCTCGTGTCGGACCCGGCCCCACCCCCCTCCACCCCCCGTGCCCGCTCCAGCAGTCGGGTCGCCGCCGAGGTCGCCGGGGTCAGGGTGTCCGTCGCGCGCAGGCGGATCAGGGCCGCCAGCCACTGGGCCGTGGGGCCCCAGGGGACCGTGCAGAGGGCCGTCGCGTGGGGGACCGTACGGGCGGACGGGGCGTCGTCCGGGTCGGCGGAGGGCCAGGGCGCGACGCACACCACGGCGTACGGGCCGTCGCCCCGGGGACCCAGTGCGGTGCGCAGGGCGGCCACCGCCATGTCGGCCCGCCAGCCGCGCTCGGCGGTCAGCACGGCCCGCAGCTCCCGGCTGAGGTCGGCCCCGTGCTGCGCCTCGTCCGCGAGCAGTGCGCCGATCCGGGCCGCCACCCGCATGGCCGCGTCCAGCTGCGGGTCGGTCGGGCCGGGGGCACCGGGTTCGGAGTCCAGGAGCCAGACGTAACCGAGGACGACCCCCCGGTGCCGTACGGGAAGGCAGATCCGGCCGCGGTACACGCCCGCCTCCGGGGTCGGCGGGATCCGGACCGGGGCGGTCGCGCGTGTGATGCCGAAGCCCTCGAACCACGTCCGGACCGCGGCCGTGGAACGACGGGTCAGGATCGAGCGGGTGCGGACCGGGTCCAGCGCCGACGGATCGAGCTCGTCCTCGCTGTCGTACGCGCCGAAGGCGATCAGCTCGAAGTCCCGGTTCTCCAGGGTCGCCGGAACGCCCAGGAGCTCCGAGATCTCGTCGACCAGTTCCTGGTAGTCGCCTCGGGAATCCGTCGTCACCCGGGCATTCTCCCCCATGGAACCGGGCGCTTCATACATCTGTCTGAGATCTGCGGCACGGATGCGTGACAGCTGTCGATGGCCGACGATCGGAGGGATCCTTAGGTTTCACGGTGGTCCTGTCTGCTGGTTTGTGGAGGTGCCCCGTGCTGGGTCCCGTGATTCTCGCCGCGTCGCGCAGCGACCGGATGCGACGCCTGATCTCGGCGGCCCCGGTGACCAAGCAGGTCGTCGACCGCTTCATCCCGGGTGAGAGCGTCGACGACGTGGTGCCGATCATCGAGGAGCTCACCGGCCGCGGCCTGGAGCTGACGATGGACGTCGTCGGCGAGGACATCACCACCCCCGAGCAGGCGGGCGCGGCCCGGGACGCCTACCTGGCACTGGTCGACCGGCTGCGCGATCTCGGGCTCGGCGAGCGGGTGGAGATGTCCGTCAAGCTGTCGATGTTCGGCCAGACCCTCCCGTCGCCCACCACCGCCCTGCTCGAAGGGCCCTCCGGGCCCGCCCCTGCATTCCACGGCGGCCACGAGCTGGCGCTCGCCAACGTCCGGCCGGTCGTCGAGGCCGCCGCCGCGATCGGTACCACGGTCACGCTCGATGCCGAGGACCACACCACCCTCGACTCGATGTTCGCCATCCACGAGGAGCTGCGGAAGGACTTCCCGCAGACCGGCTGTGTCATCCAGGCCTACCTCTTCCGCACCGAGGCCGACGCCCGCCGCCTCGCCGCCGCCGGCAGCCGGGTGCGGCTGGTGAAGGGCGCCTACAAGGAGCCCGCCGAGGTCGCTTACCAGCAGAAGCACGAGATCGACAAGGCGTACGTCCGGATCCTGCGCATCCTCATGGCGGGCGAGGGCTACCCGATGGTCGGCTCCCACGACCCGCGCCTGATCTCCATCGCCCAGGAACTCGCCCGGCAGACGGGCCGCAAGCCGGACGAGTACGAGTTCCAGATGCTGTACGGGATCAGGAGCGACGAGCACCTGCGGCTCGCCGCCGAAGGTCACCGCATGCGCGTCTACACGGCCTACGGCACGGACTGGTACGGCTACTTCATGCGGCGGCTGGCGGAGAAGCCGGCGAACCTGCGCTTCTTCGCCCGCAGCATGGTCTCGCGAGGCTGACCGGCCTCGCCCCCGCAGCTTGGTCAGCAAGGGCTGATCCCGAACACCCGCTCAAGCACAAGGAGTTACGGAACCCATGGACGCTGTGACCCAGGTCCCCACCCCCGTCAACGAGCCGGTGCACGGCTATGCCCCCGGTTCGCCCGAGCGGGCCCGGCTGGAGGCCAAGCTCAGGGAACTGGCCGAGAACCCGGTCGACCTGCCGATGACCATCGGCGGCGAGAAGCGGATGGGCGGCGGTGAGCGCTTCGACGTCGTGCAGCCGCACAACCACAAGGCCCGCCTCGGCACCTACGCCAACGCCACCCAGCAGGACGCCCAGGACGCCATCGACGCGGCCCTCGCCGCCGCGCCCGCCTGGCGTGCGATGTCCTTCGACGACCGCGCCGCGATCATCCTGCGCGCCGCTGAACTCCTCGCCGGCCCCTGGCGCGAGACCCTCGCTGCCTCCACCATGCTCGGCCAGTCCAAGACCGCCCAGCAGGCCGAGATCGACACGCCCTGCGAGCTGGTCGACTTCTGGCGCTTCAACGTCAAGTACGCCCGTGACCTGCTCGCCGAGCAGCCCCCGGCGAACTCCCCGGGCGTCTGGAACCGTCTCGACCACCGCCCGCTCGAAGGCTTCGTCTACGCGATCACGCCCTTCAACTTCACGGCGATCGCGGGCAACCTGCCCACCGCGCCCGCGCTCATGGGCAACGTGGTGGTCTGGAAGCCGTCCCCCACGCAGACCCACGCCGCCGTGCTGCTGATGCAGCTCCTGGAGGAGGCGGGCCTGCCCAAGGGCGTCATCAACCTCGTCACCGGCGACGGCATCGAGGTCTCCAAGGTCGCCCTGGAGCACCGGGACCTCGCCGGCATCCACTTCACCGGCTCCACCAAGACCTTCCAGTACCTGTGGAAGACGGTCGGCAACAACATCGAGAAGTACCGCTCCTACCCGCGCCTGGTGGGCGAGACCGGCGGCAAGGACTTCGTCGTCGCCCACCCGAGCGCCGACCGCGCGATCCTGAAGACGGCCCTGACCCGCGGTGCCTTCGAGTACCAGGGCCAGAAGTGCAGCGCCACCTCCCGGGCCTACATCCCGGCGTCGATCTGGAACAGCGGTTTCCGCGAGGAGTTCGCCGCCGAGGTCGACGGCATCGCCATGGGTGACGTCACCGACCTGTCGAACTTCATCGGCGCCGTCATCGACGAGCGTGCCTTCGCCAAGAACAAGGCCGCGATCGACCGTGCCCAGTCGGACCCGACCTGCACGATCGTCGCGGGCGGTTCCTACGACGACTCGGTGGGGTGGTTCGTCCGCCCGACCGTCGTGGAGTGCACCGACCCGGAGAACGAGGTCTTCACCACCGAGTACTTCGGCCCCTTCCTCGCGGTGCACGTCTACGAGGACGACCGCTACGAGGAGATGCTGACCCAGATGGAGTCGGCGTCCGACTACGCCCTGACCGGCTCGGTCATCGCGGGGGACCGTGCTGCCGCCGCGTACACGATGGAGAAGCTGCGCTACGCGGCCGGCAACTTCTACATCAACGACAAGTCGACCGGTGCCGTCGTCGGCCAGCAGCCCTTCGGCGGCGGCCGTGCCTCCGGCACCAACGACAAGGCCGGCGCCCCGCAGAACCTCCAGCGCTGGACGCTGACCCGCGCGATCAAGGAGACGCTGGTCCCGCCGACCGAGTACGGCTACCCGCACATGGGCTGACGTCCCGTCAGTCACCCTGAGGGGCCGGGCTGTTGCCCGGCTCCTTCGTGCGCGCACCATGCGGACATGACCGTGATCACCGAGGATGGCGTACGACTGTGGGCAGAGCGTTCGGGCGCTCCCGGCTCAGCTGACCCGCTGGTGCTGTGCCATGGCGGACCAGGTCTGTGGGACATGTTCGAGGACGTGGCCGCGATGTTCGACGACCGGACCTCGGTGATCCGCTGGGACCAGCGCGGCTGCGGCCGCTCCGAGCGGTGCGACGGACCCTGGACGACCGACCGGTTCGTCGCCGACCTGGACGCCGTACGCCGGCACTTCGGCCTGGACCGGACGGCCCTGCTCGGCCACTCCTGGGGCGCGCAGCCGGCGTTGAGCTACACGCTGGCCCACCCGGAGCGGGTGAGCACGCTGGTCTACGTGAGCGGGAACGGGATCGGCCCGGTGTCCGACTGGCACGCCGCCTACAAGGAGAACCTGGCGTCCCGCCTGGACGGGCAGGAGCCACCTGGGGACGAGCGCGAGCAGGTGGTCCTCCAGTGGTCGGCCGACTTCGCGGACCGTGAGCGGGCCCTGGAGCAGGCCCGTCGGATGGCCGACCCCTGGTTCGAGATCAACTACGCGTGCAACAGCGCCCTGAACATTGAGACCGAGCGGGCCTGGGGCACCCCTGAACTCCGGGCGGCCTGCCGGGACCTCGACGTGCCCGTCCTGATCGTCGACGGCGCCGAGGACATCCGTCCGCGCTCGGCGGTGGACTCCCTGGCGGAGGCGCTGCCGCGTGTACGGCGGACGGTGCTGCCGGGTACCGGGCACGTGCCGTGGGCGGAGGCCCCGGACGCCTTCCGGGAGGCCGTGGCGGGGGCGTTGACGCCACGGTCCCAAGGCCCGAGGCGGTGACCCTACGGGCAGCGCCCCTGCGGCGGCGACCCTAAGGCAGCGCCCGCACCAGGATCTTCCCCGTGTTCCCGCCGCGCAGCATCAGCAGGAACGCCTCCACTATGCGCTCGAAGCCGTCCAGCACGGTCTCGTCGGGGGTGAGGGTGCCGTCTAGCAGGTGCGGTACCGCGAACTCGTACAACTCCTCCTGCACGTCGGCATGGTCGCGTACCAGGAAGCCCTCCAGGCGGAGGCTCTTCTCCACCACGTCCGCGTGGTCGAAGACGACCGGCGGTGCGTCCGGGGTGTTGTACTGGCCGACCGTGCCGACGCGCACCACCCGCCCGCGATCCCGCAGCGCGCCGATCGCCGCGCCCAGGTGCTCGCCGCCGACGTTGTCCACGAACACGTCGATGCCGTCGGGCGCGGCCTTCGTGAGGAGGTCCGCGACCGGGCCGCTGCGGTAGTCGAACGCCGCGTCGTAGCCGACCTGTTCGGTGAGGTGGCGGACCTTGTCCGGCGAGCCGGTGCTGCCGATCACCCGCCCCGCTCCCAGCAGCCGGGCGAAACGGCCCGTAGCCGTTCCGACCCCGCCGGCCGCCGCCGAGACGAACAGGTCCTCGCCCTCGCGGAGCCGGGCGACGCGGGTGAGGCCGACGTACGCGGTGAGGCCGGTGCCGCCGAGCACGCTCAAGTACGCGGAGAGCGGCACGCCTTCGTGGTGGGGCAGACGTCTGACCTCGGCCGGGCTCACCACCGAGTGCGTTCGCCAGCCCTTGCGGTGCACGAGCAACTCGCCTTCCCGAAAGGTCGGTTCGCGTGAGGCGACGACTCTGCCGAGGGAGCGTCCTTCCAGCGGGGCGTTCAACTCGAAGTCGCCGTCCATCATTTCGCGGTGGTAGGGGTCGACGGACCAGTAGAGGTTCTCGACGAGAGCCGTGCCGGGGGAGGGGGCGGGGATCTCCGACTCCACGAACCGGAAGTGTTCCGGGGCCGGGAAGCCGGTCGGGCGGGAGGTCTGGTGCACGGTGAGCGCGGTCATGTCCGGGACGGTAGGAAGGAATGTGCCGGGCCGGTCAGGGGGTTGGGCTCATGGAACGGGCGGATCCATGAACCGCTCTCATAGGCGCAGGTGGGGGACAGGGTGAGCAGTGCCGTCGATCTCGCTCCGCAGGAGTTGCGGATCCTGGTGGCCGTGGCCGAGGAGGGCGGCTTCTCCGCGGCCGCGCCCCGCCTCGGCACCACCCAGTCCGCCGTCTCGCACGCCGTACGCGGCGTCGAACGCAAGCTGGGGGTCGTGCTGTTCGAGCGGGGGCGGTACGGGGCCCGTCCCACCCCGGCCGGCGCTCGGGCCGTGGCGCACGCCCGCCGGGTCCTGCGGATGCTGGAGGCCCTGGTCAGGGAGGCCCGGGACACGCCGACGGCCGGGATCACCGGCCCCCTGCGCATCGCCGCCTTCCGCAGCGCGGCCCTGCACCTGCTGCCGGCCGTCCTGGAGCGCCTGTCGGCACGGCACCCGGGGATCGAGGCGACGGTCACTGTCGTACGGGAGATCGGCCCCGGGACCGCCGGGGAGGTGGCCGAGGGGCGGGCCGACCTCGGCATCGCCACCCTGGGTACCGGCACCCTCGGGACCGGCACGCGTCCGGCGCCGGGGCTCGTCGGGGACGTACTCCTCGAAGAGCCGTACGCCCTCGTGCACCCCGCCGCGCACCCCGACCCGCGGTCGCTGCCCCTGGTCGACTGGAAGGAGAACTGCTCCTCCTCCACACGCGCTTGGTGGGCCGCGCAGGACTGGATCCCCGCCGCCACCGTCCGGGCGGAGGACGACGGGGCCGTGCTGTCGATGGTGGGCAGCGGGCTCGGGATGGCGATCATGCCCGCGCTCTCCCTCACCGCGGTCCCGCCCGGCACCCGGATCACCGACCTCGGACCCGAGCGGCCCACCCGCCGGGTCGGATACGTCACCACCGTGGAGCTCGCGGGCACGGCGGCCGTCCGTGCGCTGGTCCGGGAACTCAGGGCAACGGCGAAAGTGCAGGTCAGCGCGGGGTGATCCACTTCACCGTCTCAGATAGTAGGAAGTCCGAGTAATTGTGGAGACAGACAGGCCCTCCTCCCTTAGCTTTGTAGGAGCCGAACGTCTCGCTCGATCAAGCGAATGGCGGTCGTGAGCCGGGCCCGATGCAGGCAACCCCTGCGGCCAGTGCTCCCCGCCCCTTCCGGCGTCTCGTAATCCCCTTCCCAGGTACTTCGAAGGAGTCGATTTCTCATGGCCGAGACGACCGCCCGCCGTCGAGTCCGTCACATCTCCCGTACGAGCGATTCCGACCGCAAGAACGCCGCCGCGGCGCTCCAGCGCGCCCTCGACCGCCGTGACAACGGCGGCTCTACCGGCCACTGACCCTTCTCGCGCCCGGGACTCGCGTCCAGACAGCCGAAGCCGGGAGCCGCACCCGCACGAGGTGCGGCGCGGGCCGTGCTCACGCCCCGCGCCGCACCTCGAAACGGTCCATGCGCGAGGCCGTGCTCACGCCCCGCGCCGCACCTCGAAACGGTCCATGCGCGAGGCCGTGCTCACGCCCCGCGCCGCACCTCGAAGTGGTCCACGCGCTTGCCGTCCTGCGCGAGCGCCGACACCGTCAGGCTCGGTCGCGCCCCGCTGTGCGCCTCCACGGAGAGCAGCGAGAACCCGCGGTAGCGCACCCGCGACCACTCCACGGTCTCCTTGTGGGCCTGCCTCGACCTGGTCCAGTGGAAGGTCTCCACCGACTCGTGGTCGTGCACCCGCCCCTCGTAGCTCTCCTTCACACCCGCGGGGAAGCCGTACAGATCCCGGCCACCGCCGCCCGCGGTCACGTGGACGATGCCGTCCCGCGTGGGGTCCGTGGCCCCGCCGACCGGCACCTTGCGGCCGACCTCGCCGCCGCGGATCGCGTCGGTCCGCTCGTACACGTGGTTGTGCCCGTTGATCACCAGATCGGCCTGGTGCTTCTCGAACAGCGGCAGCCACTGCGCCCGTACCCCGCCGTCGGAGGCGTGCGAGGACGTCGAGTACGCGCAGTGGTGGAAGAAGACGACCACGAAGTCGATTCCCTTGGCCGCCCGCAGCTCACCGAGCCGCCGGTCCAGCCATGCCGTCTGCTTCCCGTCCGTGTAACCGAGGTTGGCCTGGATCTCGTACGACACGTCGTTCGCGTCCAGTGCCACGAAGCCGACGTTGCCGTACGCGAAGGAGTAGACGCCCGGCGCCGAGCGCGGGTCGAAGCCGCTGTCCGGGAGGGTCCAGCGGGCGAGCTGGCCGCCGTAGCCGTCAGGTGAGTACCAGGCCTCCATGTCGTGGTTGCCGGTCGTCACCATCCACGGAACGCTCCGCGCGACCCCCTCGTTCTGCTTGAGGAACAGGTCCCAGAACCCCGGGTCGTAGCCGTCCGAGGTGAGGCCCTGGCCGTTGGCGTCGGCGTAGCAGATGTCGCCGGCGTGGAGGTGGAAGGCGGGCTTCTGGCGCAGCAGCAGGTTGTCGTTGGCGGCCGCGGCCGTGCCCACGCCCTGGTCGCCGAAGGCCGTGAACACGAAACTCTCCGGGCTCGCCGGGGCCGTACGGAAGCTGGTGACGGTCGCGCGGTGTGCGGCGTCCGCCGGGTCGAAGCCCTCGTGGCCGACGCCGTAGTAGTACGTGGTGCCGGGGCGCAGTCCGTCCAGGGCCGCGTGCAGGTAGTACTGGTCGAGGGCGAGGCGGACGCCGGTCTGTCCCGGGGTGTGCAGGTCGCGCAGCTCGGCCTCGATCTTCCGGCTCAGGTCGTCGGGGCGCAGGCCGACGCGGACGTACGGCTTGCGGACCGCGAGCGGGACCTGCCACGAGACCCGCATCTGCGTCTTCGGGTCGGCGCCGAAGGCGAGGTGACGGCCGAAGGGGGCGACGGCGGAACCATGAACCGAGGGGGTGGCTCTGCCCGCAGCGGCCGTTCCCCGGGTGGCCGTCCCCGCGGCGGAACAACCGGTCAGCAGGCCGCCCGCGACCGCGCCCGCGGTGACCAGCGTGCGGCGCCGGGTCAGCTTCGTCCGCAGGTACTCGTGCTGCTCGGCCATGCTCATCCGGCGCGCGAGCTGGGGCGGAATGCCGAAGTCGGGAAGGTCCATGGTGGTGAAGTTCCCAGCCAAGCCCAACGGCCCTCACACCTAGGGGTGAACGCCAGGAGAAGGGCTGACGCCCGGCCTTTCCGTGCTGTCCGTATCGCGGACAGGCCGTGTCATCCCATGGGACGAGGAGTAGGGTTCCCGCATGTCTCGCAGCATCAATCTCGCAGTGATTCCCGGTGACGGCATCGGCCAGGAGGTCGTGGCCGAAGGTCTGAAGGTCCTCTCCGCCGTCCTTCCGCAGGATGTGAAGCTGGAGACCAAGGACTTCGACTTCGGCGCCCGGCGCTACCACGCCACCGGTGAGACCCTCACCGACGCGGACCTCGACGCGCTGAAGAAGCACGACGCGATCCTGCTCGGCGCCATCGGTGACCCGTCGGTTCCCTCCGGTGTGCTGGAGCGCGGCTTCCTCCTCAAGCTCCGCTTCGCCTTCGACCACCACGTGAACCTGCGTCCGTCGAAGCTGCTCCCGGGTGTCGACACGCCCCTCAAGGGCGAGCCGGCCATCGACTTCGTCGTCGTCCGCGAGGGCACCGAGGGCCCCTACACCGGCAACGGCGGCACGATCCGCAAGGGCACCGAGCACGAGGTCGCCACCGAGGTCTCCGTGAACACGGCCTTCGGCGTCGAGCGGGTGGTGCGGGACGCCTTCGCCCGCGCCCAGGCCCGTCCGCGCAAGAAGCTCACGCTGGTCCACAAGAACAACGTGCTGACCTTCGCCGGGCACCTGTGGACGAACGTCTTCAACAAGGTGGCCAAGGAGTTCCCCGAGGTCACCACCGACTACATCCACGTCGACGCGGCGACCATCTACCTGGTCACCGATCCCGCGCGCTTCGACGTGATCGTCACCGACAACCTCTTCGGCGACATCATCACCGACCTCGCCGCGGCCGTCTCCGGCGGCATCGGCGTCGCCGCCTCCGGGAACATCAACCCGAGCGGCGAGTTCCCGTCCATGTTCGAGCCCGTCCACGGCTCGGCCCCGGACATCGCGGGCCAGGGCAAGGCCGACCCCACCGCCACGGTCCTGTCCGTCGCGCTGCTCCTGCGTCACCTCGGCTACGAGGCCGAGGCCGCCCGCATCGAAGAGGCGGTCTCCGCCGACCTCGCCGAGCGCACCGGCAAGCCGGCCCGCTCCACGTCGGAGATCGGTGACGCGCTGGCCGTACGAGTAGCCGGCTGACCGGGCGGACCACTCGAAACCATTCGAAGCCGCCGGGTCACCCGCACCCGGCGGCTTTCGCATGTCCCCCGCCGGGTGCCACCATCATCCCCCGGGTCGCATTTCACGCCGTTTCTTCCCTGGCTCCCCGCTTGCGATAATCGAACGAGGAGCCGCGGAATGAGGGAATGCTCGGACGTCCTAGCACTGGTCACTGACAGTAAAGGGGCGTGAGCGCGGCCCGTCACTACCCAACCGGTGAAGGACAACCACTCATGACGACGCCCACGATCGAGCTCAAGCCCTCGGCCTCGCCACTTTCCGACGCGGAGCGCGAGGCGATCCTGGCCAACCCCGGGTTCGGCCGCCACTTCACCGACCACATGGTGACGATCAAGTGGACCGAGGGCCGTGGCTGGCACGACGCGCAGCTCGTCCCGTACGCGCCGATCTCCCTCGACCCGGCCACCATGGTCCTGCACTACGCGCAGGAGATCTTCGAGGGCCTCAAGGCGTACCGCCAGCCCGACGGGACCGTCGCCACCTTCCGGCCCGAGAAGAACGCCGAGCGCTTCCAGCGGTCCGCGCACCGGCTCGGCATGCCGGAGCTGCCCGTCGAGACCTTCATCGAGGCCTGTGACGTGCTGGTCCAGCAGGACGAAGCCTGGGTCCCGGCGCACGGCGGCGAGGAATCCCTCTACCTGCGCCCCTTCATGATCGCCACCGAGGTCGGCCTGGGCGTCAAGCCGGCCAACGAGTACCTCTTCCTGGTCATCGCCTCGCCGGCCGGTGCCTACTTCCCGGGCGGCGTCAAGCCGGTCTCCATCTGGCTCTCCGAGGACCGCGTCCGCGCCGTCCCGGGCGGCATGGGCGACGCCAAGACCGGTGGCAACTACGCCGCGTCCCTCCTCGCCCAGGCCGAGGCCGCCACCAAGGGCTGCGACCAGGTCTGCTACCTCGACGCGGTCGAGCACACCTGGGTCGAGGAGCTCGGCGGCATGAACCTGTACTTCGTGTACGGGGACCGGATCGTCACCCCCACCCTCACCGGCTCGATCCTTGAGGGCGTCACCCGCGACTCCCTGCTCGCTGTCGCCCGCGACCTCGGCTACAGCTCCGAGGAGGGCCGCGTCTCCGTCGACCAGTGGCAGCGCGACTCCGAGAACGGCACCCTGACCGAGGTCTTCGCCTGCGGTACGGCGGCGGTGATCACCCCGGTCGGCACGGTCAAGCGCGCGGGCGCCGAGTGGCAGCAGTCCGGCGGCGAGCCCGGCGAGGTCACCCTGCGGCTGCGCCGGGCCCTGCTGGACATCCAGCGCGGCACGGCCGAGGACAAGCACGGCTGGATGCACAAGCTGGGCTGAGCCATGAGCGGGGTTCAGTCACGAGTCGAGCCCCGAGCTGGGCCGGGCCCCGAACGGGCTTGAGCCCTCCGCGCTCCCACCCGGCCGGCCCCGGTTTCCGTCACGACGGAAGCCGGGGCCGTTGCCATGTCCGGGGGTCCGTCGTTTAGAGTGGCGCTCTAAAAGTTAGAGCAGCGTTCTAAGTGAAGGGGGCGACATGCGGCTGACTCCCACCGAGCGCGACCGGCTGCTGCTGTTCGGGGCCGCCGAGCTGGCCAGGGCGCGCCGGTCCCGTGGCCTGCGGCTGAACGTCCCGGAGGCGACCGCGCTCATCGCGGACACCGTGTGCGAGGCCGCCCGGGACGGGGTGCGGCTGGCCGAGGCCGTCGAGCGGGCGAGGTCGGTGCTCGGGCCTGACGACGTGCTGCCCGGCGTCGCGGACGTCGTCACCGAGGTGCATGTCGAGGCGGTCTTCGAGGACGGCTCACGGCTCGCGGTCGTGAGCGCCCCGATCCGCGGAGGCCTGGGCGACGCGGCCCCGGGCGCGCTGCTGCCGGGTCCGGCGCACGCCGAACCGGAGGCGGTCGTACGGCTGACCGTCACCAACACGGCCACTGTGCCCGTCTCCGTCACCTCCCACTTCCACTTCTTCGAGGCCAACCCGCGGCTCGACTTCCCCCGGGCCGCGGCCTACGGGATGCGGCTCGCCGTCCCCGCCGGGTCCTCCGTGCGCTTCGGGCCGGGCGAGAGCGTGCGGGTCGGTCTGCTGCCCATCGGCGGCGAGCGCGTCGCCATCGGTTTCGCGGGCCTCGTCGACGGCCCGCTGGACACACCGGGAGCGAGGGAAGAGGCCCTGCGGAGGGCTGCGGCCTGCGGATATCTGGGCGTGCGGGACGAGGAGGTTGCGCGATGAGGCGGGCCGTCGCGGTACACCGCCCGCAGGGCCCTGTTTTCGGGGGCGATGCATGTTCCGCCCCCGCCCTCGCACTCCCCGACCTGGCTGCCCGCTCCGAGGAGGTCGTTCGATGAGTCGTCCCGGTGGGCATCCCGCCGAAGCCAGCCGGCTCACGCCCCGGGAGTACGCCGCCACCCATGGCCCCCGGGCCGGTGACCGGGTGCGGCTCGGGGACTCCGGGCTGGTGATCCTGGTCGAGGAGGACGCGCAGCGGTACGGCGACGAGTTCCTCGCCGGGTTCGGCAAGACCGCGCGGGACGGGCTGCACCTCAAGGCCGCCGCCGTGCGGGAGACCTGTGACGTCGTGGTCAGCAACGTCGTCGTGATCGACGCCGTGCTGGGCATCCGCAAGGTCTCCATCGGGATCCGGGAAGGGCGGATCTGCGCGATCGGGCGGGCGGGCAACCCCGACACCCTCGACGGGGTGGACGTCGTCGTCGGCACCGGCACGTCGATCGTGTCCGGCGAGGGGCTCATCGCCACCGCCGGAGCCGTCGACACCCATGTCCACCTGCTGTCGCCGCGGATCATGGAGGCCTCGCTGGCGTCCGGGGTGACCACGATCATCGGGCAGGAGTTCGGGCCCGTGTGGGGCGTCGGGGTCAACTCGCCCTGGGCCCTCAAGCACGCCTTCGGCGCCTTCGACGCCTGGCCGGTCAACATCGGTTTCCTGGGGCGGGGTTCGTCCTCCGACCCGGCCCCCCTGGTCGAGGCCCTCGCCGAGGGCGGCGCCTCCGGCTTCAAGGTGCACGAGGACATGGGCGCGCACACCCGCGCCCTGGACACCGCCCTGCGGGTCGCCGAGGAGCACGACGTCCAAGTCGCCCTGCACAGCGACGGGTTGAACGAGTGCCTGTCCGTCGAGGACACCCTGAGAGTGCTGGAGGGCCGGACCATCCACGCCTTCCACATCGAGGGCTGCGGCGGCGGCCACGTGCCGAACGTGCTGAAGATGGCCGGCGTCCCGAACGTCATCGGCTCCTCCACCAACCCGACCCTGCCCTTCGGCCGGGACGCCGTCGCCGAGCACTACGGCATGATCGTCTCCGTCCACGGCCTCAAGCCCGACCTACCCGGTGACGCCGCCCTGGCCCGCGACCGCATCCGCGCCGGGACCATGGGGGCCGAGGACGTGCTGCACGACCTGGGCGCGATCGGCATCACCTCGTCCGACGCGCAGGGCATGGGGCGCGCGGGGGAGACGGTCCGCCGTACCTTCGCCATGGCCGGGAAGATGAAGGCCGAGTTCGGTGCTCCGGACGACGGCCACGACAACGAACGCGTCCTGCGCTACATCGCCAAGCTGACCGTCAACCCGGCCATCGCGCACGGCCTTTCGCACGAGGTCGGCTCGATCGAGGTCGGCAAGCTCGCCGACCTCGTGCTGTGGCGGCCGGAGTACTTCGGCGCCAAGCCGCAACTGGTCCTGAAGTCCGGCTTCCCGGCCTACGGCGTGGTCGGCGACCCGGGCGCGGCCACCGACACCTGTGAACCCCTGGTGCTGGGGCCGCAGTTCGGGGCGCACGGAGCCACCCCCGCCGAGATCTCCGTCGCCTTCGTGGCGCAGGCCGCCCTGGACCAGGGCCACGACCTGATGCCGACCCGCAGGAGAAGGGTCGCCGTCCGCGGCACCCGCGGCATCGGACCGGCCGACCTGCGCCTCAACTCCCGTACCGGAGCGGTGGACGTGGACCAGCGCACCGGCCTGGTGACGCTGGACGGCGAGCCGCTGCACTCCGAGCCGGCCGACTCCGTCTCCCTCAACCGCCTGTACTTCCTCTAGGACCCGTGGACCATCATGACCTACCGCATGCCGCCCGAGTGGGCCCCGCACGAGCGCACCTGGATGGCCTGGCCCGGCCCCAACCCCACCTTCACCGACGACGAGGAGCTGGCCGGGGCCCGCACCGCCTGGGCCTCCGTCGCCCGCGCGGTGCGCCGCTTCGAGCCGGTGACGGTGGTGCACGGCCCAGGCCACGCGTCCTCCGCGCGTGAACTGCTGGGCCCAGACGTCGAGTTGGTGGAGCGAGAGCTGGACGACGCGTGGATGCGGGACATCGGCCCGACCTTCGTCCACGACGGGGAAGGCCGACTCGGCGCCGTGGACTGGGTGTTCAACGGCTGGGGCGGCCAGGACTGGGCCCGCTGGGAGCACGACGCGAAGATCGCCCGTCAGGTCGCCGACCTCGCCGGGGTACCGGTGCTCAGCAGCCCGCTGGTCAACGAGGGCGGCGCGATCCACGTCGACGGCGAGGGCACCGTCCTGCTCACCGACACCGTCCAGCTCGGCGCCGGCCGCAACCCCGGCTGGACCCGGGAACAGGTCGAGGCGGAGATCCACGCCAAGCTCGGCACCACCAAGGCGATCTGGCTCCCGCGTGGCCTCGCCGGCGACTACGGCAGGTACGGCACCCAGGGACACGTCGACATCGTGGCCGCCTTCGCCCGCCCGGGCGTGGTCGTGGCCCACCACCAACCCGACCCGGCGCACCCGGACCACGAGGTGACCAAGGAGGTCATCGGGCTCCTGAGGTCCGCGACCGACGCCCGGGGCCGCCGCCTGGAGGTCGTCGAGGTGCCCGCGCCGACCGTCCTGGAGGCCGACGGCCACTGGGTCGACTACTCCTACATCAACCACTACCTCTGCAACGGCGGCGTCGTGCTCTGCGGCTTCGACGACCCGCGCGACGAGCAGGCGGCCGGCATCTTCCGGCGACTGTTCCCCGAGCGGACGGTCACGCTGGTCGACGCCCGGACCGTGTTCGCGGGCGGGGGCGGCATTCACTGCATCACCCAGCAGCAGCCGAGGACGACGGTCCGGTAGAACAGAGAGGTGAACGTGCTGACCTGCGCCGCCTGCGGAACCCGCCTGACCGAGCCGCTGCGGCTCCTGCCGGAGTTGCCGCCGCGCCCGGCGTTCGACGGCACCGACCCGTACGAGACGGACTTCCGGCCCGACGCCGCGCGCGTGATCGCCGTATGAGCACCCCGCGCCGCACCCCGGCCCCGCCTCGCGAGCGGATCCTCGCCGCCGCCATGGAGATGATCGCCGCACGGGGGCTGGAGAAGCTCACCATGGCGGCCCTCGGGCGTGAGGTCGGCATGAGCAGCGGTCACCTCCTCTACTACTTCCGCACGAAGGACGAGCTGCTGCTCCAGACCCTGGAGTGGAGCGAGGGGCGGCTCGGCGTCGAGCGTGCCCGGCTGCTGACCCGCACGGCGACCGCCCGCGAACGGCTCGACGCGTACGTCGACCTGTACGTCCCCGACGGCCACCGCGACCCGCACTGGACCCTCTGGCTGGAGGTCTGGAACCGCTCGCAGAACGCCGACGCCGACGCGCGTGACCGGCAGGCCGCCATCGAGGACGCCTGGCACCGCGACCTGGTCGCCCTGATCGCGCAGGGGGTCTCGCGGACGGAGTTCCGGGCCGTGGACCCGGACCGCTTCGCGGCCCGGCTGCGGGCCCTGCTCGACGGGTTCTCCATCCATGTGGCGATCGGGCTGCGCGGCACGGACCGGGGGACGATTCTCGGCCACGTACGGGAGTTCCTGGACGAGAGCCTCCTCGCGGACGCGTGACCATCCGCCCGGGGTGTACGCAATAAGGCCGATTGACCCTGTGGTCGGTGGTGCATTCGCCTCGGTGGCAGCCCTCGGCGCGGGGCCGGGGGAGTGCGTCAACGGGATCCCAGGGGAAACGTGCGATGACCGGCACACTGCCCGCGATGGCTCGCACACTGCCCGCGATGACCAGCGCACTGTTCGCATCCTGAGACGGAGGGTGAGCACGGGGGCGGTTCTGTGCCAGACTGCCCCCGTGCTCTCGTTCGCCATGATTATTGGCAGCAGGCGCGCCGGTCCGCAGTGACCGCCACGTACGACCAGGTACGGGTGGACACCGTCGTCCTCGACCCGCGCGCAGACCTCTCGCACCCGCGAGGGGTTTTTCGCTTTTTCTGGCCCACCCGCAGCCGGAGGCGAGAGCGCGAGGGAGTATGTGGGGGCGGTGGAGCCGGTCATTCCGGTACGACCGAGATCCGATTCTCAGGAGCCTTCAGACCATGACCGCAACCAGCGAGCTCGACGATCAGTTCCACGTCTTCGACACCACCCTGCGCGACGGCGCCCAGCGGGAGGGCATCAACCTCACCGTCGCGGACAAGCTGGCCATCGCACGGCACCTGGACGACTTCGGCGTGGGCTTCATCGAGGGCGGCTGGCCCGGCGCCAACCCGCGGGACACCGAGTTCTTCGCGCGGGCCCGTCAGGAGATCGACTTCAGGCACGCCCAGCTGGTCGCCTTCGGCGCCACCCGCCGGGCCGGGGCGAAGGCCTCCGAGGACCCGCAGGTCAAGGCCCTCCTGGACTCCGGTGCCGAGGTGATCACCCTGGTCGCCAAGTCCCACGACCGGCACGTCGAGCTGGCGCTCCGGACGACCCTGGACGAGAACCTGGAGATGGTCCGGGACACGGTGTCCTACCTGCGCGAGCAGGGCCGCCGCGTCTTCGTCGACTGCGAGCACTTCTTCGACGGCTACCGCGCCAACCCCGAGTACGCGAAGGCCGTCGTACGGGCCGCCTCGGAGGCCGGCGCCTCCGTGGTCATCCTCTGCGACACCAACGGCGGCATGCTCCCCGCCCAGATCCAGGCGGTCGTCGCCACCGTCCTCGCCGACACCGGCGCCCGGCTCGGCATCCACGCCCAGGACGACACGGGCTGCGCGGTCGCCAACACCCTCGCCGCGGTGGACGCGGGCGCGACCCACGTCCAGTGCACGGCCAACGGCTACGGCGAGCGGGTCGGCAACGCCAACCTGTTCCCGGTGGTCGCCGCCCTGGAGCTGAAGTACGGCAAGAAGGTCCTCCCCGACGGCAGGCTCCGCGAGATGACGAGGATCTCGCACGCCATCGCCGAGGTCGTCAACCTCACCCCCTCCACCCACCAGCCCTACGTCGGCGTCTCGGCCTTCGCCCACAAGGCCGGCCTGCACGCCTCCGCGATCAAGGTCGACCCCGACCTGTACCAGCACATCGACCCCGAGCAGGTCGGCAACACCATGCGGATGCTGGTCTCCGACATGGCGGGCCGCGCCTCCATCGAGCTCAAGGGCAAGGAACTCGGCGTAGACCTCGGCGGCGACCGCGAGCTGGTCGGCCGGGTGGTGGAGCGGGTCAAGGAACGCGAGCTCGAGGGCTACACCTACGAGGCGGCGGACGCCTCCTTCGAACTCCTGCTGCGCGCCGAGGTCCAGGGCAGGCCCCTGAAGTACTTCGCCGTCGAGTCCTGGCGGGCGATCGTCGAGGACCGCCCCGACGGCAGCCACGCCAACGAGGCCACCGTGAAGCTCTTCGCCAAGGGCGAGCGGATCGTCGCCACGGCGGAGGGCAACGGCCCGGTGAACGCCCTGGACCGTGCCCTGCGCGTGGCCCTGGAGAAGATCTACCCGCAGCTCGCCAAGCTCGAGCTCGTCGACTACAAGGTCCGCATCCTGGAGGGCGTGCACGGCACCCAGTCCACCACCCGCGTCCTGATCTCCACGTCGGACGGCTCCGGCGAGTGGTCCACGGTGGGCGTCGCGGAGAACGTGATCGCCGCGTCCTGGCAGGCCCTGGAGGACGCCTACACGTACGGCCTGCTGCGGGCCGGGGTGGAGCCCGCGGAGTAGCCCCCGCTCAACAGGAGCCCTCGGCGAGCCTCTCGAACTCGCCGAGGCTCATCGCCCGGTCGTCGGCCCAGACCTGACCGGGCGTCAGGCGTGCGAGGTCGGCGGCCGTGAAGGTCACGATGCCGGTGTACTCGTAGTTGTACTCGTCCTTGCCGAAGGCGAGTTGGTAGGTGTGTCCGGGCAGCAGCCGCTGCTCGCCGACCGGCAGGACATGCCAGGCGCCGGGCGGCGAGAAGATCGGGAACTCGGCGTCCACCGGACGCCGGCTGCCCGGCGCCTCCCACCCGGACACGTTCCGCCCGGAGTCCTCCTGACCGAAGAGGTCCGAGGGCACGCCCTCCAGGGAAGGCCCCGTCACCAGGTCGTCCCCGCACGGCCGCAGCACGACCTCGGCCGCGCCCGCGTCATCGACCCGCACCGCGACCAACGGCAGGATCTCGGCCCCGCACCCGCTCAACAGCCCTACGGCGGCGACCACTCCGGCGACCGCGACGACACCCCGTCTCATGTCTCCAGCACAGCAACGAACGACCCGCCCTGCGACCACTGTTGTGCACCGGTCGGGTTGCGGTCGTACAACTCGCCCGGCACGCGATGGCCGACGGAGTGCCTTGACGGATCTGTGTGCTCTCAGTTCACTCACGCCGTGACGTAAGTCCTGTGTGCACCACTGAGAGCCGAGGGAAGGTCCATGCGAAGAACCGCCCTGCTCGTCTCCGCCGCCCTGCTCACCTCCCTGCTGCCCGTGGCGGTCGCCCGCGCGGCGGCCGACGATCCGCCCCCGATCCCCGTCGACCGCTTCGAGGGCGAGGTCCCCTTCGCGAGCCCGCCCGCGGGCGGCATCTTCACCTGGGGCGGCGACAACGACGACCCGCCGGCCCTTCAGCTGAGCACACGAAGCGACGCCCCCGAGGGCGACAAGGTTCTCGCCGGCACCTACGACATCAGCGGCTACGGCGGCTTCACCCACGACTTCGCCTTCGCCGAGCCCGCCCACGACTGGTCCGCCCGCAAGGGCGTCCGCTTCTGGTGGGAGGGACAGAACAACGGCAAGAAGGTCGCCTTCGAGCTCAAGGACGGCGGCGCCAATGGCGAGGCCTCCGAGCTGTGGACCACCTCCTTCACCGACGACTTCACCGGCTGGAAGCAGATCGAGCTCCCCTTCACCGACTTCACCTACCGCACCGACTACCAGCCCGTCGGCGGCATCGACCAGGTCCTCGGACTCACCGGGACCTGGGGCTACGCAGTCACCCTCCCGGTCGGCACGCCAGGCCGATTCGCCATGGACGGCGTCGAGTTGTACGGCCGGGCCGACCAGTCGCTGCGCGCGAGCGTCAGCACCGACTCCGTCGTGCACCCGGTCCGGGAGGGCGGGACCGCGAGGATCAAGGTCACCGTGGCCACCACCGGCTCCGCCCCGCTCGGCGACCCCGTGACGGTCGCCTACGAGACGGCCGGCGGCACCGCCACTCCCGGCAAGGACTACGCCCCCGTCTCCGGCACCCTCACCTTCCCGGCGGGTACGGCCTCCGGCGCGACCAGGACCATCCAGGTCCCGACCCTCAAGGACAAGGGCGCCGAGTCCGCCGAGACCATCCCCCTCAAGCTCACCGTCACCGGCGCCAAGCCGCCCGCCGAGACTCCGCAGGTCGTCGTCGACGCGCACGGACTGCCGTATCTGAACAGCAAGCTCCCCGTGAGGAAACGGGTCGCCGACCTGCTCTCCCGGATGAGCCTCGCGGAAAAGGCCGGGCAGATGACCCAGGCCGAGCGCGGAGCCGTCGGAGGCGGGGCCGACGTCACCGCCTACGACCTCGGTTCGCTGCTGTCCGGCGGCGGTTCGACCCCCACGCCCAACACCCCCGAGGCCTGGGCGAAGATGATCGACTCCTTCCAACTCCGGTCGCGGGCCACGCGGTTCCAGATCCCGCTGATCTACGGCGTCGACGCGGTCCACGGTCACAACAACCTGGTCGGCGCCACCGTCATGCCCCACAACATCGGACTCGGCGCCACGCGTGATCCCCAACTCGTCCAGCGGACCGGGGCCGTGACCGCCGCCGAGGTCCGCGCCACCGGCGTCCCCTGGGACTTCGCGCCCTGCCTCTGCGTCACCCGCGACGAACGCTGGGGCCGCTCCTACGAGTCCTTCGGCGAGGACCCGGCCCTCGTCGAGTCCATGGAGACGATCATCCAGGGCCTCCAAGGGGCCAGGAACGGCACGGACCTCGACCGCAACGACAAGGTCCTCGCCACCGCCAAGCACTTCGTCGGCGACGGCGGCACCGCCTACGGCTCGTCCACGACGGGGACGTACACCATCGACCAGGGCGTCACCACGGTCACCCGGCAGCAGCTCGAAGCCGTCCATCTCGCCCCCTTCAAGGAGGCCGTGAAGCGGGGCATCGGCACGGTCATGCCGTCCTACTCCTCCCTCGACGTCGTCGGCGACGGCCTCGGCCCGGTCAAGATGCACGCCCGCGCCGACATGATCGACGGAGTGCTGAAACAGAAGCTGGGCTTCGACGGCTTCGTCATCAGCGACTGGAACGGCATCGACCAGATCCCCGGGGACTACGCCTCCGACGTCCGGACCTCCGTCAACGCGGGCGTGGACATGGTCATGGCCCCCTACGCCTACAAGGACTTCCACGCCGCGCTGATCCAGGAGGTGCGGGCCGGGCGCGTCAGCGAGCAGCGGATCGACGACGCCGTCTCCCGCATCCTCACCCAGAAGTTCAGGCTGGGCCTCTTCGAGAAGCCCTACGCCGACACCGGCGGCGCCTCGAAGATCGGTTCCGCCGGTCACCGGGCCGTGGCACGCGAGGCGGCCGCCGCGTCGCAGGTGCTGCTCAAGAACGCGGGCGACGTACTGCCTCTGCGGAAGTCCCAGAAGGTGTACGTCGCCGGGTCCGACGCCGACGACATCGGCAACCAGTCCGGCGGCTGGACGGTCACCTGGCAGGGCTCGTCCGGCGCCATCACACCCGGGACGACGATCCTGGAGGCCATGCGGAAGAACTCCGCGGCGCTGACGTACTCCAAGGACGCCTCCGCACCGCTGAGCGGCTACGACGTCGGCGTGGTCGTCGTCGGCGAGACCCCGTACGCCGAGGGCGTCGGGGACGTGGGCAACGGCCACGACCTCGCGCTGTCCGCCGCCGACCAGGCAGCCGTCGACAAGGTGTGCGCGGCGATGAAGTGCGCGGTGCTGATCGTCTCCGGGCGGCCGCAGCTCATCGGCGACCGGCTCGGCGCCATCGACGCCCTGGTCGCCTCCTGGCTGCCGGGCACCGAGGGCGACGGCGTCGCGGACGTCCTGTACGGCAGGCGGCCCTTCACCGGCCGGCTGCCCGTCACCTGGCCCCGGTCACAGGCCCAGCTGCCGATCAACGTCGGCGACCCGGCGTACGACCCGCAGTTCCCCTACGGCTGGGGCCTGACCACCCTCACCAAGGTCCCCAAGGGCGGGCAGACCACCCTGAAGGCGCTCGGAGCCGCGGCGAGCAGGGCCGAGCGGGCCGGCGCCGACGGGACGGGCCGCGCACTCGTCGCCGAGGCCCGGCTGATCGTCCAGCAGCGGGCGGCCGGGCGGATGACGGCCGCCGTGGCCGGGCCCTTCGCCGACGCCGACCATCTGCTGCTGACCGGGCGCTACGGGGAGGCGGTGGCGAAGCTGACCCAGGCGTACCGGGCGGCCTGAGGGAGCTTGAGGGGATCTCGAGGGAAGGGCCCCGCGGTTTCGGGCGGGGCCCTTCGCGGAGGTCTCATCCGGGAGGCTTCGGGTAGCGTCGAGGTATGAAGGCCAGCGCACAGGCCGTAGTACGGACCCGAAGTCTCCCGGGGCTGCTCCTCGCCCTGGTGGTGGCGGCTCTGGCCGTCCTGTCGACGGGCACCCCGCCGGCCTCGGCCGACTCCGGCACCAGCGTCTCGGAGATCGGGCAGGCCCTGCGGAAGAATCCCGTCTACGTCGACCCGGCCGCCGCGGCCCAGCTGTCCGCCAAGGACGCGGACGCCCTCGCGAACCGGATCGCCAAGGCGGACCGACCGCTGTTCGTCGCGGTGCTGCCCGCCGACTACCCGAAGAAGGACCTGTTCACCAAGCTGCGCACGGCGACCGGCATCACCGGCCTGTACGCGGTCCGCCTCGGCGACGCCTTCGACGCCCGGGCCGACTCCGTGGTCCTGCCGAACACGGCCGTACGCAACCTGGTGACCACCGTCCAGGGCGAGGACACCCGCACCCAGCTCACCGACTTCACCTCCGCCGCGGTCACCAACATGGGCGGCTCGGCCCCGTCGACCTGGCGGTCCGCGCAGGACGACGGCGGAGGGATGTCCGGCACCGCGCTGATCACCGTCGGCGCCGTCCTGGTGGCGGGCGGCGCGGGCGCGTACACGCTGGTGCGCCGCAACCGGCGCCGGCACGCCGAGGAGCAGCGGGCCGCGCTGGAGAAGCTGCGGGTGGTGGTGGACGAGGACATCACCGCGTTCGGCGAGGAACTGGACCGCCTGGACTTCCACCCGGCCGAGGCGGGCGCCGACGACGTGATGCGTGCCGACTACGAGCGCGCGCTCGACGCCTACGACCAGGCGAAGTCGCTCATGGCGGCGGCCACCCGGCCCGAGGACGTGCGCGGGGTCACCCAGGCCCTGGAGGACGGCCGCTTCTCGCTGGCCCAGCTCGCCGCCCGCCGCGAGGGCCGGCCGCTGCCCGAACGCCGGGTGCCCTGCTTCTTCGACCCGCGCCACGGCCCCTCCGTCACCGACGCCACGTGGACGCCGCCGGGCGGTGCCGCGCGCGAGGTGCCGGTGTGCGCGGCCGACGCCACCCGGCTGTCCGACGGCCGGGACCCGGTGATGCGCGAGGTCGACACCGACCAGGGCCGCCGCCCCTACTGGGACGCGGGCCCGGCCTACGGCCCCTGGGCGGGCGGCTACTTCGGCGGCGGCATCCTCCCCGGCCTGCTCGTCGGCACGGTCCTCGGCTCCATGATGGCCACCCCCGCCTACGCGGCCGACTACGGCTCCGGCTACGGCGACTTCGGCACCGGCTACGAGGGCGGAGACCTGTCGGGCTCGGACTTCGCCGCGGGCGACTTCGGGGACTTCGGAGGCGGAGACTTCGGCGGAGGCGGCGATTTCGGCGGCGGCGGGGACTTCGGAGGGGGAGGCTTCTGAGGTTCCCAGCCGTTCGCGCTATTCAGCCCCTCCGGAACCGCTCGGGCACTTCAGTCTCTCCGAAACCGCTCGGCAACTTCAGCCCCTCCGGAACCGCTGGGGCACTAAGCCTCTCCGGAACCGCTCGGGCACTTCAGCCCCTCCGGAACCGCTCGGGCACTTCAGCCCCTCCGGCGTTTGAGGAGCGGGGGTCCGGGGGCAGCGCCCCCGAAACGGGGGTCGAAGGGGGCCCGCCCCCTGGAGGACGGGACGGGTAGGGGCGGCGGGGGCGAAAAACCACGGGCCCGGCACACCGCACCGGACCCGCGTCAAGAACCCCGTCACCTCACAGCGACGCCGCCGCGGAGGCGATCGCCGAGGCGAACGTGGACACCTCGGTGTAGACCCCGGGCGCGTTCGGCTTGGCGCAGCCGATGCCCCAGCTCACGATCCCGACCTGGATCCACGCGTTGTTCGCGTCCCGCCGGAACATCGGCCCACCGGAGTCCCCCTGGCACGTGTCCACCCCGCCGGCCGCGTACCCCGCGCAGATCTCCTCGTTCGCGATGAGCCCGCTGTACCCGCTGTAGGACCGGCAGGTGGCGTCGCTCACGAACGGCACGGTCGCCTTGAGCAGATACCGCTGCTGGGCACCGCCCTGCGTGGCCGCGCCCCACCCCGCGACGGTGAAGGTGCCGGTGTTGTACTGCGTGCTCGTGGCGATGGGCAGCGTGGGCAGGTTGATGGGCTGGGCGAGCTTGATGAGCGCCCAGTCCTTGCCGTCGCCGTTGTAGCCCGGAGCCCGGTAGACGTAGGTCGACCTGACCTGGACCCGGCCGCTGGTGGACTGGAGGTCCACGACGCCGGCGGTCGCGGTGATGCCGGTGTTGGCGCCGGTGCCGTTCACGCAGTGCGCGGCGGTCAGCACGATCTGCTGGGTGTACAGGGCCCCGCCGCAGCCCATGGAGAGCCGGACCATGAACGGGAACTCGCCCTGCGCGGCACGGGTGCCGCCCACGACGGGGGCGGGGGCGGCCTGCGCGGAGGAGAGGGGCTGGAGACTGGCGATCGCGAGCGCGGCGGCTCCGACCGCCAGACATCTCTTGAGGGCTGTGACGAGTCTCTTCATGGTGCTGCCTTCCAGGTGGGGGTGGCTTTGGCGAGCGCATGCCAAATCTGGGCGGCAAAGGGACGCCCAAGTTCTGACATGGGCCGGTCAAATCTGCTGATGGATTATGAGAATCCCGTGAACTCCCGCACAAGGGGCGCGATTCAGCCAAGCGCCTGGCCGGCGAGGGTGCGGGGGAGACCTTCGGGCAGCAGGGGTGCCGAAGCGTCAGGAAGGTGTCACGCGCGGCCACCGGAGAGCCCGTGGCGTGATTCCGGGCGCTTCGGGGCTGGACACTCAGCGAGGTCCACCACCTCGGCGGAGGAAGCGCCACCCGTTTCGGTCGGGTACCGGAACCAGCCCGCGAGGACCAACGGCAGGACGAGGTAGCCGAAGCGGGTCGCCGGGATCAGGCAGATGGCGAGGCCCAGGCCCACCGCCAGCCGGTCAGCCGCCGCGCGGACGGTCCGGGGCGGTCGTATCAGCAGCGACACCGCCACCCCCACGGCGGCGACGACGAGCCCGCCCGTCGCGAGCACGGCACCGTCCGGGGCGTACTCGGCCAGCAGACGGCCCGGCAGCGGGCTGGTCGCCGGAGAGCGGACGCCGCCCTCACCGAGCGGGAAGAGCACCACGTGCTCGACGAAGGCGTGTGGATCGGCGAGGGCTACGGGCACGACCGCCATGACCGCGACCGACAGCGCGGCCACACCCGCCCGCAGCGCAGTGCGGCGCCCCGCCGTGATCGCGAGCAGCACCAGACCCACCGGCAGCAACGGCCAGGCCGTCCACTTCAGCGCGGCCGCCGCCCCCATGGCCACACCGGCCGCCGTGCCCGAACCGCCCCGGCCCGCCAGCGCCAGACCCAGGCACATCAGCGCGACCACCGGCAGATCCACCCCGCCCACGGCCAGCGGCAGGGCCACCGCGGGGAACGCGGCCAGCGACAGCACCCCGTCCGACCGGCGGTGCCGACGGCCGAAGCCCGCGGCGACGCCCATGCAGGCCAGGAAGGTGAGGCAGAACCAGACACGGGCATCGGTGAGCGGACCGTTCCCGAAGAGCGCGCGAGGAACGCCGAAGAGCGCCATGCCGGGCAGGTACGGGTCGTAGTCCACCGTGTGGACGGGATGCGGAAGGTAGGGGCTGCCGGAGTGCAGCAGCAGCGCCCCCGACCGCTCGACGACCCCGACCTCCGACTGGGCCTCGCCCGAGACGACGAGCACCGCCAGCGGCACCAGGACCGCTCCCAGGAGCGCGGCCCAAGCGGCGCGGCGGGGCGAGTTCCGTACGGCGAACACCGCGGCCGTGCCGTATCCGACCGCCGCGCACGCGCCCCAGACCCGGTGCGGGCCGAGCCCCGTCGTCGTCGCGAGGATCAGCGCGAAGCCCGCGCACCCGAGCCAGTACGCCCACATCCGGCGGGCGAGGGAGGCAAGCCGTCCGCCAGGTGGCACGGGCGGGGAGGTCTGCCCGAGGTGTCCCACCCCCGTGAGGACACCTCGGGCCGTGTGCGGGGCCGGCGTCGCCGCCCTGTCGATGAGGGTCATGTCGTCTCTCATGGCGTCTGAGCGCGGGGACCGCACGCTGCGGTACGGCCTCCGGAACAAGGCCCGTGACCACGAGTCCAGCGGGCGGCGCGTTGTTCAGCAGCCCCCGGCCGCCACCCTGAACAAAACGAAAGCCCCTGGTGACAGGGGCGGCGGAACCTTGCGGGGGGTCCGGACGGTTCCTTAGGGTGGCCGCGACGAACAGGCGTCCGCATCACGGGGCGTGGACACGGGGGAGACGAGCGCACATGGGCCGTCGGGAGACCCCGGTCGATCCGGCCGCGGGACCGGTGCCGAGGTTCGCCTACGAACTGCGCAAGCTCCGCCAGGAGGCCGGCGGCCCCACCTACCGCGAACTCGCCCGCCGGGCGCACTTCTCCGTGACCGCGCTCTCCCAGGCCGCGGCCGGCGAGCAACTGCCCTCGCTCCAGGTGACCCTGGCCTACGCCACGGCCTGCGGCGGCGACCCGGGGGAGTGGGAGCGCCGCTGGAAGGAGGCCGAGCGGGAGGTCCGCGAGGCGGCCGTCGGCCTGGACGACGACGTGGAGCCGCCCTACCAGGGCCTGGCCCGCTTCGAACCCGACGACCACGACCGGTACTTCGGGCGCGACCGGCTGGTCACGGCGCTGTGCCGACTGGTCCGGGACCGGCGCTTCACCGCGGTGTTCGGCCCTTCCGGCAGCGGCAAGTCCTCCCTCCTGCGGGCCGGACTCATCCCCGCCCTGCGCGCCGAGCGCGACCTCGCCGCGATCCGCGTCCTCACCCCGGGCGCAAACCCGGCCCGCACCCACGCGGATGCGCTGCGACCGGCGGGGGCGCCGGGGGTGGCGGACGCGTCGGTCGCGGCGGGTGAGCCAGGGCCCGCGGGCGACATCCTGGTCGTCGTCGACCAGTTCGAGGAGGTCTTCACCCTCTGCCGGGACCCGGACGAACGCCGTGCCTTCCTCGACCGGCTGCTCGCCGCCCGGGAGCCCGGCAGCGGACTGCGGGTCGTCATCGCCGTACGGGCGGACTTCTACGGCCGCTGCGCCGAACACCGGGGTCTGGCGGACGTGTTGGGCGAGGCCGGGCTGCTGGTCGGCCCGATGGACCCGGCCGAGCTGCGCGAGGTCATCGTCAAGCCGGCCCAGAGCGCCGGGTACATCGTCGAACGGGCCCTCACCGCGCGCCTGGTCGACGAGATCGCCGACGAGCCCGGGGGACTGCCACTTCTGTCGCACGTCCTGCGCGAGACCTGGCGCCGTCGCCGGGGCCGGGCGCTGACCGAGGAGGCGTACGAGGCCGCGGGCGGTGTCCGCGGGGCCATCGCCCAGAGCGCCGAGGAGGTCTGGGCGGACCTCTCCCCGCACCACGCGGAACTCGCCCGGCTCGTCCTGCTCCGCCTCATCACCCCCGGCGAGGGATCACAGGACACCCGCCGCCCGATCGACCGCACGGAACTCGACTTCACGACACCGACGGAGGGTGCGCAGGGGCAGCCGGGCGCTGCCGATCGGCCCCCCGGCCCGACGTCCGCAGGCCCTCCCGGCGCCCCCGACACAGCCCTTGTCCTGGACCGTCTCGTCCGTGCCCGGCTGCTGACCCTCGATCACGGCACCGTCGATCTCGCCCACGAGGCGTTGATCACCGCCTGGCCCCGGCTGTCGGGGTGGATCGAGCAGGAGCGGGAGCAGTTGCGGACGCACCGGCGGCTGACCGAGGCGGCCCGGGCCTGGGACGACCTGGGGCGGGACCCCGGCGCCCTGTACCGCGGCACCCGGCTGGCCACGGCCGGGGAACAGCTGGCCGGGGCCTCGCTGACCGCGCAGGAGCGGGCCTTCCTCACGGCGAGCAGCGCCGCACGCCGGGGTGAGCGCCGCAGGCGCCGCGGACTCGTCGGGGCCCTCGCCGCGCTGCTCGTGCTCGCGCTGGTCGCGGGGGCCGCCGCCTGGCAGCAGAACCGGACGAGCGACCGCCGCCAGGTGGAGGCCGAGGCCCGTCGGATCGCCGCCGTGGCGGACGGCATGCGGTACTCCGACCCGCGCACCGCGATGCGGCTCAGCGTGGCCGCCGCCCGGCTCGCCGACACGACGGAGACCCGGTCGGCGCTGATCGGGGCGATGGCCCAGAGGGACGAGGACGTGTTCGCGGTGCCGGGCGCGGACGCCGGTTTCGACGGCTCCGGCAACGACGTGCACCGGCTGACGGCGGACGGCCGGTCCGTGGTCTCCGTCACCGCGGACCGGGTCCGGATCTGGGACCTGCGCACCCGGCGGCTCACCCGCTCCGTGCCGGGCCCCGGAAAGCTGATGGACGGCGTCCCGGCCGCCGTCGCCCCGGACGGCCGGACCCTCGCGCTGCTGGCCGGGGACCGCGTCGAGCTGTGGGACGTGGGGACCGGACGGGTGACCAGGACACTCCCCGGCGTGGACGCCATGCAGACCCCGTTCGCCTACACCGCGCACGCTCTGGTCGCCGTCGACTGGGACGACGGCAGCGTGCACGTCCGGGACCCGCGCACCGGTCGCTCCACCCTGCGGCTCCCGGAACCGGCCGGCGGCGTGAGCGGTGTCGCGGCCAGCCCGGACGGCCGGTGGCTCGCCCTGTGCACGGGCGGCGGCCACGCCCCGGAGCTCTGGGACGTCACGCACCGGCGGCAGGTCTCGGCGCCCTGGGTGGCGAAGGCGCGGCCCGCCGACTGCCGTGACCAGGCGCTGGCGTTCACCCCGGACAGCCGCGCGCTCACGGTCGCCGCCGCCGACGGGATCCACGGCTGGGACCTGCGCAGCGGACGCGCGACACCGTCCTTCACGGCCGACGGACTGACCCAGGTGTGGCCCGGCGGGGCCGGCGCCTTCCTGGTGGCCACCGGACCCCACCGGCTCGTCGTGCTGCGGACCGCCCATCCACAGGTGCCCGTGCTGAGCCGTCGGATCGACGCGGACGAGTGGGACGACATCGCCTTCGACCGGACCGCGGGAGCCGTGCGGTATCTCAACGGCTCCGCGACCGTCGTACGCTCACTGGCCCTCGGCGCCGCGACGGCCGCGCCCTGGCAGGGGCCCACGGCGTACCGGGCGGAACTCTCCGACGACGGCCGGGTCCTGGCCCGTTTGGCGGAGACGGGCGGGGAGCGGCGGGTGCAGGTGCTGGACACCCGGGACGGGCGCGCCGGGCGCGTGGTCTTCGAGCCGCCGGCCACGCCGTGCCCCGGCACCGAGTCCTGCGCCGACCTCATGGCGCTCAGCGGCGACGGCAGATACCTGGCGACCGGCCTCAACCCCTACGCGAAGGGGCAGCAGCCGCCGCGCGACCGGACCAGGATCACGGTGTGGGACCTCGCGCACCGCCGGGTCCGCGCCACCGTGATGATCGGCGCCGCCCCGGGCGGTTCGCTCGCGGTGGACGGTCTCGCCCTCGACCTCCACGGCCGCACCCTGCTGGTGTACCGGTCCGTGGCACGGCCTGCCGTCGAAGTGTGGGACGTGGGCCGGCGCCAGCGGGTGAAGACCGTGCGCAGCGTCCGGGAGGCGGACTCCGTCACCGCCGGTTCGGACGGCGTGCGCCTGGCTCTGCGGTCCGACGGGGCCGCCCTGGTGACCCAGGAGGGGCTGGTCGCCGATCTGGGCGCCGACCGCATGGAGCCGCGGGTGCTGGGCGAGGACCTGATCAGCGCCGCGGCCTACGGCCCGGACGGCTCGCGGCTGGCCGTGGGTGACGTGCTGGGCCGGGTCACGCTCTGGGACGGTGCCGCGCGGGCCCGGCTCGGCGTGCTGGACGGCACCACGTCCGACCTGACGACCGATGCCGGCGGCGGGGTGACCGCGCTCGCCTTCTCTCCGGACGGAGGGACGCTCGCCGTCGCCGGGGCGGGCGGCACCCTGCACCTGTGGGACCTGGCGTCCCAGACGCTCCTGGGAACGGCGCTGCCCACCCCGGGCGACGACATCCGCGCCCTCGCGTTCGCCCCGGACGGCACGCTCCGCGCCTCCGGTGCCCACGTCCCCGTACTGCGCTACGACCTCAGCCCGGACCGGCTCATCGGCGAGGTCTGCGAGCGCGCCGGTTCGGGACTGTCCGAGGCGGCCTGGAAGACCTACCTCCCGGACCTGCCGTACCGGCGCACCTGCTGACGTACGGACTGAGCGCTGTCGGCGGCTCAGGCGTTCTTGATCGCCGAGATGTCGAAGTGCAGCTTGATCTTGTCGGAGACCAGGACGCCACCCGTCTCCAGGGCCGCGTTCCAGGTCAGGCCCCACTCGGAGCGCTTGATCTCGGCCTTGCCCTCGAAGCCCACGCGCTCGTTGCCGAAGGGGTCCTTGGCGGCGCCGTTGAACTCGAGGTCGATGGTGAGCGGCTTGGTGGTGCCGAGGATCGTCAGGTCGCCGGTGATGCGGTAGTCCTCGTCGCCCAGCGCCTCCGCCTTGGTGGAGCGGAAGGTCATCGTGGGGAACTCGTCGGTCTTGAAGAAGTCCGCGCTCTTGAGGTGCCCGTCGCGGTCCGGCGCCCCGGTGTCGATGCTGTCCATCTTGACGTCGATGGAGGCCGTCGACTGGGACGGGTCGCCGCCGTCCAGGTGCAGCGAGCCGCTGAACTCGTTGAACTTGCCCTTGACGTTGGTGACCATGGCGTGCCGGACGGTGAAGCCGATCGTGGAGTGCGAGGGGTCGATCGTGTAGTCGCCGGTCAGCGCGGTCAGGTCGGTGTTCGTCATGACGGGGCTCCTTTGGATGAGTATGTTGAACGTTGAACCACTCAACGCGAACGACCGTAGACCTATTCCTTGAAGGTTTCAACGTCATCCGCGAAGTGTTGGCCGGACCTTGCCGCAGTGGTACATGCCCCCGTATGAACCCGCAGATGAGTCCCCTGGTGAGCCGCAGAACCGCCTTACTGGCGGCGGCGCTCCTGTCCACGACCGCCCTCCCGGCCGTCCCCGTCCGTGCCGCCGGCGCCGCCGACCCCTACGACACCCTGCGCCACCGCTGGCTCGACATCGCCCTCGGCACCGGCTACGACCCCGCGTCCGAGCCCTACGCCGGCCGTCTCGCCGAGACCGGCGAGCTCGCCCGCGGCTTCTACGCCGCCATGGCCCCGACCCCCACCTCCCTCTGGCCCGGCGTCCCCTTCGACCCCCCGGCGGGCATCACCCAGAGCTACGGACGCCTGTGGACCATGACTCAGGCCTACGTCCAGCAGGGCACCGGCTCGACCGGCGACGAGGACCTCCTCGCGGCCGTCCTGCGCGGCCTCGACCACCTCTCCGCCACCGTCTACAACCCCTCCGCCACCCGCTACGGCAACTGGTGGGAATGGCAGATCGGCAGCCCCCGGCTCCTCATGGACATCACGGCCGCGCTGTACGACCGCCTCACCGACGCCCGCAGGGAAGCGGCCTGCGCCGCCGTGGACCACTTCATCCCGGACGCGCTGCTCACCGACTACTCCGGCACCTCCACCGGCGCCAACCGCGTCGACCTGTGCCGTTCGGTCGCCCTGCGCGGCGTCCTCGGCCGGGCTCCCGACCGGATCGCCCTGGCCCGCGACGCCCTCACGCCGGTCTTCCCGTACGTCACCAGGGGCGACGGCCTGTATGCCGACGGGTCCTTCGTCCAGCACACCCGGGTCGCCTACTCCGGCACCTACGGCCAGGTCCTGCTCGACGGCCTGGGCCGCCTCCTCACCCTCCTCGCCGGTTCCGCGTGGGAGGTGACCGACCCGAACCGGCGGACCGTCCTCGACAGCGTCCAGCACGCCTTCGCCCCGCTGATCCACGACGGGCTGGTGATGGACGGCGTCAACGGCCGTGCCATCAGCCGGGGTCACCTCAAGAGCGACGACCGCCAGGTGCTGCGCAGCGACCACTTCCACGGCCACGGGCTCATCGCCGCCGTCGCGCTGCTCGCGGGCGGAGCGGGCACGGCGGAACGGGAGCGCTGGTACGGCCTGGTGAAGGGCTGGATCGAACGGGACACCGTCACGCCGGTCCTGACCTCCCCCCAGTTCGGCGTCGCCGACCTCGCCCGGCTGCACACGGTCGCCGCCTCACCGGTCCCGGCCGCCCCCGCCCCCGTCGGCCACCGCCTCTTCGCCGCCATGGACCGGGCCGTCCACCGCCGCCCCGGTTTCGTCGCCGGCATCGCCATGGCGAGCGACCGCATCGCCGCCTACGAGTGCGGCAACGGCGAGAACCCGCGCGGCTGGCACACCGGCGCCGGAATGCTCTCCTGGTGGACCGGGAAGCGGAGCGACCAGTACACGGACTGGTACTGGCCCACCGTCGACTGGTACCGCCTCCCCGGCACCACCGTCTCCACCCGACGCCTCCCCGACCGCGCGGGCGGCGAGTGGGGCGAGCCCCGGCCGGACGTCCGCTGGGTAGGCGGCACCACCGACGGCGAGTACGCGGCGATCGGCCAGCACCTGAAGGGCCTGGAGTCGACGCTCCAGGCCCGCAAGTCGTGGTTCTGCCTCGCGGACGCCGTGGTCTGCCTCGGCGCCGGGATCACCTGCACGGACGGCGTCCCGGTCGAGACCGTCGTCGACAACCGCAACCTCGGCGAGGGCGGCGAGCAGACCTTCGTACGAGGGCCGGGCTGGGCACATCTGGAAGGACACGGCGGCTGGCTCGTCCCCGACGCGGTGCACGCCCTGCGCGAGGACCGCACCGGCGCCTGGTCCGACATCAACACCGGCAGTACGACCGAGCGGCGCACCCGGCGCTGGCAGACCCTCTGGCTCGACCACGGCACCGACCCCGTGGACGCCACGTACGCCTACGTCCTCCTGCCCGGAGCCGCCCGCCGTACCGTCGCCGCCCGGGCCGCCGACCGCCACTGGCTGTCGGTCCTCGCCAACGACGGCAGCTGCCAGGCGGTCCACGTCGACCGCCTCGGTCTGACCGCTGCGAACTTCTGGCAGCCGGGCACTGCGGGACCGCTCACCGCGTCGGCGCCGGCGAGCGTGCTGGTCCGCCGCACGGGCCGTACGGCTACGCTCTGCGTGGCCGAACCCCCTCGAACGGGTGAACCCCTCGAGATCGTCTGGAACCGGCCGGTGCGCTCGGTGATCCGCGCCGACAACACGGTCGAGGTGCTCGCCGCGGGCCGTCCGCTCCGGCTGCGCGTCACTCCGGGGGAGCTATGCGCCACCCATGTGTGTGAAGTGACTCTCACGGGCTGACTTTGTGCGACCCCTACAAGCGAAAGGCCCCCTGAGCAGTCAGAAGGCCTGCATGGCTCCACGGTTCTGTTCAGTGGCACCAGGAAAACGGGCCGGAGACTGTACGGAGTCGACGGCTCGCTTTCCTCGCGGGTCTTCGTAAGGTCACTACATGACCGTTTTGGATGAGGCGCCGAGTGAGTCGACGGGCGAGCCGACGGACGCGCGCGGGCGGGTGGCCGAGCTGCACGAGATCCGTGCGGCGGCCCTGGCCGGCCCCAGCGAGAAGGCGACCGAGGCGCAGCACGCCAAGGGCAAGCTGACAGCACGTGAGCGCATCGAACTGCTCCTCGACGCCGGTTCCTTCCAGGAGGTCGAGCAGCTGCGCAGGCACCGGGCGACCGGGTTCGGCCTGGAGGCCAAGAAGCCGTACACCGACGGTGTGATCACCGGCTGGGGCACGGTCGAGGGCCGTACGGTCTTCGTCTACGCCCACGACTTCCGCATCTTCGGCGGCGCGCTGGGCGAGGCCCACGCCACCAAGATCCACAAGATCATGGACATGGCCATCGCGGCCGGTGCCCCGCTGGTCTCCCTCAACGACGGCGCGGGCGCCCGCATCCAGGAGGGCGTCTCGGCGCTCGCCGGCTACGGCGGCATCTTCCAGCGCAACACCAAGGCCTCGGGTGTCATCCCGCAGATCTCGGTGATGCTGGGCCCGTGCGCGGGCGGCGCGGCCTACAGCCCCGCCCTGACCGACTTCGTGTTCATGGTCCGCGAGACCTCGCAGATGTTCATCACCGGACCGGACGTCGTCAAGGCGGTCACCGGCGAGGAGATCACCCAGAACGGCCTGGGCGGCGCGGACGTGCACGCCGAGACCTCCGGGGTCTGCCACTTCGCCTACGACGACGAGGAGACCTGCCTCGCCGAAGTCCGCTACCTGCTGGCGATGCTCCCGCAGAACAACCGGGAGAACCCGCCGCGGGCGGAGTCCACCGACGCGCCCGACCGGCGCGGCGAGGTCCTGCTGGACCTGGTGCCGGCGGACGGCAACCGGCCCTACGACATGACCAAGGTCATCGAGGAGATCGTCGACGACGGCGACTACCTCGAGGTCCACGAGCGCTGGGCCCGCAACATCATCTGCGCGCTGGCCCGCCTGGACGGCCAGGTCGTCGGCATCGTCGCCAACCAGCCCTCCACGCTCGCCGGTGTCCTGGACATCGAGGCCTCGGAGAAGGCCGCGCGCTTCGTCCAGATGTGCGACGCCTTCAACATCCCGATCGTCACCCTCCTGGACGTGCCCGGCTTCCTGCCGGGCGTCGACCAGGAGCACGGCGGCATCATCCGCCACGGCGCCAAACTGCTCTACGCCTACTGCAACGCCACCGTGCCGCGGATCTCGCTGATCCTGCGCAAGGCCTACGGCGGCGCCTACATCGTCATGGACAGCCAGTCCATCGGTGCGGACCTCACCTACGCCTGGCCCACCAACGAGATCGCCGTGATGGGCGCCGAAGGTGCCGCGAACGTCATCTTCCGCCGCCAGATCGCGGAGGCGGAGGACTCCGAGGCGATGCGGGCCCGCATGGTCAAGGAGTACAAGTCCGAGCTCATGCACCCCTACTACGCGGCCGAGCGCGGCCTGGTCGACGACGTCATCGACCCCGCCGAGACCCGCGAGGTCCTGATCAAGTCCCTCGCCATGCTCCACTCCAAGCACGCCGACCTGCCCTCCCGCAAGCACGGCAACCCTCCGCAGTAACCCGGCGGACCCTCCGCGTCACCCTCGCGGAAACCTCTCTCACGGAGACTGTGACCTATGAGCACCCCTGACATCCGCGTCGAGAAGGGCCACGCCGAGCCCGAGGAAGTCGCCGCCATCACGGCGATCCTCCTGGCCCGCGCAGCTGCCCGGCCCTCCGAGACCCCGTCCCACCCCGGCCGCCCCAAGGCCCGCTGGCGCCGCCTGGAGCGCGAGGGCGGCTTCAGGGCACCCCACAGCTGGCACTGATCCCCTCAGCGCGCCGACGGCCCCGTTGCTCCCGGTCGGGAGTGCGGGGCCGTCGCCGTTCAACGGCGTCTCACCCGAACGCCGGGGACCGGGGCGGTCGGTGGACGCACACTCGAGTCGACCGTCACGGTCAGCCGCGTCTGCCGCGGGCCTCGGGCCAGGGGCGACAGTTCCAGGGGCTGCTCGTCGTCCGTGCGGCAGGCGCGCAGGTCCAGCCGCCGCAGTCGATCCAGAGCACCGATCGGCCCCAGGTCACGGGGCAGTCGGCAGTTGAACAGATTCAGCACGCTCAGCCGGGGCGGCGGGCTCTCCAACGTGGGCAACCACGTGCGGAGATCGAAGTGGTACAGCGTCAGATGCGTCAGCTGGGTCAGGCGCGCCAGGCCGGACAGGCCTCGCGGGGTGCCGCCGCTCTGGAGCGCCAGAGACGTCCAGTTCGTCCGCTCCAGCAGCGGTCCCAGATCGGTGTCCTCGTCCAGCCTGCCGAGCCCCAGCCCCACCAGGCCGGCCGGCATCGGGAGGGTCTCGAGCGGTGGCACGGACGCCCAGTCCTGGAGCTGCAAGTTGTGCAGCGAGGCCAGACCGCGCAGCGGCCCGAAGTCCAGGAGCGGGAGATGCTCGCCACCGCCCACGACCAGATTGCGCAGCCCCGGCCGCCGACACAGGGGGGAGAGGTCGTTGTCCCCGAGCAGCCGCGGGACCCACAACCAGTCCAGGTCCCCCAGGGCCGAGGTCGCGGCCAGCCCGTCCGTGAACTCGTAGTCGAGCCACACCCGTCGGGCCTCCTTCAACCGCAGCACCGCGGGCCACTGGGCGGGGTGTGTCACCTGTAGGAGCAGCTCCTCCAGGGGGAGCCGGACCAGCACCCGCGCCGCGTACTCGTCCGGGTCGAAGTACTCCCAGACGTCGACGAGTTCCTTCTGCACGTCCTCGTTCGCACCCTCCGCGTACCCGGACAGCAGGCCGAGCGCCGCCTCGCCGCCGACCAGGGCAGCGGTCCGTACGGTCGTGCACGCCGCCCGCTCCGACAGGCCGTCCAGTGTGCCGGGCAGCCGCCGCACCAACGCGGGCCCGACCGAGGCGAGCGACCCGGCCTCGGAGCTTCGCCGGGGCGGCACCAGGGCGTCCAGGGCGGCGTCCAGGCGTCGTGCCAGGTCGTCCGGAACCGTGCTCATCGTCTCGAGGCAGGCAGCCGCCAGCAGGCGCAGGCGCCGGGTGTACCGGTGCTCGACGTCGGCCCGGGCCAGGATGCCGTCGACGAGTTCATGCCGCTGACGCAGGTTGGCGTGTCCCGCCGCCATGATGATCGTCTCGTGCCACAGGTCGAGGTGGGCCCGCTCGACGAGGTTGCCCATGTTGTCCTCGTCGGCGGCGTCCTGCGCGGCGAGGTACTCCTGGAAGGTCCGGTGCACGAAGTCGACCCGGCCCTCCACGGGCGAGCGCAGCACCCCCGACCTGGCCACCAGATGGTCCAGGACGGCTGCCCTGTCGACCCCGTCCAGGTGCCGCATCGACGTCATCCGGGAGGTCACGAACCGACGGGCCTGGGCGGTCGGGATCTCCGTGCGGTTGTTGTCGGACAGCCGCCAGGCCAGATCACGCAGCACGCAGAGCTTGTCCGGCAGGGTGAGCGGACCGGCCTCGGCACTGGGCACCCGCCGTTCGGCGTCCCGGTGCTGGACCAGCGTCTCCAGCGCGATCTTGTACAGCTCCATGCGGTTGCGCGGCAACTGCCGGCCCTTGCTCAGGTGCAGGGCGCAGATCAGCGCGGCCAGCAGGGGATTGGTCGCCAGGGACTGGAGGTGCGGTCTGTCCTGAAGGCTGGTCAGAAGCGAACGCTCGTACTGGGGGAGTTCCTCGACGGAGCAGGGGAGTTCGTCGCCCTGCTCACGCACGGCTGCGTGCCACTGCCGCACGAACGCGGTGAGATCGGCCGGGGCCATCCGTTCCAGCTGGTAGACCGTGAAGCCCTCGGTGCGCAACCAGTCCACCCGTGCGGCCGCGGGGCGCGAGGTGACGACCACGCGCACGTCCGGGTAGGCGTGCAGCAGCCGGCGAAGCCAGTCGCGGACCGTGCCGCGCTCGACGGCCAGCAGTTCGTCCACCCCGTCGACCAGGAGCAGCACCCTGCCCTCCCGCAGCATCCGGTCCATCCACCCCTTGGGCATGTGACCGGTGAGCGGACCCGCCACCCCGTCCAGCAAGGCCTCGGGCAACGGCAAGTCCCGTCCGGCGTACCGGCGCAACTTCACCAGGACCGGGATGAGCTGGTTCCACTCCCGCAACGGCCCCCGGAAGGCGCTGCGCGCCGCCATCACCGCCAGCCACTGCATGAGGGTGGTCTTGCCGGACCCGGCCTCGCCGCGCAGCAGGACCCGGGAGGCGCCCCCGAGGGCCTTCTCCACGCGGGTCCCGGTGCCCTCGGACTCCTCCCAGGCGCGCAGCCCGCGCCGCAGCGGCGGCCGGCTCCCGGCTGCCCTGCGCCGCCGTCCGTCGTCCGACGTGGCCCGCATGCTCACGTACGCCACCGACAGCTTCGCCCGTGTCATCTGTTCGGAGGCGAGCCGGAACAGCTCGACCTCGTCGAGGGAACGGCTCACCAGTTCCAGGTACTCCCGCAGAAACGCGGTGTCCTCGTCCGTGCCCTCGGGGGCGTACAGCGACCGCGTCGGTAATCGCTCCAGCACCCGGGTCAGCTCGGTGCCCAGGGAGGTCGTGCGGCCGAGCAACTCGGTCAGTGCGCGCTCGGAGTAGACCGGCAGGCGGCGCAGGACACGTACGTAGCAGTCGCAGCACTCGGCGAACAACAGGTCGTAGTAGCGCTGGGCGGGTTCGGCCAGACCGAACGGCTGCGGTGCCTCGCGACGGATCCGGCGAGCCAGCTCCGCCGCGTCGGCGTCCGATCCGAGCACCGACTCGTCCGACAGATCCGCGTGACGGAAGGTGTCCATGACGCCGTGCGCGGCGGCCAGCCGTTCGTTCTCGGCCAGCCCCTGGAATTCGTGCGCCAGCAGGGGCTCCAGTCGGGCTGCCACCGCATCCGCGATCTCCTCGAACTGCCGCTCCACACTGCGTTGAGGGCGTAGTCCCGGGACGCGGAGCCGCACCAGCTCGGACATCCCGGCCTGGCGTTCCTGCTCGCTTCTGCGGCCGCCCAGCCACAGTCGTGCCGCACTCGTCGCGACCGTCTGCCCCAGCCGTAACGCAGCCAATTCGACGCTCATGCGCGCCCCCGTCGTCCCCGACTCCCGAAGGATTTCAGTGTGGCAGCGAGATACGACAAAGGGGCCCTTCGTAGGGAAAAGGGCCCCTCGAAGCTGTCGCGTCCGCTACCGCAGACGAGCCATCAGCGCATGCTCCACGAGCGTGATGAGAGCGGACTTGGCGTCGGCCCGATGCCGGGCGTCGGTCGTGATGATCGGCGTGTCCGGCCCGATCTGAAGGGCTTCCCGGACCTCGTCCGGGTTGTACGGCTGGTTCCCGTCGAACCCGTTCAGGGCGATCACGAACGGAAGCCCGGAGTTCTCGAAGTAGTCGACCGCGGGGAAGCAGTCGGCGAGGCGCCGCGTGTCGACGAGGACGATCGCCCCGATGGCACCGCGGACCAGGTCGTCCCACATGAACCAGAAGCGGTCCTGACCGGGCGTACCGAAGAGGTACAGGATCAGGTCCTGGTCCAGGGTGATACGGCCGAAGTCCATGGCGACCGTGGTGGTCGTCTTGTCCCCGGTGTGGGTCAGGTCGTCGATGCCGGCCGACGCGGACGTCATCACGGCCTCTGTGCGCAGCGGGTTGATCTCCGAAACGGCCCCGACGAACGTGGTCTTGCCCACGCCGAAGCCACCCGCCACCACGATCTTCGCCGAGGTGGTGGAGCGGGAAGGACCGCCGCTAGAGCTTGCGAAGTCCACTGAGCACCCTTTCGAGCAGTGTCACGTCTGGCTGGCCGCCGGCGTTCTCGTCGCCGCCGGGCTGATGGATGGCGACCAGGCCCGCCTCCGCCAAGTCGGCGACGAGGATCCTGGCCACGCCGAGAGGGATCGTCAGGAGCGCGGAGATTTCCGCCACCGACTTGATCTCCCGGCAGAGGTTGCAGATCCGCTGATGCTCGGGCAACTGGCCCTGCATCTGGTGCGGCTGCGCGGTGGTGTGCACCAGCGCCTCGATGGCGAGCTGGTAGCGCGGGCGAGTCCGGCCGCCGGTCATGGCGTACGGACGCACCAGGGGGTTGTTCGAGGCCCCGGCGGGCGCCGGCTCGGAGCGTCGTTGCGGCTGCACGGGCTGGATGCGCGGGGCCGGCGGCTGGTCGTACGGCGAGGGACCGGGGCCCTGGGGCGCGTACGGCTGCTGCCGATGGCTGGGAGTGGAGGGGAAGTTGTAACGGTTCGGGTTCTGGCCGTCGTTCGGACCCTGGCCAGGTCCGTACGACCAATTGCCAGATGAACCGCCTGGGGGTGTTGCCACTTTCTCTCCTCCTCCGACTGCGCCGCGCACCCATCACTGTGGAGCCGCGTCCCGAAACCTTACGGCCCCGGGACGCCAAAACGCACCGTCTGTCTGTCAGTTGAGCAGGCTGCCCTGGAGCTCCGCACGCAGATCGGGCGTAAGGACCGAACCGGCGCGGTCCACCAGAAGAGCCATCTCGTAGCCGATGAGGCCGATGTCCGCCTCCGGATGTGCGAGAACCGCGAGGGACGAACCGTCGGACACGGACATGATGAACAGGAATCCCCGTTCCATCTCCACAACCGTCTGGTTCACCGCGCCACCCTCGAAGATGCGCGAGGCACCCGCGGTCAGCGAGGTCAGACCGGAGGCGACGGCCGCAAGCTGATCGGCTCGGTCGCGCGGAAAGCCTTCGGACATCGCCAGAAGGAGTCCGTCGGCGGAGACCACCACCGTGTGGGACACCCCCGGGGTGTTGTCCACGAAGTTGGTGATCAACCAGTTCAGGTTCTGCGCCGCCTGGCTCATCGGGCTCACACTAACGCTCCTGGTTGTAGGTGCTGTCAGAACCGAAGCCCTGACCGTTCGTTTCACTGCCTGCGTTGCGGCCCCGCTGGACCCCCCGACGCAGGTTGCTCAGCCTGCCCCGGACGTCCTCCGGGGCGCGGGAGACCGATGGGCCCCCCTGCGGGGTGGACTCGGCGGCTCCCTCGACCAGATTGGCCTTGGGTACCCGCCGCGGCAGGCCGGAGGAGGTGACCCCGCCCGCCTTGGGCTTCCGGAGCTGGGAGGCCTGCTGCCACCGCGCGTCGTTGGCCGAGCGCCAGATGTCGCCGCCGCCGTTGCTCTCCGGCGCGGAGGCCGGCGACTCCTGGTGCGCGTGCCGCGTACCGTTCGAGCCGTTCGCGCCGCTCCCGGTGGAGCCACGGCGGGGGAGCCCGGCGTCGGTCAACTCGTGACCCACGTTGGCGGGGGCCGGCCCCGGACGTTCGAAGCCTACGCGGTCACGCTCACTCACGTCAGCGGCCTGCACGGATTCCGTTTCCGGAGCGTACTGGTCCGCGTAGCCGCCCTGGTAACCGTCCGGCTGCGGCCAGTCATCCTGGTGGCGGCGCTCCTCGAAGCCCGAGAAGGTCTCCGGGGCGGCCGCGTGCACCGCGGCGGGCTCCTCCTGGGCCTGCTCCGCATACGCGGGATCCGGGTAGCCGCCGTTGGTGGAGAAGGGGTCGTTCTGCGGCAGGCCGCCGTTCTGCGCGAAATACGGCTCGTCGTACGCCGGGCGCCCCGGCTCCTCGTACGACGGCTGCCGCTGCTCCTCGTACGGAGCCTGCTGAGCCTCCTCGTACGACGTCTGCTGGTCGTACCCGGCGGGCTGCTGCTCGGGGAAGCCGTTGCGGTTGCTGTCGTAGCCGTTCTGCCCGCCGCCCTGCGGGGCGTTCCGGGGACCGTCGAACGCCTCGGTGTACGACGGATCCGGGCCCTGGAGGGCCTGCGGCTGGTCGTGGCTCTGGGCCTCCAGGGCCGCGCGGCGCTCCTCACGCATCAGGGAACGGCCGACCGGGTCCAGCTCGCGTATGTCGTCCGGGACCTCGGAGTAGCGGCTGTCGTCGAAGCCGAGCTCCGCGGCCGTACGCATGGGCAGACCGTTGTTGAAGTCCTCGCCCTGGTACTGCTGCTCCGGCATGATCTGCGAGACGGTGAACTCGTCGTTGGCCGGCTGGTGCTCGCCGCCACCACCGTGGGTGATCGCGTCGGGCAGCATGACCAGCGAGGTGGTGCCGGCCTGCTCGCCCGAGGGGCGCAACTGAACGCGGATGCCGTGCCGGTCGGACAGCCGGCCGACCACGAACAGACCCATGCGCTGGGAGATCGCGGCGTCCACGGTCGGCGGGTTGGCCAGCTTGTGGTTGATGTCCGCGAAGTCCTCGGCGGTGAGGCCGATGCCCTTGTCGTGGATCTCGATCATGATGCGGCCGTCGGGGAGACGGGTCGCGGTGACGCGGACCTTCGTCTGCGGCGAGGAGAACGTGGTCGCGTTCTCCAGCAGCTCGGCGAGCAGGTGCACGAGGTCGGTGACCGCGCGGCCGTGGATCTCGGCCTCCGGGACGCCGGACAGCTCGATGCGCTCGTACTGCTCCACCTCGGAGGAGGCGGCGCGCAGCACGTCGACCAGCGGGACCGGCTGGTCCCAGCGGCGGCCGGGCTCCTCGCCGGCGAGGACGAGGAGGTTCTCGCCGTTGCGGCGCATACGGGTCGCGAGGTGGTCCAGGCGGAAGAGGTTCTCCAGCTGGTCCGGGTCGGCCTCGTTGTTCTCCAGGTCGGTGATCAGGGTCAGCTGGCCCTCGATCAGGGACTGGTTGCGGCGCGAGAGGTTGGTGAAGATCGCGTTGATGTTGCCCCGCAGCAGGGCCTGCTCGGAGGCGAGCCGGACCGCCTCGCGGTGGACCTGGTCGAAGGCGCGGGCGACCTCGCCGATCTCGTCCTTGGTGTTGATCGGGATCGGCGCGACCCGGGTGTCGACCCGGCCGGGGTCGGTGCGGGAGAGCTGGTCGACCAGCATCGGCAGGCGCTGCTCGGCGATGCCGAAGGCGGCGTTGCGCAGCTGGCGCATCGAGCGGGACATCTGGCGGGCCACGGCACCGGCCAGGATGAACGCGAGGAGCAGGGCGACCACGACGGCGGCACCCACGATGAAGGCGTCCCGCTTGGCGTTGTCGGCGATGTCCGCGGCCTCGTTCACCGCGGTGTCGGCCAGGTCGGTCTCGATCTGGCGGTACGCGTTGTACTTGAGGGTGTTGACCGCCCACCAGTTCTCGGCGGTGATGCCGTCCTTGGCGAGCGACTCACGGGCGCTCTGGTCCATCGACGGCAGCTGGGCGAGGCTGGAGACCATGACCACCGGGTTGGACGGCGGCGGAACGTAGTTGGGGTTCTTGGCGGCGGCCTCCTTGGCCAGCGCCACGCCCTCCGTCTGGATCTGCTTCTTGGCCGTGTCGAGCTTCGCCGCGTCGGCCGCGGTGCCACCGCCGACGTACTCCTCGACGGCGATGCCCTCGAGGTACGCGTACGAGGACAGGGCGACCCGCTGGCTGGCGAAGCTGCTCAGCCCGGGGCCCGGCTTGATCAGCAGGTGCATGCCGATGGAGCGCTGGAGCGACAGGGCCGCCTTGGTGAGCTCGATGGCGTAGACCGTACGGCCGTAGCTGGTGATGTTTCCGGTGCCCAGACCGAGCTCGTTGGCGAACTCGGTCAGCGGGTGCGCGACCTGGGTGTAGCCCTCCTCGGTCTTCACCCCGGTGAACTTGGAGGAGGTGTAGGCGCCGGCGCGCAGCGTCTGGAGGCCGCCCTCACCGTCCCGGAACAGCTTCAGGCGGCGTTCGAGGCCCGCCTTCTTCGGCATGTTCGCGGCGGCCTCGTTGAAGACCTCGGCGGCCTGGTCGGTCTTCTTGCGGGCGGCGACGACCGTGGGGTTGTCCTGGCCCTGGCCGCTCAGCAGCGGGGCCGCCGTGCTGTCGCGCTCGTTGTAGAGGGCGTCGGCATAGCTGAGGGAGGCCCGCACCAGACGCGCGGTGTTCTCCGCGTCCTCGGCCTCCCGCCAGGTGTCGATCGAGCTCTTGACCTGGAAGCCGCCCATGACGAGGCCGACGATCACGGGTATGAGCAGGATCGCGTTCAGCCGGGTCGGCACCCGCCAGTTGCGCGGGGAGAAACGGCCACCGCTCGACGGCGGCGCGGCCGTCGGTTCCGGACCGGACACAGGGGCGGGCGCCGCTCCGCGCGGCGGCGGGGTGAAGTTGCCCCGGGCCGACGGCTCGGGACCGTTCTTGCTTCGCCTCACTCGACCAACAACCTCTCGGAGGGGTCGGCACCTACGTTGTGCCGCAGTCTCTCAGAGCCCAGTACGTCATCGACTAGTGAGTACGTCTTTGACTATTGGGCAGTTCAGGCATTCCAGCATGCCGTCCTGCGCACCTCCAAACATTGGTACGCGGGGATTACACGTGATGTAAGCACCAGATAAAACGGTCATAAAGAGCGAGCCCCGTCAAAAGACGGGGCCTTTGTGAGCGCAGCGAGACCGGTTGGCAACCATGCGTGGCCGTACCACCCGATTCCTCTGCCGAAACGTTATGAACACCGGGGCCGACCGTGTCCAAGGCCACAGCCGGCTCCGGTACATCTACGACAACTGCCGTATGACGCTTTTGATTTGGGATCTGCTCGACACACCCTGAGGGCGTTACCGCAGACGGGCCATCAGGGCGTGCTCGACCAGTGTGATCAGGGCACTCTTGGCGTCCGACCGGTGCCGCGCGTCGGTCGTGATGATCGGGGCGTCCGGCCCGATCTGAAGGGCCTCGCGCACCTCCTCGGGAGCGTACGGCTGGTGTCCGTCGAAGCCGTTCAGGGCCACGACGAACGGCAGACCGCTGTTCTCGAAGTAGTCGACGGCCGGGAAGCAGTCGGCGAGCCTGCGGGTGTCGACCAGGACCACCGCGCCGATCGCGCCGCGGACCAGGTCGTCCCACATGAACCAGAAGCGGTCCTGGCCCGGCGTACCGAAGAGGTACAGGATCAGGTCCTGGTCGAGTGTGATCCGGCCGAAGTCCATGGCGACCGTGGTGGTCGTCTTGTCCCCGGTGTGGGTCAGGTCGTCGATGCCCGCGCTCGCGGACGTCATCACGGCCTCGGTACGCAGCGGGTTGATCTCGGAGACCGCGCCGACGAACGTGGTCTTGCCCACGCCGAAGCCGCCCGCCACCACGATCTTCGCGGAGGTGGTGGCCCGCCCCGCGTCAGAGCTTGCGAAGTCCACTGAGCACCCTTTCGAGCAGCGTCACATCGGGCGCGCCGCCGTTGTTCTCGTCGCCGCCCGGCTGGTGGATGGCCACCAGGCCGGCCTCGGCGAGGTCCGCGACGAGGATCCGAGCCACGCCGAGCGGCATGGCGAGCAGCGCCGAGACCTCGGCGACCGACTTCACCTCGCGGCACAGGTGGCAGATGCGCTGGTGCTCGGGGAGCAGCCCCATGAGCGCCGCCGGGTCGGCCGTGGTGCTGATCAGGGCCTCGATGGCGAGCTGGTAGCGCGGCCGGGTCCGGCCGCCGGTCATCGCGTACGGACGTACCAGCGGCTGGTCGCCCTCATCCTCGTACGGCTCCGCGTACGGATCATGAGAGGCGGTGGGCGGGGTCATGAATCCTCCGGGCGGGACAGCAAGTCGGTCGGGCAAGCCGTCTGGTGAGGCCGGTGGGGGGATTGTGGCGGCCGGACGGTGGTTTGGTGAGACGGGTGGATCCGGGGCGGGTCAGTGGAGCAGACTGCCTTGCAGTTCGGCTCGCAGGTCGGGCGTGAGCACAGCGCCCGCGCGGTCGACCAGCAGTGCCATCTCGTACCCGACGAGGCCGATGTCGCATTCCGGGTGGGCGAGGACTGCGAGCGAGGAACCGTCCGAGACGGACATGAGGAACAGGAATCCCCGCTCCATCTCCACCACGGTCTGGGCCACGCTGCCGCCCTCGAAGATCCGCGAGGCACCCGCGGTCAGCGAGGTGAGTCCGGACGCGACGGCCGCCAGCTGGTCGGCACGGTCGCGCGGGAAGCCCTCGGACATCGCCAGCAGGAGACCGTCGGCGGACACGACGACGGTGTGGGACACCCCGGGGGTGTTGTCCACGAAGTTGGTGATCAACCAGTTGAGGTTCTGTGCCGCCTGGCTCATCGGGCTCAACTAACGCTCCTGCTGGTGAGTGGGGTTCGGGAAACTGCCCGTCTGGCCGTTGCCGCCGACCTGACGACCTTGTGCGATACCCCGACGGAGATTGGTCAGCCGACCGCGTACGTCGTCAGGCGCACGCGAGACCTGCGGACCGGTTTGGTGCTGTTGCTGCTGTGCGGTTCCCGGGACGAGGTTCGCCCTGGGCACCCGGCGCGGGAGACCGGAGGTGGTGACACCGCCCGCCGCCGGCTGCCGCACGCGCTCCGCCTGCCGGACGAGATCGTCGTTCGGAGAGGAACGCCAGGCCGAGGAGGCCGTGGGCCGCTGCGGGGCCGCAGCGGAACTCTGGGGGGCCGGCGCCTGCTGCGGCGGCCGCGGGGCCGCCGCGGCGGAGGAGCCGTTGCCGTTGGCCGGCTGTCCCTGACCGTTCTGACCGCCCTGACCGCCGTGGAACCAGTTGGTCTCCAGCGTGTCGTACAGCGGAGTACGGCCGTCACCGGGGCCCGAGGCCGGGGGCAGCGCCTCCGGCTCCTGGCGGACCGGCCGCTGCTGCGGACGCGGCGGCATGGGCGGCCGCGGGGCGCCGAAGTCGGGACCGCCCGCCTGGGGGCGCTCGAACTGACCCGTGTGCGCGGGGTCCTGACGGCCCGGCAGGGAGTGCTGCCCGGTCGAGCTGCCGTCGAAGCCCGGCATGTTGAACTGGCCCGTCGAACCGCTGTCGTACGCCTGCGGACCCGGGAACTGCCCCGAGCCGCCGTTCTGCCCGGCCGGATTGCCGTAGACGTCCGAGCGGACGAAGGAACCCGTGCTCTGCTGGGTGTTGGCGTCCGGGCGGGGGAACTCGCCCGTGTCCTGAGAGCCGTTGGCACCGGGCCGCGGGAACTGACCCGTGCCCTGCGCGCCGTTGGCACCGGGCCGCGGGAGGTCGTTGCGGGGAGCGATCGCACCGGGCCGCGGGAACTGGCCGGTGTTCTGCGGGGCGCCGAAGTCCGGGCGGGGGAACTCCGAGGTGGCCGCGGGGCTGTGGTGCTCCTCGATCCGCGGCATGCGGGAGGTGGCCGCCGGGTCCTGCTCGTCGTGGCCGCGCGGTACGTCGAGGGAGGCGCGCGGCACCGGCGGCTGCGCGTTCTCGTCGCTCCAACTGGGCGTGCGGGGCTGGTCGTTGCCGCCGGGCAGCTCGGCCCGCGGGCCACCGCGACCCGGCAGCTGCGGCCGACGGCGCCGGGAGCCCTGCTCGGGAGCCTGGCCGCCCTTGGGGGCCTGCGCCTGCGGCGGGACCGGAGTCCGGGAGCCGAAGGCGTCCTGGCCGGCACCGAAGGAGTTCTGTCCGCCGAACGAGTCCTGGCCGCCGAAGGCGTCCTGCGCGCTGAAGGCGTCCTGGCCCGGCCCACCGGTACCCGCGGCCTGGAGGCCCTGCGGGGCGCCCGGCGCCTGGCCGCCGAACCCGGCACCCGCCGGAGCGGGCCGGCCCTGCGGGGGGACACCCGGACCCTGCGGTCCGCCCGGCGCACCGGGGCGACCGCCCTGGCCACTGCCGGGCAGCGCGGCCCGCGGTCCCTGACCGGCGTTCAGTCGGCCGCCCGAGGGGGCGCCGGCACCGAGGGCACCTGCGCCACCGGGCGCACCGCCGAGGGCGCCCCCCTGGCCGTTGCCGCCGCGGCGGGCCGAGGCCACACCGGCGGCGGCCTGGGCCGCGGCGGGGGCGCCGGGGCCACCCTGGCCGGGCTTGGGCTGCGGCTTCTTGCCGCCCTGGGCGACATCGACGGGCAGCATGACCAGCGCGGTCGTGCCACCGGAGTCGGAGGGACGCAGCTGGATGCGGATGCCGTGCCGCTGGGACAGCCGGCCGACCACGAACAGACCCATGCGGCGGGAGACCGAGACGTCCACGGTGGGCGGCGAGGCGAGCCGCTCGTTGATCGCCGCGAGGTCCTCGGGGGAGAGGCCGATACCCGTGTCGTGGATCTCGATCAGGACGCGGCCGTCGGGCAGCGCGTGACCGGTGACCTTGACCTTGGTCTGCGGCGAGGAGAACGAGGTCGCGTTCTCGAGCAGCTCGGCGAGGAGGTGCACGAGGTCGTTGACCACGCGGCCGGCCACTTCGGTGGTCGGCACGGCGGCCAGCTCGATGCGCTCGTACTGCTCCACCTCGGAGGCGGCGGCACGGAGCACGTCGACCAGCGGGACCGGACGGGTCCACCGGCGGCCCGGCTCCTCACCGGCGAGGACGAGGAGGTTCTCACCGTTACGGCGCATACGCGTCGCGAGGTGGTCGAGCTTGAACAGCGAGGACAGCTGGTCCGGGTCGGCCTCGCGGGACTCCAGTTCGGAGATGAGCGAGAGCTGACGCTGGATGAGGCCCTGCGAGCGGCGCGAGAGGTTGGTGAACATCGCGTTGACGTTGCCCCGCAGAAGGGCCTGCTCGGCGGCGAGGCGGACGGCCTCGCGGTGCACGTCGTCGAAGGCCGCGGCCACCCGGCCGATCTCGTCCCGGGAGTGCACACCGACCGACTCGACGGAGGTGTCGACGTCCTGCGGGTCGGACTCGGAGAGCTGCTTGACCAGCTCGGGCAGCCGGTCCTGGGCGACCTTGGTGGCGGTCTCCTGGAGCCGGCGCAGCGAGCGGATCATCGACCGGGCGACGACGAAGGCGCCGACCAGGGAGACACCGAGCACGAGCAGGATCAGGGCACCGGCGATGATCGCGTCGCGCTCGGTGGCGCTGCGCAGCTCGCGGGCCTTCTGCTCCATGTCCTCGAGCAGCGTGTGCTCGATGTTGCCCATCTGCTGGATCTTGGTCGAGCTGTCGTCGACCCAGTCCTTGTACGAGCGCCGGTCCAGGTCGGCCAGGCCCTCCGGCCGGCCGAAGGCGCGGTCGGCGTACTGGTCGGAGGCCTCGATGGTGGAGTTGCCGCTCTCGATGGGCTTCAGGAGCGCCTCGGCGTCGTCGTCGCCGTAGATGCTCCGGAAGGTGCTGAGATCGGACTCCTCGCTGTCGAGGGCGCCCTGGGCGTACAGCCGGTCGTTCTCGGAGAGATTGCCCAGGGTCTTGTTGTTGTCCGGCAGGGCCGCGGCGAGGACCGCGCGCTGGATGGACGCGTACTCCTTGGCGGAGGAGAAGGCCGCCAGGGCACGCGTGCGCTGGATCATGTCCGGGTTGCTGGTGGCCTCGGCCATGTCCTGGGAGAGGTCCAGCAGGTGGGTGATCAGCCGGTGGTAGGACTCCACCGTCTGGGTCGCGTTGCCCTTGGTGTCGTAGGCGTCGGTGCGGATCTTGTTCAGCGTGTCCAGGTCGCGGACCAGGCCGACGAGGCTGTCGCGGACGCCCTGGAGGTTGCCGTCCTTGCTGGAGGTGTCGATGTCCTCGGCGGCGTTGACGAAGTTGGTCGCGGCCCGGTCCGTCTTGTCCCGGTAGCCCTTGACCGTGATGTTGCTCGCCGTGGAGTCGTGCGCCAGCGGGCCCGCCGACTGGTCGCGCTCGTCCTGGAGCGCGGCCGCCAGCTCGGTGGCCTGCTTGGTCATCTCCGTCAGCAGCTTCATGTTGTCGAGCTGCTGGATGTCGTCCATGGAGTCGTTGATGCGCAGCGCGCCCAGCGAGGTGGCCGCCACCACGGGGAGCGCGAGCAGCGACACCAGGCGGGTGGAGATCCGCCAGTTGCGCAGGGCTATTCGCGATCCGGGGCCGGTCGGGCCCTTCGGGGGCTTCACCGGTGGTGTCGCCGGAGCCGCCGGGCCCGAGGACGCCGACGAGCCGAGACGGCCGGGGCCGCCGTCAGCCGACGGAGCCGGGCCCGGGTTCTGGGCGTGCTGGGGGGAGGAACTGCCGACATTGGGGCCAGTCCCGCCGTGCCGCTCCGGCTCGGCCGAAGCGCTGCCATCCCTCTTGAAACGTCCCTGCACTAGCGTCGCAACCTCTGGACCAGGCACCTCTCCGCAGAACGGAGAAGCACGGTGTCGGCGTTGTGGGGAGCGCCCTGAATGCGCACCCCGGTGGATCATGAGTGACCCGGCGCTGCTCCCCCTGTCTCACCGCCGCTCGGCGCTTCCCTGCGCCCCCTGTGCGCCGGCTCGATCCCGCAGCGGTCCGTGGAATTCCAGCACAGTGCCGGATCTCCAACAAGGTCCATGGGTCAGACCGTGACCTAGGTGACACCAAGTGAGGACTGAGTCACCCGACGTGGAAACAGTTCTGGTGGAAATCGGGCATCTCTCCGCGAGTCCCACCCCGGTCAAGGGTGTCCCAGTCGCCATGATCAGGAGCGGAATGAGGGCTTCAGGGAGTCAATGTCCGTTTCGTTGGGGTGGGTTGCGGCTCACAATTGTCCGGTTTGCCCGCACGTCAGTGAGCAAACTCACATGCCGATCATTGAGTCTTCGCGACGGCAGAGGGGAATGGCGCGCATAGCCTGACGCTTTACAAGAGTGACACTTCTGTCGAACCCACCACATCCGAGGTCGAGTACAACCGTGAAGACGACGATGATGTTCCGCAACATTGCCAACCCGCGGCGCACGACGCTGGTGCACGTCAAGAACGCCGGCGAACTGCACACCCCGGAGCAGCCGGAGCACACCCTCGATCTCCCGGCCCAGACCGCCAACCCGCGGCGGACGGTCCTGATGGAGATCCCGGTCTCCGCAGCCGCAGAGTAGTCGACGAGGCCCACGGGCCACCGAAGGGGCTCCCCGGCAGGCCGGGGAGCCTTCTTCGTGTCAGGCCCCGGCCAGGATCTTCCGCGCCGCGCGCAGCTTCTTCTCGTGCAGCTCGCCCAGTCTCCGCAGGGCCTCGGCGTCGGCCTTGATCATGCTCTTCTGGATCGAGGACTCCGCGGCGAACCAGACGTCCGCAAGTCCGGTCCTCTCCTTGCAGGAGACGTCGGCCTGGGCGGTGTCCTTCTCGACGGCCGACACCTCGCCCCGGACGAATGCGGGCGCCGCCATCGCCGCCATGGGGGAGGCGTAGTCGTATCCCTTCTGCTTCATGCAGGAGGACCATTTCCCGAAGACCGCCCGGACTTCCGGGACCTTCTGCGAATTCTCGTAGCTCGCCGTCGATATCCGGCTCGCCACCTCTGCTCCGGCCACGTCCTCGTAGGGCTTGCGGAATCCGAGCACCGCCGCGCCGAGACAGCCTTCGTCCGGCACCTTCTTTCCCCGGTACCGCAGCTGCGGGTTCTTCGCGGCGGGGGCCGGGGCGGACCTGTTTCCGTAGAGGACCTTGATCTGGTCCTCCGTGAGCTTCGCCTTCGGGGTCTCGGGCCGCGGCGGCATCCGGTATCCGTACCGCTCGGCGCTCGCCCTGTCCGTCAGCCCGTACCGGCGATCCTGAGCATCGGCCGGGGCCGGATTCTTCGCGGGGCGATAAGAGAGGCCGAAGTCCTTCATGCAGTCCCGGGCCAGGACCTGCTCGGCCGAGCGGATCACCTCGTAGTCGGCGTCGCTGTAGCTGTACACGGCGAGGGGAAGCCGGAAGGTGTAGCTCGCGCCCGCCGGTGAAGAGGGGCGCGGGATGCTCCCCTGTGCCGAGGGGGAAGCGCTTGAGGTGCCCGAGGCCGACGGCTCCTGCGAGGCACAGCCGACCAGCAGCGTCAGGAACAGAACGGGAATCGCCAAACGTCTCATGAGCCCAGATGTCTCTTGAAATGCACTTCTATGTTTCCCTACAGGTGGCCGGTCAGTTCCACTTGTAGCAGTTGGTACCGTTCCGGTTGAAATCGAAAGAGGCGTTCTCGTTGTACGTCCTGGCGAGCTTGTTGGCGTCCGCCAGAGGAGCGAACGTGTCGCAGGCGCCGCTGTAGTTGCTGTTGAAGAACACCGTGGCGATGTGGTCGACGCTGGCGTTCCAGAACGACGCCGCGTTGTTCTTCACGGCCTGCCCCTTGCCGCTCCCGGGGGTCAGGTACGTGTAACCCGCGAGATTGGAGACGCCGTCGTCCGTGAAAGCGGTGCGCGACCCCGAGAGTCCGCTGTTGAAATAGAAGACGGCGCAGTCGTTCGCCCAGGTGGGACAGCTCTCCCTGGCCTCCGCGTGTGCCATGGGGGCCACACCGAGAACCGCCACGGCGGCAGCGGGAACCGCCATGGCGAGAGAAAGAGCCTTACGCTTCGACTTCATGAAATCCCCTCTTTTGTGAATGCGCTGAGCAGCATTCGCGGAGATCACCCTAAAGAGCATGAAGCGATCACGACAAGCGGTTTCTGGCCAGGGGATGGCCGGGGAGTGACGGGTGCCCGCGGCCCGTCCACCTGCCCCGCCGCCCGACGACGGAGGGCCCGGACCGGTTAGCCTGGAGCCGTCCAGAGTCGGCCGTCGCACCCGCCGGCCGGCCCACGTACGCACAGTTCTCAGTGAGGGGCGCCCAGATCCCGTGCGCATCGCCAGATTCTCCATCGACGGGAATGTCGCTTTCGGCGCGGTCGAGGGCGACAAGCCGGACGAACTCGTCCTCGACATCATCAAGGGCATCCCGTTCGCGGACTTCCAGCTCTCCGGTACGAAGGTCCCGCTGAGCAAGGTGCGGCTGCTGCCCCCGGTGCTCCCCAACAAGGTCGTGGCGTACGGCCGTAACTACGCCGACCACGCGAAGGAACTGGGCAACGAGGTCCCGGACGTTCCGTTCGCCTTCTTCAAGCCGTCCACCTCGGTGATCGGCCCCGGCGACGAGATCCAGTACCCCTCCTTCTCCGCGGACGTCCACCACGAGGCCGAACTGGCCGTCGTCATCGGCCGTATGTGCCGCGAGGTCCCGCGCGAGCGCGTCAAGGACGTGATCTTCGGCTACACCTGCGCCAACGACATCACCGCGCGCGACGTCCAGAAGCGCGAGAAGCAGTGGGCGCGGGCCAAGGGCTTCGACACCTCCTGCCCGCTCGGCCCCTGGGTGGAGACCGACCTGGACCTGGGGACGGCCGCCGACCTGACGATCCAGCTCACCGTCAACGGCGAGCAGCGCCAACTCGGCCGCACCAGCGAGATGATCCACCCGATCGAGGATCTGATCGTCAACATCTCCGAGGCCATGACGCTGCTCCCCGGCGACGTGATCCTCACGGGCACCCCGGCAGGCGTCGGGCCGCTCACCGTCGGCGACGAGGTCGCCGTCACCATCGAAGGCATCGGCACTCTCACCAACAAGGTTGTCAAGCGTGGCTAGCGCACCCGTCCGCGTACGTTTCTGCCCCTCGCCCACCGGTAACCCCCATGTGGGCCTGGTCCGCACCGCCCTGTTCAACTGGGCCTTCGCCCGGCACCACCAGGGCACGCTCGTCTTCCGCATCGAGGACACCGACGCGGCCCGCGACTCCGAGGAGTCCTACAACCAGCTGCTCGACTCCATGCGCTGGCTGGGCTTCGACTGGGACGAGGGCCCCGAGGTCGGCGGCCCGCACGCGCCGTACCGCCAGTCGCAGCGGATGGACCTCTACAAGGACGTCGCCGCCAAGCTCCTGGACGCCGGCCACGCCTACCACTGCTACTGCTCCCAGGAGGAGCTGGACACCCGCCGCGAGGCCGCCCGCGCCGCCGGCAAGCCGTCCGGCTACGACGGCCACTGCCGCGACCTGAGCGCCGAGCAGGTCTCCGAGTACGTCGCCCAGGGCCGCACGCCGATCGTCCGCTTCCGCATGCCCGACGAGACGATCACCTTCACGGACCTGGTCCGCGGCGAGCTGACCTTCACCCCGGAGAACGTCCCGGACTACGGCATCGTGCGCGCCAACGGCGCCCCGCTCTACACCCTCGTCAACCCGGTCGACGACGCCCTGATGGAGATCACCCACGTCCTGCGCGGCGAGGACCTGCTCTCCTCCACCCCCCGCCAGATCGCCCTCTACAAGGCGCTGATCGAGCTGGGCGTCGCCAAGGGCATCCCGCAGTTCGGCCACCTGCCGTACGTCATGGGCGAGGGCAACAAGAAGCTCTCCAAGCGTGACCCGCAGGCGTCCCTCAACCTCTACCGTGAGCGCGGTTTCCTGCCCGAGGGCCTGCTCAACTACCTGTCCCTGCTGGGCTGGTCGCTCTCGGCGGACAAGGACATCTTCTCCACCGACGAGCTGATCGCGGCCTTCGACATCGCGGACGTCAACCCCAACCCGGCGCGCTTCGACCTGAAGAAGTGCGAGGCGATCAACGCCGACCACATCCGGATGCTCGACGTGAAGGACTTCACCGAGCGCTGCGCGCCCTGGCTGAAGGCCCCCTTCGCGCCCTGGGCGCCGGAGGACTTCGACGAGACGAAGTGGCAGGCGATCGCCCCGCACGCCCAGACCCGCCTCAAGGTCCTCTCGGAGATCACCGACAACGTCGACTTCCTCTTCCTCCCGGAGCCGGTCTTCGACGAGCCGTCCTGGACGAAGGCGATGAAGGAGGGCTCGGACGCCCTGCTGCGCACGGCCCGCGAGAAGCTGGAGTCGGCCGACTGGACCTCGCCGGAGTCCCTCAAGGAGGCCGTCCTGGCCGCCGGCGAGACCCACGGCCTCAAGCTCGGCAAGGCCCAGGCCCCGGTCCGCGTCGCCGTCACCGGCCGCACGGTCGGCCTCCCCCTCTTCGAGTCCCTCGAAGTCCTGGGCAAGGACACGACCCTGGCCCGGATCGACGCGGCCCTGGAGAAGCTGGCCGCCTGACGAAGGCACCCGTGAGGGGCGGCGACCGGGATCCCGGTCGCCGCCCCTCACGCGTCGGTGTCAGTGGCGGGCACTAGTGTTCCGGCTCGCCCGCACACAAGATCCGAAAGGCCCGTCATGCCGATGTCCCCCCGCGACTACACCTGGCTGTTCACGCCGGGCAGCACCTTCGCGTACGAGTCCGGGATCACCGGCGTGATCCACGTGGCAGACGGCGGGGAGCTCGATCTGCCCACCGGACAGGTGGTCGCCAGTGATCCGTTCGTCTACCTCGGCTCCGGGGACATCGAGCCGTTCACGGTCTCCGTGCCTCCCGGCCGCTACCGCGTGGAGGCTGCCGTCGCGACCCTCGGCCGGCCCGACGAACCCCCGGCCGACCGGCCTCATCTGCGGGTCGCGGCAGCTCGTCTGGTGATACGCGCCGAGCCCACCACGTCATGGGAGTTGGCCCTGCGTCCCGACCAGGACCCCGCCGAGCTGGGGGACGACGAGTTCTACGGCTACGGCGTGGACGCCGGGACCGGCTGCTTCTACGACGCCGCGGCCGAGGAGGCCTTCCCGGAGGCGCAGGAGGACGAGGGGCCCCTGTGGGACGCCTTCGAGAACAGCGACTGGTCCCCCGGCCCGCACCTGGTGACGTCCCCCTCCACCGGTCACACCCTCGTCACGTTCACCTCCGGCTGGGGAGACGGCTTCTACCCCACCTGGATCGGGCGTTCGGCGTCCGGCGAGGTCACCTGCTTCCTCACGGACTTCTTCGTCGCGCCCGACCCCTCCTGAGGGGCGGCAATCCCCGGACGCGGCTCCGTACCCCGGGTTACCGTCGGGTCATGAGCATTCGGGCCGTGGTCTGGGACGTCGACGACACTCTCTTCGACTACAGGGGGGCCGACCGGATCGGAATGGGGCTGCACCTGGCGGCCGAGGGGCTGCTGGCGGCCCACGACAGCGTCGAGCAGGCCATCGACCGGTGGCGGGAGGTCACCGACGCGCAGTGGGCGCGCTTCTCGGCCGGGGAGGTCGACTTCCAGGGCCAGCGGCGGGACCGGGTCCGGGTGTTCCTGGGCGAGGAGCTGACCGACGCCGAGGCCGACGCCTGGTTCCAGCGTTACATCGCTCACTACGAGACCGCCTGGTCCCTCTTCCCGGACGTCCTGCCCGCGCTGGACGCCCTCGCCGCCAGCCACCGGCACGCGGTGCTGTCCAACTCCAGCATCCACGTCCAGGACCACAAGCTGCGCGTGCTCGGGGTCCACGACCGCTTCGAGGTCATCCTGTGCGCCGCCGAGCTGGGCGTCTCCAAGCCCGAGGCCGGCGCCTTCCTCGCGGCCTGCGACGCCCTGGAGCTGGACCCGCACCAGGTGGCGTACGTGGGCGATCACCCGGAGATCGACGGGCGGGGTGCCGCGGACGCCGGGCTGCTCTCGGTCTGGATCGCCCGCGGGGGCCTGTACGCGACCGTCGAAGCCCCCGACGGCACCCACCGCATCGCTTCCCTCGCCGAACTCCCCACGATCCTCGGCGCGGATACCCGTTTTGGAGCCCCGTCCACCTTCGGGTAATGTTCTTCCTGCGCCGCCGGGGAGCGGGCCGAAAGGCCGGAAACCGGAGGAGCAGAACTAGAACAAGATCCCCGCAGGGGCTTGCGTTCCAGTGGCCTATGGTGTAATTGGCAGCACGACTGATTCTGGTTCAGTTAGTCTTGGTTCGAGTCCAGGTAGGCCAGCTCGCAGAGCTCATCTGCAAGCGGAGATCAACTCCGCGAAGCCCCCGTTGTGTAGCGGCCTAGCACGCTGCCCTCTCAAGGCAGTAGCGCCGGTTCGAATCCGGTCGGGGGTACAGATCCTTCCCGGAGGGTCAGTCCGGGTCGCACCCGCTGACTCTCATGCAGGATCGCTAGGGCCCCCGTTGTGTAGCGGCCTAGCACGCCGCCCTCTCAAGGCGGTAGCGCCGGTTCGAATCCGGTCGGGGGTACGCACTGGTCTAAACCACATTGGTCTATGGTGTAATTGGCAGCACGACTGATTCTGGTTCAGTTAGTCTTGGTTCGAGTCCAGGTAGACCAGCTCGGACCTGTGGCGGTGGAGTACTCATCGCCTACAGGCTCCACGCCCCCGTTGTGTAGCGGCCTAGCACGCCGCCCTCTCAAGGCGGTAGCGCCGGTTCGAATCCGGTCGGGGGTACGAGATGAAGGCCCTTCGCTTCGGCGGAGGGCCTTCGCTGCGTCCGGGACCGCTTGGTCCAGGGTCGCCGTCCGGTGCACCAACTCGGCGTACGGCACGAGCTGTTCGGCTCTTCGCTCGCAGCGCGACGTAGGTGAGTCGTCGGGGGCGCGGTTCCCCGCGCCCCCGAGAAGGTGAGACATGTCCCCGTCGGTGCACAGGCCTGCCGCGGCGTTGAGGCCGGCCCGGATCCGACAGGGAACCGCCCTCAACCCGTGCGGCGCAGGGCCTCGGAGAGGCGGGCCGCCGCGTCGATGACCGCCTGCGCGTGCATGCGCCCCGGGTGGCGCGTCAGACGCTCGATCGGACCGGAGACGGAGACCGCGGCCACCACGCGGTTGGACGGACCGCGTACGGGTGCCGAGACGGACGCGACGCCCGGCTCGCGCTCGCCGATGGACTGGGCCCAGCCCCGGCGCCGGACGCCCGACAGGGCCGTGGCCGTGAAGCGGGCGCCCTGGAGGCCGCGGTGCAGGCGCTCCGGCTCCTCCCAGGCCATCAGGATCTGCGCCGAGGAGCCCGCCTTCATGGTGAGCGTCGAACCGACCGGGACGGTGTCCCGGAGGCCGGACAGGCGCTCCGCCGCGGCGACGCAGATGCGCATGTCGCCCTGGCGACGGTAGAGCTGCGCGCTCTCGCCGGTGATGTCCCGCAGATGTGTGAGCACCGGGCCCGCGGTCGCCAGGAGGCGGTCCTCGCCCGCCGCGGCGGCCAGCTCGGCCAGCCGGGGGCCCAGGATGAAACGGCCCTGCATGTCGCGTGCCACCATGCGGTGGTGTTCCAGAGCCACGGCCAGCCGGTGGGCCGTGGGTCGTGCCAGTCCGGTCGCCGCGACCAGACCCGCGAGGGTGGCCGGACCGGACTCCAGGGCGCTGAGGACAAGGGCTGCCTTGTCCAGAACGCCGACGCCGCTACTGTTGTCCATGAAACGATACTCACGTCTCACTCTGTGAAACGCAAGTTCCTTTTTTCGTGAGACGCGCAACCCTTGTAGGCACAGCGGCCCGGTGACCGTACGGGCCTGGTGACGGGCGCCCGTGAACTGGGGCCGGGTGCCGTCTCCTCAAGATCTCTAGTTGGGCCGGTGGACGATCTCGCCGGCCGGAGGGAAAGCGATGGGTAGGACACTCGCGGAGAAGGTCTGGGACGACCACGTCGTCCGGCGCGCCGAGGGCGAGCCCGACCTCCTCTTCATCGATCTGCACCTGCTGCACGAGGTGACCAGCCCGCAGGCCTTCGACGGACTGCGCAAGAGCGGACGCCAGGTGCGCCGGCTCGACCTGACCATCGCGACCGAGGACCACAACACCCCGACCCTCGACATCGACAAGCCCATCGCCGACCCGGTCTCCCGGGTCCAGCTGGAGACGCTGCGCAAGAACGCCGCCGAGTTCGGTGTGCGCCTGCACCCGCTGGGCGACGTCGAGCAGGGCGTCGTGCACGTCGTCGGCCCGCAGCTGGGCCTGACCCAGCCCGGCATGACCGTGGTCTGCGGCGACTCCCACACCTCCACGCACGGCGCCTTCGGCGGTCTGGCCTTCGGCATCGGCACCTCCCAGGTGGAGCACGTGCTGGCCACCCAGACGCTGCCGCTGGTCCGCCCCAAGACCATGGCCATCACGGTCGACGGCGAACTGCCCGACGGCGTCACCGCCAAGGACCTGATCCTCGCGATCATCGCCAGGATCGGCACCGGCGGCGGCCAGGGCTACGTCCTGGAGTACCGCGGCTCCGCCATCGAGAAGCTCTCGATGGAAGCCCGCATGACCATCTGCAACATGTCGATCGAGGCCGGCGCCCGCGCGGGCATGATTGCCCCCGACCAGACCACCTTCGACTACCTCGAGGGCCGTCCGCACGCCCCCAAGGGCGAGGACTGGGACGCGGCCGTCGCGTACTGGAAGACCCTGAAGACGGACGAGGACGCCGAGTTCGACGCCGAGGTCGTCATCGAGGCCGCCGAACTGTCGCCGTTCGTCACCTGGGGCACCAACCCCGGCCAGGGCGCGCCGCTTTCGGCCCACGTCCCCGATCCTGCTTCGTACGAAGACGCTTCGGAGCGCCTCGCCGCCGAAAAGGCCCTGGAATACATGGGGTTGGAGGCCGGGCAGCCGCTGCGCTCCATCAAGGTGGACACCGTCTTCGTAGGTTCGTGCACCAACGGCCGCATCGAGGACCTGCGCGCGGCCGCCGAGCTGGTCAAGGGCCGCAAAGTCGCCGACGGCGTACGGATGCTGGTCGTCCCCGGCTCCGCGCGGGTCGGTCTCCAGGCCGTCTCCGAGGGCCTGGACGTCGTCTTCAAGGAGGCCGGCGCCGAATGGCGGCACGCGGGCTGCTCGATGTGTCTGGGCATGAACCCGGACCAGCTGGCCCCGGGTGAGCGCTCCGCGTCCACCTCCAACCGCAACTTCGAGGGCCGGCAGGGCAAGGGCGGCCGTACGCACCTGGTGTCGCCGCAGGTCGCGGCCGCCACCGCCGTACTGGGCCACCTGGCCTCGCCCGCCGACCTGTCCGACGCCCCTGCCGCCGCTGGAGTCTGAGAGTCATGGAAGCATTCACCACGCACACCGGCCGGGCCGTTCCGCTGCGTCGCTCGAACGTCGACACCGACCAGATCATCCCTGCTCACTGGCTCAAGAAGGTGACCCGGGACGGGTTCGAGGACGGACTGTTCGAGGCCTGGCGCAAGGACGAGAAATTCATCCTCAACCAGCCCGAGCGCGAGGGCGCCACGGTCCTGGTCGCCGGCCCCGACTTCGGCACCGGTTCCTCCCGTGAGCACGCGGTGTGGGCGTTGCAGAACTACGGCTTCAAGGCCGTGATCTCCTCCCGCTTCGCCGACATCTTCCGCGGTAACTCGCTGAAGAACGGCCTGCTCACGGTGGTTCTGGACCAGAAGATCGTGGACGCGCTCCAGGAGCTGACCGAGAAGGATCCCGAGGCCGAGATCACCGTCGACCTCGAGGCCCGCGAGGTGCGCGCCGAGGGCATCACGGCGAGCTTCGAGCTGGACGAGAACTCCCGCTGGCGGCTGCTGAACGGCCTGGACGACATCTCCATCACCCTCCAGAGCGAGGCCGACATCGCGGCGTACGAGGCCAAGCGGCCCTCGTTCAAGCCGCGGACGCTTCAGGTCTGACCCCGGGGCGCCCCTCCCGGGGTGACGCCGCCCCTCCTTCGGAGCAACTGAACAGGTCGAGTTTCGGCCACCCCAACACCCCCGCCGTACCCCCGATCAGCCCGATCGGGGGTACGGCCGTGTCTGCTCCCGGACTGCCCCGCGCCGTGCGACACACCCGCTCAACTTCCCACGTTAAGAAGGGTGTTGTCGGGGTACGCGTCCCTTGTCACCGTGGCTTCCCCATGTGCCCGGAAGGCCGTTTCAGGCGGCAGTTGCACCCCTGGCAGGCGACAACTCGCCCCAGATGGCACAATCTGTGCATGGAACACGACGGCCAACTCGAGCTCTATGCGGCAGTCGCGGACCAACTCAAGGAAGCGCACGCAAGAGTGCGCGCACTGCAAGTCCCGGAGGGCGTACGGATGGCGCTGACCCGGAAGCTGCTGGTCATTACGGCCGCGGCCAAGCACGACGTCGTCGAAGCGACAAGGCGTCTGGAGCGGTTCACCGCTGACCTCGACGCGGGTCGAATCCCGGAAGAGGAACGCTGAACAAGTCCAGAGCGGCCGAGTTCGTTGCGGCACAAGGGTGATAAGCCCGTTTCGTGTTTGATTTGCGGTATATATCTGCCTAACGTGCGAAAACGCTTGAACACTTTCGTTCGGGCAATGTCTCCGAAGGGGAAGACGTGAACAAGGCGCAGCTCGTAGAAGCGATTGCCGACAAGGTGGGCGGCCGCCAGCAGGCCGCCGACGCGGTCGACGCGGTCCTGGACGCCATCGTCCGCGCGACGGTCGCTGGCGACCGTGTCTCGGTCACCGGCTTCGGTTCGTTCGAGAAGGTCGACCGCCCGGCCCGTTACGCCCGCAACCCCCAGACGGGCGAGCGGGTTCGGGTCAAGAAAACCTCCGTTCCGCGCTTCCGCGCGGGCCAGGGCTTCAAGGACCTGGTCAGCGGCACGAAGAAGCTCCCGAAGAACGACGTCGCGGTCAAGAAGGCGCCCAAGGGCAGCCTGACCGGCGGGGCTTCGGCCACGGTCAAGAAGGCGGCCGCGAAGAAGGCGACCACCGCCAAGACCGCCGCCGCGAAGAAGACCACCGCGAAGAAGACGACGGCCAAGAAGACCACGGCCACCGCCAAGAAGACGACGGCGAAGAAGGCCCCCGCCAAGAAGGCGACCGGCACCGCCGCCAAGACCACGGCCACGAGCAAGACCGCCGCCAAGAAGACCACGGCCAAGAAGGCCCCGGCGAAGAAGGCGACCGCCAAGAAGGCGCCCGCCAAGAAGTCGGCCGCCCGCACCACCACCGCCAAGAAGGCCACGGCCCGCAAGAGGTAAGGGCACAGGGGCACTCACGCGCCGGGCCGGACTCCGTGACGGAGTCCGGCCCGCGGCGTGTTCAGGAGGGTTTCACATGCCTGAGAGGGCTCAGACGGGCTGAGAGTTCAGAAGAACTGAGCGGGTTCAGCCGGGCTGAGAGTTCAGAAGGACTGAGCGGGTTCAGAAGGTCTGGAGGGTCACCAGGGTGATCTTCTCGCCGTCCGTCTCGACGCGCACGCGCTGACCGGGACGCAGCAGGCGGAGGCCGCCCGCGTCGAACGCCGGCGCATCGAAGGGCACCGGGGTGCCGTCGTCGAGCAGCACCTGCCCGCTGCGGCTTTCGGGGTCGTACGTGTACGCGGTCGCCTGCATGGCCGCAGCCTACTGCCCGGGTATCAGCAGCCGCGCCGCCGCGGCGGCCGTCCGGGGGCCGACCCCCAGCGCCAGCGCCGCTCGCAGGTCCTCGCCGGTGTCCACGTCCTGGCGTACGGAATCGACGTCGTCGAGACGGAGTTCCGCGGCTCCCGAGGTGTGGTGGCGGCGCCGGGAATCCGGGCCGAAGGCCGGGCGCAATTCCTCGCCCGCCGCCGCGGCCAACAAGGTCGTGCCGAGTGCCGCCGCGTCCGGGAGAAAAGCGCGCGGGAATTCACCGGCCGCGTCGAGGACCCGGGCCAATTCCAGGGGGCGCAGCGCCGGCAGATCGGCGTTCAGGGCCGCCAGGGCGCTTTCGGGGCGCGCGGACCGTACGGCGGACGCTCCGTGCCGCAGAGCCGCGTTCAGACCGCCCCGGGGCTCGTCGGGGACGATGCGGGCGCCCAGGGCCGCCAGTTCGCGGCCGGCCAGGGCGTCGTCCGTGACGACCGCCACAGCGCGGACCGCCGGGCAGGTCAGCGCGGCCGCCACGGTGTCCTGGGCGAAGGCGAGGGCCAGACCCGGACGCACCCCGTCCCCGGCCGTGTCCGAGAGCCTGCTCTTGGCCCGCGCCAGGGGTTTCAGCGGGATGACCAACGTCCACTGCACGAGCGTTCCGTCCTTCTCTTCTCACGGTCATTGTCACTCAGTCGTCACGCGGCCCATCTGGCGGTGTCGGCGGCGGGGCGTACGGTGTTCTCGACAGACAGACGGCCCGGGGCGACACTTGTCCGGCCCCCCGGCCCAAGAGGAAGGTGTCCGCGTGCCCCGCCGCAGAATCGGCTTCTGGTACCGCCTGGCAGCGGTGATCGCCAAACCGCCGCTCGTGGTTCTGATCAAGCGGGACTGGCGCGGATTGGAGAACATTCCGGCCGACGGCGGATTTATCACCGCGGTCAACCACAATTCGCACATCGATCCCTTCGCTTACGCGCACTTTCAGTACAACACCGGGCGCGTTCCGCGATTCCTCGCGAAGAGCGGTCTTTTCAAGAAGGGATTCGTCGGCGCCGTCATGCGCGGCACCGGTCAGATCCCCGTCTACCGCGAGAGCACTGACGCGCTGAGCGCTTTCCGGGCCGCGATCGAGGCCGTGGAGCGCGGTGAATGCGTCGCCTTCTACCCCGAGGGCACCATCACCCGCGACCCCGACCAGTGGCCCATGATCGGCAAGACCGGCGCCGCGCGCGTGGCCCTTCAGACCAAGTGCCCGGTCGTCCCGGTCGCCCAGTGGGGCGCCAACGAGGTGCTGCCGCCCTACGCCAAGAAGCTCCACCTCTTCCCGCGCAAGACGCACCACGTCCTCGCCGGCCCGCCCGTGGACCTCACGCGCTTCTACGGCAAGGACATGACCCAGGACCTCCTGAAGGAAGCCACCGAGGTCATCATGGCCGCCATCACCGCCCAGCTGGAGATCATCCGCGGCGAGAAGGCGCCCGGGACGGCGTACGACCCACGCCGGGAGCGGATCGAGCAGCGGCGCCGGACCCAGGCCCAGAGCGGTCACGAGGGGGAGAAGAGCAAGTGAGCAAGCCCGTCAAGGCGGCCGTCTTCGGCACCGGTTCATGGGGTACCGCCTTCGGCATGGTGCTCGCCGACGCGGGGTGCGAGGTCACCCTCTGGGCGCGGCGTCCCGAACTCGCGGAAGCCGTCAACTCCACGCGCACGAACCCGGACTACCTCCCCGGCGTCGAACTCCCGGAGAACCTCCGGGCGACCGCGGACGCCGCCGAGGCCGCGCGCGACGCCGAGTTGACCGTCCTTGCGATCCCCTCGCAGACCCTGCGCGCCAACCTTGCCGAGTGGACCCCGCTGCTCGCGCCCGACACCGTCCTCGTCTCGCTCATGAAGGGCGTCGAACTCGGTTCCGCCATGCGGATGAGCGAGGTCGTCGAGGACGTCGCCAAGGTGGGCCAGGACCGCATCGCCGTGGTCACCGGACCCAACCTCGCCCGGGAGATCGCCGCCCGGATGCCGGCCGCCGCGGTGGTCGCCTGCACCGACGAGGCGGTCGCCACCCGCCTCCAGGCCTCCTGCCACACGCCGTACTTCCGCCCGTACACCAACACGGACGTGGTGGGCTGCGAACTGGGCGGTGCCGTGAAGAACGTCATCGGCCTCGCCGTCGGCATCGCGGACGGCATGGGGCTCGGCGACAACGCCAAGGGCTCGCTCATCACGCGCGGTCTCGCGGAGACGACCCGCCTGGGCCTGGCGATGGGCGCGGACCCCCTCACCTTCTCCGGACTCGCCGGGCTCGGCGACCTGGTGGCGACCTGCTCCTCGCCGCTGTCGCGCAACCACACCTTCGGCACCAACCTCGGCAAGGGCATGAGCCTCCAGGAGACCATCGCGGTCACCAAGCAGACCGCCGAGGGCGTCAAGTCCTGCGAGTCCGTGCTGGATCTGGCCCGCAGGCACGGCGTCGACATGCCCATTACCGAGACCGTCGTCGGCATCGTGCACGAGGGCAAGTCCCCGGTGGTCGCCGTCAAGGAGCTGATGTCGCGCAGCGCGAAGCCCGAGCGACACTGAGCTACGACCTCGCCGTTCGCCTCGTCCACCACCGGGGCGGACGCTGTATCGGGGCACTACCAACGGGTACTCTCAACGCGATATGAGCACCGAGAACCTCCCCCAGAGCCCTGAGCAGCCGCCTCGCAAGCCGCGCGTGGCCGTCGTGTTCGGCGGGCGCAGCTCCGAACACGGGATCTCCGTGGTCACCGCCGGCGCCGTCCTCAAGGCCATCGACCGGACGAAGTACGACGTCCTGCCGATCGGCATCACCCAGGACGGCCGCTGGGCGCTCACCGCCGACGAACCGGAACGCATGGCGATCACCGACCGCCGTACGCCGAACGTCACGGAGCTCGCCGAGTCGCACGAGGGCGGTGTGGTGCTCCCCGTGGACCCCGCGAACCGTGAAGTCGTCTACAGCGAGCCCGGATCGGTGCCCAAGGCGCTCGGCGAGGTCGACGTCGTCTTCCCCGTCCTGCACGGCCCCTACGGCGAGGACGGCACCCTCCAGGGCCTTCTGGAGCTCTCCGGGGTCCCGTACGTCGGCTCGGGCGTGCTCGCCTCGGCCGTCGGCCAGGACAAGGAGTACATGAAGCGGGTGTTCACCTCCTTCGGGCTCAAAGTCGGCCCGTACATGGTGATCCGGCCGCGCGAGTGGGAGCGGGACGAGTCCGCCGCCCGCAAGAAGATCATCGACTTCGCGGGCGAGCACGGCTGGCCGCTGTTTGTGAAGCCCGCGCGCGCGGGTTCGTCGATCGGCATCACCAAGGTCGACGACCTCTCCGGCCTGGACGAGGCGATCGCCGAGGCGCAGAGCCACGACCCGAAGATCCTCGTCGAGGCGGCGCTGCGGGGGCGCGAGATCGAGTGCGGGGTCCTGGAGTTCGAGGACGGCCCGCGCGCGTCGGTACCGGCCGAGATCCCGCCGCCGCAGGAGCACGCGTACTACGACTTCGAGGCGAAGTACATCGACTCGACCCCGGGAATCGTGCCGGCGCCGCTCACGCCCGAGGAGACCGCCGAGGTCCAGCGGCTCGCGGTCGACGCCTTCGAGGCGGCCTCCTGCGAGGGGCTGGTCCGCGCGGACTTCTTCCTCACCGAGGACGGCGAGTTCGTCATCAACGAGATCAACACCCTGCCCGGCTTCACTCCGATCTCGATGTACCCGCAGATGTGGGAGAAGAGCGGGATCGGCTACCCGGAACTGGTGAGCAGGCTGATCGAGGCGGCGCTGCGGAGGTCTACGGGGCTGCGGTAGCGGGGGCTCGGCCGGCTGGTCGACGGCTTGCGTCGGCCGGGCTGTGCCCGTGTCAGCCGTCCGTGACACGCTCGGCCGGTCCGGCCTCGCGTCAGCCGTCCGTGACCCGCTCGGCCGGTCCGGACCCGGAGTCAGCCGCTCGGCCGGTCCGGACCCCGCGGCAGTCCGTTCGCGGGGCTGCGGCAGATCGGCGCAGCAGATGCAGTGGACCGGCCTCGGTGGCTAGTCGGCGATTCCCTCGGGGATCGTCTTCTTGACGGCCGGTGCCAGATCCACCAGCGGTGCCATGCCGTTCCCGGTGCGCTTCTCGGGGATCGTCACCTCGACGTACGCCTTCCGCAGGGTCGTGGTGAAGCGGAAGGAGCCGTCCTCCTGCTTCTCCAGCAGCCACCCCACCCCGTTGGCCTCCACGCCGTCGGCCTCCGGATCGTCCATCTTCGAGGGCCGCTGTACACCGCACCGCAGTATGATCGCCGGGTCACCCCAGCCCGCGGTCAGCGCGGATGCCGGCTCGGGGTCCCGGCGATCCTGACCGTCGACCTTGGACGGCAGCGCCTTGTCGAGGTTCTCGCACAGCTCGGTGACGTCCGTGCCCGGGCTGGGAACCGCGGCCCGGGTGCCGTCGTCTGCTGAGGAGCAGCCCGCAATGGTGATCAGGGTGAGGAGCGCGGGCAGGCCGATGAGCCGGCGACGGAAATCAATCACCGGCCAAGGGTAGACGGGGGCTACAGATGGACCACCGGGCAGGTCAGGGTGCGAGTGATGCCGTCCACCTGCTGGACCTTGGCGACCACCATCCGGCCCAGGTCGTCTACGGTGTCGGCTTGCGCGCGGACGATCACGTCATACGGTCCTGTCACGTCCTCGGCCTGGATGATCCCAGGAATCTTGCTGATCGTCTCGGCGACGGTCGACGCCTTGCCGACCTCCGTCTGGATCAGGATGTACGCCTGTACCACGGAACCTCCAGGGCGGCCACGAGGATCATGTGGGGAAAAGGAACGCCACGGTATCGCGTCGTCGCTCACCACGGGGAGACCCGCGGGGGCGTGGACGCCCGCGCCGGGGTGCGGACACGACAGAAGTTCACGGTCCCCTCGACCGTATCGAGGACACTGATGACGCGCGACCGGGCACGGCACGGCACAGAAGGGGCGTAAGCGCCATGAAGGGCACTGTTGGTGAGCTCGGGGAGTTCGGGCTCATCAGGGAGCTCACCTCCCGTCTCACCACCACCCCGGCGGTCCGGGTGGGCCCCGGCGACGACGCCGCGGTGGTCGCCGCACCCGACCGCAGGGTCGTCGCGAGCACCGACATCCTCCTGGAGGGCCGGCACTTCCGCCGCGACTGGTCCACGGCCTACGACGTGGGCCGCAAGGCCGCCGCGCAGAACCTCGCGGACATCGCCGCCATGGGCGCGGTGCCGACCGCCCTGCTGCTCGGCCTGGTCGTGCCCGCCGAACTCCCCGTGACCTGGCCCTCGGAGCTCATGGACGGCCTGCGCGACGAGTGCCAGGTCGCCGGTGCCTCGGTGGTCGGCGGGGACGTCGTACGAGGGGACACGATCATGGTCTCCATCACCGCCCTCGGCGATCTGCGGGGCCAGGAGCCCGTCACCCGGGCCGGCGCCCAGCCCGGCGACCTCGTCGCGGTCACCGGCTGGCTGGGCTGGTCCGCGGCCGGGTACGCGGTGCTCGCCCGGGGCTTCCGCTCGCCCCGCGCGTTCGTGGAGGCGCACCGGCGTCCCGAGCCGCCGTACCACGCGGGCCCGGCCGCCGCGGCGCTCGGCGCGACCGCCATGTGCGACGTGAGCGACGGGCTGATCGCCGACCTCGGACACATCGCCGAGGCCAGCAAGGTCCGCATCGACGTGCGCTCCGGCGCGATCGACATCCCCTCGCAGATGAACGACATCGGGCAGGCCGTCGGTGTCGACCCCCTCCAGTGGGTGCTGACCGGGGGAGAGGACCACGCGATCGTGGCGACCTTCCACCCGGACGTGAAGCTGCCGGCCCGCTGGAAGGTGATCGGCGAGGTCCTCAACCCCTCGGCGCTGCCCCAGGTGACGGTGGACGGGGCCCCGTGGACGAGCAAGGGCGGCTGGGACCACTTCGGCGAGGACATCGAGCCGTGAGGCCGCCGCTGGTGCTCACGGTGGCGGGCTCCGACTCCGGCGGCGGGGCCGGCATCCAGGCCGACCTGAAGACCATGCTCGCGCTCGGCGTGCACGGCATGAGCGTGGTCACCGCGGTCACCGCGCAGAACTCCCTTGGCGTGCAGGGCGCTTGGGAGCTGCCGGTGGAGGCGGTCCGGGCGCAGTACCGCAGTGTCGTGGACGACATCGGCGTCCAGGCCGTCAAGACCGGGATGCTCGCCTCGGCCGAACTCGTCGAGACGGTGGCCGAGTTGCTCGGCTCGACCGGTGTCCCGACCGTGGTCGACCCGGTCGGTGTCTCCAAGCACGGGGACTCCCTGCTGGCTTCGACCGCCCTGGAGTCCATGCGGCACAAGCTGCTCCCGGTGGCCACGGTCGCCACTCCGAACCTCGACGAGGTGACCCAACTCACCGGTGTCCGCGTCGAGTCGGAGGCCGGCATGAGAGAGGCCGCCGACGCCGTCCTGTCCTTCGGGCCGTCCTGGGTGCTGATCAAGGGCGGCCATCTGAGCGGGGACGCCGTGGACCTGCTCACCGACGGCTCCGAGGAGCACTGGCTGCGCGCGCCCCGCCACGACAACCGCCATACGCACGGCACGGGGTGCACGCTCGCCTCCGCGATCGCCTCCCAGCTCGCGAAGGGCCGGTCCGTACCGGAGGCGGTGGCCGACGCGAAGGACTTCGTCACCGGCGCGATCGCGTCCGGCTTCGCGCTGGGCGGCGGGATCGGACCGGTGGATCACGGCTGGGCGCTGGACCGGGATCTCACGCCGGGTGCTCCGACGGCCTGACGCTGACGCCGGTCGCACAAGCGCAATGGGCACAGCACATAAGCGCAGTGAGCACAGCAAAAAGCCGGCCCACCTTGCGGTGGACCGGCTTTGCAGCGAACCAGCAGTGGCCGCGCGCTTCAGCGGTGCGTCAGCGCGAGACCTTGCCGGCCTTGATGCACGAGGTGCAGACGTTCAGGCGCTTAGGCGTCCCGCCGATCACGGTACGGACGTGCTGGATGTTCGGGTTCCAGCGACGGGACGTACGGCGGTGCGAGAAGGACACGCTGTTGCCGAAGCCCGGCCCCTTGCCACAGACGTCGCAGTTGGCAGCCACGGGTCACTCCAAAGACTTCAGATGCACTTACGGTGGGATCCCGGGCGGGCCGGGATCGAGATCGCAGGATCAAAGATCTGAGTGGCGCTGCCAGGGGAATGGCCCGATCGGGATCGGGCAACCGGAGCAGCATACAACGACTGCGCCAGTAGAACGAAACTACCATGGCTGATCAGGCACTCGCTCCCGGCCCTCTTCCGGCGGACGCCCGCCCGGGGTCTACGCTGCGTCCAGTCCAGCAGCCCGAGGAGGCGCAGGTGGCGCAGGTGCCGCAGACATTCTTCGATGCTCTCGCGGTGCGCACCTGGTGCGGTCTCGCGCTGCGGGCGCTGGGTCGGGCGCGCGAGGAGATCGACGCGATCAACGTCTATCCCGTCGCCGACGGGGACACCGGCACCAACCTGTATCTCACGGCGGAGTCGGCGGCCGCGGCCGTGGAGGCCGTCTTCGAGGCTCACAACGCCCATGACCTGGGGAAACCCGCACTCGCCGACGCCGCGCGCGCGATGGCGCACGGTGCCCTCATAGGCGCCCGCGGCAACTCCGGCACGATTCTCGCCCAGTTGCTGCGCGGCATGGCCCAGGTGCTGGCCGCCGACAGTGAGACGCCTCACACGGACGGCGAGGGACTGCGGCTCGCCCTGCGGCAGGCCGCCGACTCCGCCCGGCAGGCCGTCGCCCACCCCGTCGAGGGCACGGTCCTCACGGTCGCCTCGGCCGCCGCCGACGCGGCCGAGCACACGGACGGCGACTGCGGGACGGTCGCACGGGCCGCCTACGACGGGGCCCGCGCCGCCCTCGCCGAGACCCCGGGCCGGCTGGCCGTCCTGGGGCGGGCCGGAGTGGTGGACGCCGGCGGACGCGGGCTGGTGGCGGTACTGGCGGCCCTGGTGGAGACGTTCACCGGCGAGACGCCCAGGGCCGTCCCGGTGGCGGCCGGTCCGGAGTACGCGCGCGGGGCGGGCGCTACGGCCCTCACGTCCCCCGAGCTCGTCGCCGAGGTGTCCGACGTCTCCGCGACCCCCCTGGACGAGTGCGCCGACGGCCCGGACACCGGCGGCCCCGCCTTCGAGGTGATCTACCTCCTGGAGGCCGACGACACCGCCGTGGCGCGACTGCGGGAGCGGCTCGACGGGCTCGGCGAGTCCCTCGTGGTGGTCGGCGGCGACGGACTGTGGAACGTCCATGTGCACGTCGACGACGCGGGCGCCGCCGTGGAGGCGGGCGTCGAGGCCGGCCGGCCGTACCGGATACGGATCACCCACTTCGGCGTCGGCGACGTCCACACCACCGGCGCCGAACGGCCGCCCCGCGAGCGCGCCCAGCGGGCCGTTGTCGCCGTCGTGCCCGGCGAGGGCCTGGCCGGGCTCTACACCGAGGCCGGCGCGACCACCGTGCTCGCCCGGCCAGGGGAGCCGCCCGCGAGCGGCGAGCTCGTGCAGGCCGTACGGCGCGCCCACGCGCGCGAGGTCGTGCTGCTGCCCAACGACGCCGACCTGCGCCACACCGCCGCCGCGGCGGCCGAGCAGGCCCGCGCGGAGGGCATCCGGGTCGCGCTGATCCCGACCCGGTCCGCGGTCCAGGGCATCGCGGCGCTCGCCGTGCACGAGCCGGAGCGGCGGTTCGACGAGGACGTCGTCCAGATGACCTCGGCGGCCGGCGCGACCCGCCATGCCGAGGTCGTCGTCGCGGAACGCCAGTCCTGGACCATGGCCGGCATCTGCCAGGCCGGTGACGTCCTCGGTCTCATCGACGGGGACGTGGCCGTGATCGGCTCGGACGTCACCGCCACCGCGGAGAGCGTCCTCGACCGCATGCTCTCGGCCGGCGGTGAACTGGTCACCCTCGTCCTCGGCGACGAGGCCCCCGAGACGGTCGCCGATCACCTGGAGACGCGGGTGCGGGAGGCGTACCTCGCCGTGGACACCGTGGTGTACCGGGGCGGGCGGCAGGGGGCCGTGCTGCTCATCGGGGTCGAGTAGACAGGGCGCCGGGACCGGAAGGCGGCACGGGTCAGTCCTGCTGTTCCTCCATGAGCGCGAGCATCTGGGCGGCCTCGGCGCGACGGGCCTGTGCCGTTGCGTCGCCGGCGTCGCGACGGGCCCGTCCCGTCCCACCGCCGGCGTCGGGACGGTCCTGTGCCGTGGGATCGGCGGCGTCGCGACGGTCCCGTTCCGTCGTGTCGTCGCCGGAGGGGAAGCCAGGGGAGCCGTAGGCGGCCAGCACCGCCCGCGCGCGTGCCGCCGCCTCCTCCGGGCGGCTCAGGTCGGCCGCCAGCCAGCCGGCCGCGAGCTCGGCGCCCGTCCGGGCGTCCAGGGCGTCCTCGCCGAGCGAGGCGAACAGCACGATCGACTCGGCCACCTGCGTCAGCGCCTCCTCCAGCACCGCCCGGATCGCGTCGTCCTCGGCGTCCTCGGACACCGATCGAGCCAGCAGGTCACCGAACTGCCGGTGCGTGTGGCCGAGTTCGCCGACCAGCCGGGCCCGGGCCTCCTCGTCGCTCCCCGCGTCGCCCAGCGCGGCCTCGCACTCCCGGACCGCCTGCGCCATCAACTCCCGCGCCGCGTCCGCCCCGTCCTCGGCCCGCAGCGCGAGCCACGCCCGGGCCCGCAGAGAGCGGATCAGACCGTGCACATTGCCGATCTCGCGCCAGAGGTTACCCGCGCGGGCGTACGCCCGGTCCGCCTCGGCCGGCCGCCCCGCGGCCCCGAGGGACTCGGCGGCGAGGTGGGCGAGCGTCGCGTGGTCGTGCTGCTCCGGCCAGTGCCGGGCGATCTCCGCCGCCTGAAGACGCCGTTCGGCCGCCTCCCGGTGCTCGCCCAGCTCGCTGAGGCAGTCACCGAGCCACCACTGCGTCTGGACGACCACCCCGTCACCGTGCGTCTCGGGGCGCAGGTCGGGCAGCGCCGACTCCAGGACCTCAGCGGCCTCGGCCCACCGCCCCAGCCGCACCAGGTAGCCACCCAGCTGGTGCCGGGCCCAGGCCCCGAGCGTCCGGCCCTCCCCGGCCTCGTCGGCCCAGTGCGCCGCCTCCAGGGCGTGCTCGGCGGCCTCCTCGGCGAGTCCCCGGCCCCCGACGACCTCGGCGAGCTGAAGACGCAGCTGGGCCCGTCCGACCGGCTCCAGATGCGGCCCGCCGTGCTCCAGGGCCGCCCGCAGCGCCCGCTCGGTCCCGGCCAGGTCGCCCAGGTGGTGCAGGAGGCCGGCCAGACGGGCCTCGTACTCCACCGCGAACCACGGCAGCCCCGCCTCCACGAACCCCGCCGCGGACCGGGTGAACAGCTCCGCCGCCGACTCCACGTCCCCGGTCCGCGCGGCCAGCTCCGCCAGCATCGCCCGGGCCTCGGCGACCCGCGCGGCGAGCCGTACGTCGTCCTCGGTGCGACCCTCCACAAGGGCAAGCACCTCCCGCACGGCCCGCTCGGCCTCGGAGAGGATTTCGCCCTCCCCGCCTTCCCCGCCCTCCTGCACCTGCCGCATCAGGATCCGTGCCCGGGACATCACCACCGACGCGGTCTGCCGTACGCCGGTGCCGTCCGCTGCGTAGAGCGCGAGGACCTCGTCGTACGGCCCGGCGACCGCCGTGAGCGCCTCGTCGACCTCGCCGGCCAGGGCCCGGACGTACGCCGCACGCGCGTGTGCGGCCAGTGCCTCGCCGGGGTCGCCCGCCAGCTCGTACAGCTCGGCGGCCTGTTCGAAGAGTCCGGCGCCCTCGGGGCCGCGGTCCATCGCCTCGTGGTCGGCTATCTCGGCACGGTCGCGCGGGTCCAGTTCGACGTCCTGCGCGGCCCGTGCGACCGCCGCCCACGCCTCCACGGCGTTCGGCTGGAGGGTGTCCGACAACCGGCGGGCCTCGGCGATCAGCGCGGGCAGGTCGGGCTCCTGCGCCGGCACGGGGGCCGGGGGAGCAGACGGGGGAGCGGCGACCGTCCGGGCCGCCCGCACCCCGAGCGGCAGCCGGTCCACCAGCGGCCGCTGCGCCATGCGCGCGCGTGCCCGCTCGCTGACATGGGCCGTGCCGTTGCGCTCGTCGAAGCGGGCGGCCAGCGCGAGGGCCTCCTCGCGCGCGTGGGCGGCGAGTTCGGCCGCGGTCCAGGACCGGCCCGAAGGCCCCGGCACCGGCCGGTCGGCCGGACCGAGCTCGACGAGACGGTCCATGAGCAGCGTCACCACGGCCATGAAGTCCAGCCTGCTGCGCGGATGACCGTCGTCCGTGAAGTACGCGGGACGCTCCGCGAGCAGCTCCAGGCCGCGCGCCTCGTTGCCGCTGAGCGCGCAGAACTCGACATGGTCCGCGTAGGCGCCGCGCATGCTCTCCATGGACCGCACGAGCCGGAAGCCCCGCAGATGGTTGGCGCGCGCCTCCTCAAGGCGCCCCAGCCGCAGCAGCGGCGCCAGCGAGGAGGCGAGGGCCGCGTGCGGCTCGTGGGCGCAGGTGAACTCGCCCTCCAGGACCGGCGCCCACAGGTCGAGCGCCTCCGCGTCCCGGCCCTGCCGCACCTGCCACCAGCCCTGTTCGTGCAGTTCGCAGGCGTGGCAGTCGGCCATGGCGTCCCGGTCCGCGGCCAGCCACGCGGCGTACGCGCGCTCGGCCCGCACCCGGTCCCCGATGTGCGCCGCCACGCTGTACTCGGCGCTGCGCACGGCCCGTTCGGAGTGTCCCGCCAGCCGGTAGCGGTGCTCCATCTCGCCGAGCCACTTCTCCATCGCGGCGAGCGGGATGTGCGGCTGGTCGAGCATCCCGGCCGTCATCCACTTGAAGACCCAGTGCAGCGTGTGCGTCTCGTACTCGTCGAAGTCCTCGGGGCGCTCGTCCCACATGCGCAGCAGCCGCGCGAACGGGACGAACATCTTCGCCTTCTCGGAGCTGTAGTTGTAGACCTTCAGCTGGTGTCCGAGCGCCTCGATCACCGCGAGCGGGATGTTCAGCTTCTCCGCCTCGGCGAGCAGCTGCTCCGCGCGCGCGTTGCGGGCGGGACCCTCCGGCTCCTCGGAGTTCTCCGCCATCGCGCGGCGCAGCGCGTCGAACGCCGCCTCCCCGTCGAATCCGCTCATCAGCGGCCCTCCTCGCCGTTCGTGGCCCACTCCAGGAGGCCGATGAAGGCCCGGTTCAGCAACGCCGAGTCCGCGGGCCTGAGCGGGCGCTGGGCCATCAGCAGCGCCTGCCCGTACAGGGACTCGGTGGCGGTGCCGATCAGTTCCGGATCGCCGAGCGCGCCGATCCGCCGTACCAGAGGGCTCAGATGGTTCAGCACGAGACGCGCGCGGGGGGCGCTGCCGCGCAGCGAGCCGAGAATGCCCGCCCACAGGTCGTCGGCCTGCTCCTCGGCGTCCGCCCGCGCCTGCTCGTGCCGTCCGTCCCGGTCGTCCAGGTGCAGCGCGGGCACGGACAGCGGCCGGAAGGCGCGCAGGACCACGTCACAGCCCAGCGGATCCAGCTTGGCCCGCGCGGCCGCCAGGAACCCGGACAGCGCCAGCTCCTCCGCCGGATCGACCAGGTCCATGTGGGCCGTGACGGTGTCCGCGTCCAGCTCGGTGACGACCGTCCCCGGCCGCACCGAGGGCAACGCCTCGACCAGGTCGCTGTCGTACGTGTAACCGCCGTTCACGACCCCGATGCCCTGGGCGGAGGCGATCGGCGCGACCTGCCGGTACTCCTCGACGGTCCGCGTGAAGTGCACCACCGGGTGCCGCTGGGCGAACTCCTCCAGGGACAGCCGCCCGTCGGTCGTCTCGAACGGCAGCCAGGGCAGCATCGTGCGCAGCATCTCCCGGTCGTGCCGCGCCAGCGACTTCACGCCCAGGTGATGCACGGACAGGAAGGCCCCGAGCCGTTCCGGGTCCCCGGCGGCCAGCCCCGTCAGCCAGGACCGGATCCGCTCCCCGAGCGCCTCCCGTACGGCGGCCAGCGTCTCGTCCTCGTACAGCGACTCGCGCGAGGCCGTGGGCCGCAGGCTGTCGGTGTCCAGGACGCAGCGCACGAAGAACGCCCAGTCGGGCAGCAGCTGTTCGGCCCGCTCGGTCAGCAGCATGCCCTTGAGGTGCACGCGATGGGTCGCCCGCTGGGCGGGGCTCACGGCGGAGGGCAGGACGTACGCGACGCCCCGGACCCCCGCCAGCGGCACGTTCAGCTCGATCGAGTCCAGCGGGGTGAAGCCGAACAGGTCGTGGCAGTGCCGGGCCAGGGCCACCCTGCGGTTGGCCGGGGACGGGTACGGACGGTCCCAGGGGGCGGGCAGATCGGTGACCGCCTCCTCGCCCACCCGGACGTCGTACGGCAGCAGGGAGCCGAAGTCCCGCGCCAGCTGGAGCACCCGTTCGGGTGCGAGCCACTCGCCGGTGCCCGCCCGCGCGACCAGGTACACGGTCGTCCCCGGCTCCGGGCGGGCGTCGGCGGGCAGCGTCCGCACCCGGTACGAACCGTCGTCGCTCGCCGTCCACTCCACGGGCGGGGCGTCCGGCGTCCGGGCGCTGCGGCTGACCACCCGGATCCGCTCGGCGACCACGAAACAGGCCAGCAGACCGATGCCGAACTGCCCGAGGAAGTCGGCGCGCGCCTCCTGGAGCCCCTCGGCCCGCTTGGAGCTGCGCCCGATGGTGGCCAGCAGGTTGTGCACGTCCGCCTCGGTGAGCCCGACCCCCGAGTCCTCGACCCGCAGGGCGCCCTCCTCGGCGTACAGCCGCACTCTGGCCGGGGCGTCCGGCTCCTCGGCCCGCCGGGCCGTGATGGCGTCCACCGCGTTCTGGAGCAGCTCGCGCAGGTAGACCTTGGGGCTGGAGTACAGGTGATGGGAGAGGAGGTCCACCAGACCGCGCAGGTCGACCTGGAACGTATGAGGTTGCTGAGGTACCTGGGGTGTCTGTGATGACTGTGAGGTCTGGGAATCCATCGTCGCAGCGCCGGTGGGGGGAACGTTCGCGCGGCGCGGGGTCGGGCGGTCCCGGGTGGGGCGGTGACCGCGGGGATGGCCGGAGCGCGTCATCCTAAGTCCCCAACCAGCCGTCTGACCAGGGGTTTCCCAGGACGTATACGGGAATGTCAGTGGCGTGGTGTGCAATGGATCTCGTGCCCGCACTGGAAGAACCGTTGAAGAAGGTGCTCGGCCCCGCCACCGCGAAGGTGATGGCCGAGCACCTCGGCCTGCACTCCGTGGGCGACCTCCTGCACCACTACCCGCGCCGATACGAGGAGCGGGGGCAGCTGACCCACCTCGCCGACCTCCCCCTCGACGAGCACGTCACCGTGGTCGCCCAGGTCGCCGACGCCCGGCTGCACAGCTTCGCCTCCGCCAAGGCGCCGCGCGGCAAGGGCCAGCGTCTCGAGGTCACCATCACGGACGGCAGCGGCCGCCTCCAACTGGTCTTCTTCGGCAGCGGAGTCCACAAGCCCCACAAGGAACTCCTGCCGGGCACCCGCGCGATGTTCGCCGGCAAGGTCTCCCTCTTCAACCGCCGCCTCCAACTGGCGCATCCCGCCTACGAGTTGCTGCGCGGCGCCGACGACGATGCGGCGGAGTCGGTGGAGACCTGGGCGGGCGCCCTGATCCCCATCTACCCCGCCACCGCCAAACTGGAGTCCTGGAAGATCGGCAAGGCGATCCAGACCGTCCTGCCGAGTGCGCAGGAGGCACTCGACCCCCTCCCGGAGTCCCTGCGCGAGGGCCGGGGCCTGGTCACCCTGCCCGAAGCCCTCCTCAAGATCCACCGCCCGCACACCAAGGCCGACATCGCCGACGCCCACGCCCGCCTCAAGTGGGACGAGGCCTTCGTCCTCCAGGTGGCCCTGGCCCGCCGCCGCCACGCGGACGCCCAACTCCCCGCGGTCCCGCGGAAACCGTCCCCGGACGGCCTCCTGACCGCCTTCGACGACCGCCTCCCCTTCACCCTCACCGAAGGCCAGCAGAAGGTCTCCAAGGAGATCTTCGACGACCTGGCAACGGCCCACCCGATGCACCGCCTGCTTCAGGGAGAGGTCGGCAGCGGAAAGACGATGGTGGCCCTCCGCGCCATGCTCGCCGTAGTCGACGCGGGTGGGCAGGCCGCCATGCTCGCGCCCACCGAGGTGCTTGCCCAGCAGCATCACCGTTCGATCGTCGAGATGATGGGGGAGCTGGCCGAGGGCGGCATGCTGGGTGGGGCCGAGCACGCCACCAAGGTCGTGCTGCTCACCGGTTCGATGGGGACGGCCGCACGCCGGCAGGCGATGCTGGACCTGGTCACCGGCGAGGCGGGCATCGTGATCGGCACGCACGCGCTGATCGAGGACAAGGTGCAGTTCGAGGACCTCGGCCTGGTCGTGGTCGACGAGCAGCACCGGTTCGGGGTCGAGCAGCGGGACGCCCTGCGCGGCAAGGGCAAGCAGCCGCCCCACCTCCTCGTCATGACGGCCACCCCCATCCCGCGCACCGTCGCGATGACGGTCTTCGGCGACCTGGAGACCTCCGTCCTCGACCAGCTCCCGGCCGGCCGCTCCCCGATCGCCAGCCATGTCGTCCCCGCCGCCGACAAACCGCACTTCCTCAGCCGCGCCTGGGAGCGGGTCCGCGAGGAGGTGGAGAACGGCCACCAGGCCTACGTCGTCTGCCCCCGCATCGGCGACGAGGAGGACGACCCGAAGAAGTCCGGCCGGAAGAAGTCCGCCGAGGACGAGGCGGAGAAGCGCCCGCCGCTCGCGGTCCTGGAGGTGGCGGACCAGCTGACCAAGGGCCCGCTCAGCGGTCTGAGGGTCGAGGTCCTGCACGGCCGTATGCACCCGGACGACAAGGACGCGGTCATGCGCCGCTTCGCCGCCGGGGAGACCCACGTCCTGGTCGCCACCACGGTCATCGAGGTCGGCGTCAACGTCCCGAACGCCACCGCGATGGTCATCATGGACGCCGACCGCTTCGGCGTCTCCCAGCTCCACCAGCTCCGCGGCCGGGTCGGCCGCGGCTCCGCGGCGGGCCTGTGCCTGCTGGTCACGGAGATGCCGGAGGCGAGCCCCGCCCGCCAGCGCCTGAACGCGGTCGCGTCCACCCTGGACGGCTTCGAACTCTCCCGCATCGACCTGGAACAGCGCAGGGAGGGCGACGTCCTGGGCCAGGCCCAGTCCGGCGCCCGGACCTCCCTGCGCGTCCTCGCCGTGATCGAGGACGAGGAGATCATCGCGGAGGCGAGGGAGGAGGCGACGGCAGTGGTGGAGGCGGACCCGGAGCTGAAGGGCCTGCCCGGCCTGCGCACGGCCCTGGACGCGCTGTTGGACGAGGAGAGGGAGCAGTACCTGGAGAAGGGCTGAGAAACTGACCCCGTAACCACTCCCCGAACAAGGACCGAAGATGACCCGCGTGATCGCCGGCCGGGCCGGCGGACGCCGACTCGCAGTCCCGCCGGGCAACGGCACCCGCCCCACCTCCGACCGCGCCAGAGAAGGGCTCCTCTCCACCTGGCAGTCCCTCCTCGGCGGCCCCCTGGACGGCGAGCGGGTCCTCGACCTGTACGCGGGCTCGGGCGCGGTGGGTCTGGAAGCCCTCTCCCGCGGTGCGAGCCACACCCTCCTGGTCGAGGCCGACGCGCGAGCCGCCCGCACGATCCGCGAGAACGTCAGGAGCCTCGGTCTCCCCGGCGCCGAGGTGCGCGCGGGCAAAGCGGAACAGATCATCCAGCAACCGGCGCCGGCGCAGCCGTACGACATCGTGTTCCTCGATCCGCCCTACCGCGTCACGGATCACGATCTTCGGGAGATTCTCCTCACACTCCGGGCGGAACACTGGCTAGCGCCGGAGGCCCTGGTCACCGTTGAGCGCAGTACCAGAGGGGGCGAATTCGCCTGGCCGCCCGGTTTCGAGGCGGTCAAGGCCCGTCGCTACGGCGAGGGAACGTTTTGGTACGGTCGCGCCGCCATGGGCGACAACGCCTCTACGTGCGAAGACGCACGATGACCGGACCGGAGAGCGAGGGATCTCAAGTGCGCCGCGCCGTCTGTCCCGGGTCGTTCGACCCGATCACCAACGGACATCTCGACATCATCTCCCGCGCCTCCAGGCTGTACGACGAGGTCTATGTCGCGGTGATGATCAACAAGTCCAAGAAGGGCCTGTTCGACATCGACGAGCGGATCGACCTGATCCGCGAGGTAACCGCCGAGTACGGCAACGTGATCGTGGAGGCGTTCCACGGCCTCCTCGTCGACTACTGCAAGGAGCGCGACATCCCGGCCATCGTCAAGGGCCTGCGCGCTGTCAGCGACTTCGACTACGAACTCCAGATGGCCCAGATGAACAACGGTCTCAGCGGTGTCGAGACCCTCTTCGTGCCGACCAACCCCACCTACAGCTTCCTGTCCTCCTCGCTCGTCAAGGAGGTCGCGACCTGGGGCGGAGACGTCTCCCACCTGGTACCCCCGAGGGTCCTGGAAGCGCTGAACGAGCGCCTCCGCAAAGGCTGATGGGGCTACAGTCGTCCCGTCCGTCTCCAACACAGCTGTAGAGAGTGGCGAGCACAGGTGGACGTGCAGAAGAAGCTCGACGAGATCGTGGCCACGGTCTCCGGCGCCCGGTCGATGCCCATGTCGGCCTCGGTGATGGTCAACCGCGCCGAACTGCTCGCGCTGCTGGAGGAACTGCGCCAGGCCCTGCCGGGTTCCCTCGCGCAGGCCGAGGAGCTGATCGGCGACCGCGAGCAGCTGGTCGAGCAGGCCCGCCAGGAGGCCGAGCGGATCATCGGGCAGGCACACCAGGAGCGCGGCTCGCTGATCTCCGACACCGAGGTGGCCCGCCGCTCGCAGGCCGAGGCCGACCGGATCCTGAACGAGGCCCGGCAGGAGGCCGAGGAGGTCCGTGCCGAGGCCGACGACTACGTCGACTCCAAGCTCGCCAACTTCGAGGTCGTCCTCACCAAGACCCTCGGCTCGGTCGGCCGCGGCCGCGAGAAGCTCCTCGGCACCGGTCCCGGCCTCGACGAGAACGGCTACGAGGACGAGGACGCCCCCGAGCGCAGCCACGACCCCGAGACCCTGCGCAAGGACGCCGACACCTATGTCGACGCCAAGCTCGGGGCCTTCGAGGCGGTCCTGGCCAAGACCCTGGAGGCGGTCGGCCGGGGCCGGCAGAAACTGCACGGCCGCATCGCCACGGACGACCTCGGTGCCCTCGCCGACGACCTGTCCACGGTCCAGCACTCCAGCGACGCCGACTACCTGGCCGATCTGGCCGCCCTCGCCGAGCGGGACAGCCAGGCGGCGGCCCGGGCGGCGGGCGCCGCGGCCGAGCAGCAGGACTACGCCCAGCAGGCGGCGTACGGCTACCAGCAGCAGAGCGACGCCTACGCGGGCTACCAGCAACAGCCCGACCCGTACGCCCAGCAGCAGGACCCGTACGGCTACCAGCAGGCCGACCCGTACGCCGCCGGCTACCAGGGGTACGACCAGCAGCAGGCCTACGACCCGAACCAGGCCCACCAGGTCCAGCAGGGTCACCAGGCCCAGCAGGCGCACCAGTCGTACGCCCTGGACGAGACCAGCCTCTTCGACACCGGCATGATCACGCCGGAGCAGCTGAGGGCCTACGAGCAGGGTCGCGGCCAGTGATCAACCGGTAGGAGAGCACCGGATTGGGCCGTGAGCGAAAGGTCCAGTATCCTGGCTCTTCGGTCGCGCGTACGTCCGCGATCAACGCTGCCCGGGAACACCGAAGGGCGGCGTCCCTCTGAGCTCGAAGATCGAAAGCAGGAATGGCTCCCAACGCGCGCCTCGACCACCGCAACCCTCTCGTGTTCGACACACACGAGCTGGGGCGGCGTCCTGGCGCGCTCCAGCGCCTGACCCGTGAGATCGACGCTCCCAAGGATCTCGGGATCCAGGGAGTGATCGGAGTGCCGGAAGGCGCCCCGGTCGAGCTCGAACTCCGCCTGGAGTCGGTCATGGAAGGGGTGCTTGTCACAGGCACCGCCCGTGCACAGGCCAAGGGGGAGTGCGTAAGGTGTCTGGAGCCGCTGGAGCTTGCGCTCGAAGCGGACTTCCAGGAGATGTTCTCGTACCCTGACGCCGACGACCGGGGCCGTGTGAAAGCGGAACCGGCCGACGACGCCGAGGAAGACGAGGACAGGCTCTTCATCGAGGACGGCCTGTTCGACCTCGAACCCGTGCTGCGTGATGCGGTGGTGCTCGCACTGCCGATGCAGCCGGTGTGCCAGGACGACTGTCTGGGTCTGTGCTCCGAGTGCGGAGCACGGCTCACGGACGACCCGGACCACCACCATGACGCCGTCGACATCCGTTGGGCGGCATTGCAGGGACTCGCCGGTTCACTCGAAGACGGCGAGAAGGACGAGATGAGCGGCGCTGACGCGGAAGCGGGCGTCGACGAGAAGCAGGAGAAGTAGCCGTGGCTGTTCCGAAGCGGAAGATGTCGCGCAGCAACACGCGCCACCGCCGGTCGCAGTGGAAGGCTGCGGTCCCCACCCTGGTTGCGTGCGAGCGCTGCCACGAGCCCAAGCTGCAGCACATCGCGTGCCCCGCTTGTGGCACCTACAACAAGCGCCAGGTCCTCGAGGTCTGAGCGGCTGGTGAGAGGCACTGTGTCCACTCCGAAGAAGAACTCGGTCGACAATCAGGCCTCGTCCCACACGCTGTTGGAAGGGCGGCTCGGGTACAAGCTCGAGTCCGCCCTTCTGGTGCGTGCGCTGACCCACAGGTCCTACGCGTACGAGAACGGCGGTCTGCCGACCAACGAGCGCCTGGAGTTCCTCGGGGACTCCGTGCTGGGGCTCGTGGTCACGGACACGCTGTACACCACCCACCCCGACCTGCCCGAAGGCCAGCTGGCCAAGTTGCGGGCCGCGGTGGTCAACTCGCGTGCGCTGGCGGAGGTCGGCCGTGGGCTCGACCTGGGTTCCTTCATCCGGCTCGGCCGTGGTGAAGAGGGCACGGGCGGCCGGGACAAGGCGTCCATCCTCGCCGACACCCTGGAAGCGGTGATCGGCGCTGTCTATCTCGACCAGGGTCTCGATGCGGCGAGCGAGCTCGTCCACCGGCTTTTCGATCCGCTGATCGAGAAGTCCTCCAACCTCGGTGCCGGCCTGGACTGGAAGACCAGTCTCCAGGAGCTCACCGCGACCGAAGGACTCGGCGTGCCCGAGTACCTGGTCACGGAGACCGGCCCCGACCACGAGAAGACCTTCACTGCTGCCGCCCGCGTCGGAGGCGTCTCGTACGGCACCGGCACCGGCCGCAGCAAGAAGGAGGCGGAGCAGCAGGCCGCGGAGTCCGCCTGGAGGTCCATCCGGGCCGCCGCGGACGAGCGCGCCGAGGCGGCGGCAGCGAAGGCTGTCGAAGTCGCCGCAGCAGTCGAAGCCTCCGAGGACGACGAGGGTCCGTCGTCCGTCTCCGCCTGACGCCTGGAACAGCGCGTCCGACGCCTGCAAGCAGAGCGTCGGCGTCTGAACCAGCGCGTGCGACGCTTGAAAGCAGAGCGTCCGGAAGTACAGCGCAGTCGAGCGCCTGTCCTGGTACACCGGGGCGGGCGCTCGGCTCATACACCGGTCCGTGACGGGGGAGCCCCATGCCCGAGTTGCCCGAGGTCGAGGTCGTACGGCGCGGTCTCGAGCGGTGGGTCGCCCACCGCACGGTCGCCGAGGCCGAGGTGCTGCACCCGCGTGCGGTACGGCGTCACCTGGCGGGTGCCGACGACTTCGCGCACCGCCTCAAGGGGCACCGCGTGGGCACCCCGTGCCGTCGCGGCAAGTACCTGTGGCTGCCGCTGGAGGACACCGACCAGTCGATCCTGGCGCATCTCGGCATGAGCGGCCAGCTGCTGGTGCAGCCGCATGCCGCGCCGGACGAGAAGCACCTCAGGATCCGCGTCAGGTTCGCCGACGAAATCGACACCGAGCTGCGCTTCGTGGACCAACGCACCTTCGGCGGACTGTCGTTGCACGACAACACCCCCGACGGGCTGCCCGACGTCATCGCGCACATCGCCCGCGACCCCCTCGACCCGCTCTTCGACGACGAGGCCTTCCACCAGGCCCTGCGCCGCAAGCGCTCCACCATCAAACGGGCCCTGCTGGACCAGTCGTTGATCAGCGGAGTCGGCAACATCTATGCGGACGAGGCGCTTTGGCGCTCCCGCATCCACTACGAGCGTCCGACCGCCGGTTTCACGCGCCCGCGCACGGCCGAACTCCTCGGCCATGTGCGGGAGGTGATGACCGCGGCCCTGCACGTCGGCGGCACCAGCTTCGACAGCCTGTACGTCAACGTGAACGGGGAGTCCGGGTACTTCGACCGGTCCCTCGACGCGTACGGCCGTGAGGGGCTGCCCTGCAAGCGGTGCGGTACGCCGATGCGCCGACGGCCCTGGATGAACCGGTCCAGCTACTTCTGCCCGAGCTGTCAGCGGGCGCCGCGCGTCACGTCGTAGCGCTCCCGGGCGGCCAGGACGTCGTCCATGCGGCCCTCCACGAAGTGGATGAGGCCCAGGAGGCGCTCGGCGACGTCGTGGCCGAGCGGGGTCAGTTCGTAGTCGACCCGCGGCGGGTTGGTCGGCTGGGCCTCCCGGTGCACCAGGCCGTCGCGCTCCAGGGACTGGAGGGTCTGGGAGAGCATCTTCTCGCTCACGCCGTCGACCCGGCGGCGCAGCTCGTTGAAGCGCAGCGAGCCCTCGTACAGGGCGCCGAGGGTCAGTGCGCCCCAGCGGCCCGTCACGTGCTCCAGGGTGCCGCGTGAGGGACAGGCCTTGGCGAACACGTCGTACGGGAGCTGAGGCTCCACGGGCTGCTGCGTGGTGTCCATACCACCAGCGTACAGCGCTAACCCCCAGGTGGCACTAACCAATAGTTAGTGCCACCTGGGGGAGGGGCGCCGTCAGTAGCCGAAGTCCTGGGTCCACCAGGGGCCGCCGGTCCCGAACTGGACGCCGACGCCGAGCGTCTTGAAGTCGCAGTTCAGGATGTTGGCCCGGTGGCCCGGGCTGTTCATCCAGGCTTCCATGACCGCCGCCGGGTCGGACTGCCCCCGGGCTATGTTCTCGCCGCCGAGGTTGGTGATCCCGGCCAGCGAGGCCCGGTCCCACGGCGAGGCGCCGCTCGGGTCGGTGTGGTCGAAGAAGCCCTGGGCGGCCATGGCCTTGCTGAAGTCCTCGGCCAGGCCCGCCAGCGCGCTGTTGGCGGAGACCGGGCTGCACCCGACCTTGGCCCGCTCGACGTTCACGAGCTGGAGGACCTCGGCGGCGGCAGCGGCCTCCGTGGAGACCTCCACCGGCGCGGTGGTCTCCTTCTTGGCCGGCTCCCGCTCCTTCTGGGTGGGAGTCGCCTTCGGCTTCTTGCTGGGCGTGGCCTGCGGCTTCTCCGTCGGCTTCTCGGTCGGCGCGGCCGTCGAGGCGGACGGCGAGGACGGGGCGGGGGAGGGGGCACGCTGGGCGTCCCGGCTCGTGGAGCTGCCGTCCTCACGGCCCTCGGCGGCGCCGCCGGAGGTGCCGCCCTGCTCGGCGGGCGTGTTGGTCGGCGAGCCGGCCGCCTGCACGTCGCCGCCGGTCTTGGTGCTGCCGCCGATCTTGTAGTTGTCCAGGCCGGGCACGACCCCGGTGGCGACCGCGACGGTGCCGATCGCGACAGCCGCGGAGACCCCGAGCAGACCGGTCTTGACCGGTGTCACAAGGCTCTTCTTGCGCCGGCGGTGCGAGCGGCCGGGCCGGGAGCCGTCGGCGGGTGTGTAGTCCTCGCCCCGGTACAGCGCGTACTCCTCCTCCGACGCGAACAGGTAGGCGTCACTGCGCGCGTAGGGGTCGGGCTCGACGTGGCTCGAGTAAGTGGTGGTGCTCGCCGAGGCGAAGTTGTACGAGTCCTGCGGGTCGAAGCCGCTCCGGTGGGAGCTGTATGTCTCTGTGACCCCCGTGGCGCGGCCCGTGGCGGCGCGGCCGGCGGCGGAGCGTCGGTGGCGTCCCATGTCCTTGCCTTCCTCGTCTGTTCTTGAGGTCGACGCGTCCCCCCGGTCAACCAAAGTCACAAAACCCACACGATCGAGTGAGTTTCGTATGAGATTCATTGGCTGCGGACAGTACCGCATGGCGCCAGGGGAGGGTGTGTCCGGAGAGACATTGGCCGGTTAGGTTGCACCCATGAGCGAGGATGTACGACTGGTGGCCTGGGTGCGCGGACGCGTCCAAGGTGTGGGTTTCCGCTGGTTCACGCGGGCCAAGGCTCTCGAGATCGGCAGCCTGAGTGGTTTTGCTCTCAATTTGGACGACGGACGCGTCCAAGTGGTCGCAGAGGGACCGCGCGCGGGCTGCCAAGGGCTCCTGGACTGGCTCCTGGGTGACGACACGCCCGGTCGTGTGGACGGCGTCACCGAGATCTGGGACACACCTCGCGGGGGTTACGACGGCTTCGCCATCCGATGAGCCGTTTCTGTGGAACGGCCCCGGTGGAGGCGTAGGGATGTGCCACCGGCACCTGCCCGCAGCGGAAAGGTGCTGGTGGTTGCCAAGAAGCGCCTGCCGTGGCAGGCTCCGCACCTAAGATTGATCGCTACGCCCCGGGGGTCCCGAGCGTGCCGTCGCGCCGCCGTTCCAGGCCGCGCCGCACCGGGTTGCCTGCCAATACGGGGCGTGATCGTGTTGACCGTCAAACTTTTTGGTGAGACGCTGAAAGCACCCCGAGCACCTTAGCTGTTTGGCATGGTTGAACGGCAGTATGAACTCAAAAGTGTCAAGCACCGCGGGTGCGAATCCCTCACGACCCACACCGCTTCGGTCGGTCACTCAGTGTGGAGGACCATCCATCATGGCAAAGGCGCTTCTCGGTTACGTCGGCGGCTCCGACCCTCGACTCCTCGCCGAGATGCGACGGCTCCAGCAGCGCGTCCAGGACCTGGAATCCGAGCTCGTACGGATCCAGGCCGAGAACGACGCGCTCGCGGCTGCCGCTTCTCACGACAGGATCATGGAGAGCATCGACGCACACCAGGCGGAGCCTGCGCTCACCTGATCGCTGCATTGCTCCACGACAGCTCACGCAGTGGTCGAGCGGCTCGTACCAACCGCTAAGTTGTCAGAGTTTGCAAGGGACGCTTCGGCGTCCCTTCTTTCTTTCCCCCGCGCATCCTTTCACCCTCTTAACGTTTGGTGTGCCCTGCATGTTCAACGGTGAAACCGCGGGGGAGAGCGCGTTCATGGAGCGAGACACCCCCGGAAGGTAGAGTCCAGCGGCGTGCACCTCAAGGCCCTGACCCTCCGGGGGTTCAAGTCGTTCGCCTCGGCGACCACGCTCCGGTTCGAGCCGGGGATCACCTGTGTCGTGGGGCCCAACGGCTCGGGCAAGTCCAACGTCGTCGACGCCCTCAGCTGGGTCATGGGCGAACAGGGCGCCAAGTCGCTGCGCGGCGGCAAGATGGAGGACGTCATCTTCGCCGGCACCACCGGGCGCCCGCCGCTCGGCCGCGCCGAGGTTTCCCTGACCATCGACAACTCCGACGGGGCGCTGCCCATCGAGTACGCCGAGGTCACCATCACGCGGATCATGTTCCGCAACGGCGGCAGCGAGTACCAGATCAACGGCGACACCTGCCGTCTCCTCGACATCCAGGACCTGCTCTCCGACTCCGGCATCGGCCGCGAGATGCACGTCATCGTCGGCCAGGGGCAGCTCGACTCCGTCCTGCACGCCGACCCCACCGGCCGCCGCGCCTTCATCGAGGAGGCTGCCGGTGTCCTCAAGCACCGCAAGCGCAAGGAGAAGGCACTCCGCAAGCTGGACGCGATGCAGGCGAACCTCGCGCGCGTGCAGGACCTCACGGACGAACTCCGCCGCCAGTTGAAGCCGCTGGGACGCCAGGCGGCGGTGGCCCGGCGGGCGGCCGTCATCCAGGCGGACCTCCGGGACGCCCGTCTGCGACTGCTCGCCGACGATCTCGTACGGCTGAGGCAGGCGCTCAGGACCGAGGTCGCGGACGAGGCCGCGCTCAAGGAGCGCAAGGAGGCCGCCGAGCAGGAGCTGAAGAAGGCACTCCAGCGCGAGGCGCTCCTGGAGGACGAGGTCCGGCAGCTCACGCCCCGGCTCCAGCGGGCCCAGCAGACCTGGTACGAACTCTCCCAGCTCGCCGAGCGGGTCCGCGGCACGATCTCGCTGGCCGACGCGCGCGTGAAGAGCGCGACCTCGGCGCCGCCCGAGGAGCGCCGGGGGCGCGACCCCGAGGACATGGAGCGCGAGGCCGCGCGGATCCGCGAGCAGGAGGCCGAGCTGGAAGCGGCCCTGGAAGCGGCCGAGCACGCCCTGGAGGACACGGTCGCCCACCGCTCCCAACTGGAGCGCGAGCTCGTGCAGGAGGAGCGGCGGCTCAAGGACGTGGCCCGGGCCATCGCCGACCGCCGTGAGGGCCTCGCCCGTCTCAACGGCCAGGTCAACGCGGCCCGTTCGCGCGCCGCCTCCGCCCAGGCCGAGATCGACCGCCTGGCCGCGGCGAGGGACGAGGCCCAGGAGCGGGCGTTCGCCGCGCAGGAGGAGTACGAGGCGCTCAAGGCCGAGGTGGACGGCCTCGACGCGGGCGACGCGGAGCTGGCGGAACAGCACGACGAGGCCAAGCGCCGGCTCGCCGAGGCCGAGTCCGCCCTGACGGCCGCCCGGGAGGCGGCCACGACGGCGGAACGCAGACGCGCGGCGACCCAGGCCCGCCATGAGGCTCTGGCCATGGGGCTGCGGAGGAAGGACGGGACGGGCGCACTGCTGGGAGCGAAGGACCGTCTCACCGGCCTGCTGGGTCCGGCCGCCGAACTTCTGACGGTGACGCCGGGCCACGAGGTGGCGTTGGCGGCCGCGTTCGGGGCAGCCGCAGACGCCCTCGCGGTGACCTCCCCGTCGGCGGCGGCAGAAGCGATCCGCCTGCTGCGCAAGCAGGACGGAGGTCGGGCGTCACTGTTGGTCGCCGGGGAAGCTGACTCACTCAGGGGCGCGGGGCTGGGTCAATCTGCGGCTCCGCCGCGGGGCACGACCAGCCACAGCGGACCCGCTGACGCCACCCATCAGCACGCGGCAGATCTAGTCCGCGCCCCGTCCGACCTGATGCCTGCGGTCCGCCGCCTCCTCCACGGCATCGTCGTCGTCGGCACCCTCGAAGACGCCGAGGACCTCGTCTACGCCAACCCCCACCTCACCGCCGTCACCGCCGAAGGCGACCTCCTCGGCGCCCACTTCGCCCACGGCGGCTCCGCCGGCGCCCCCAGCCTCCTCGAAGTGCAGGCCTCCGTCGACGAGGCCGCGGCGGAACTCGAAGAGCTGGCGATCCGCTGCGAGGAGCTCACCGAGGCCCAGCACACGGCCGTGGAGAACCGAAGGGCATGCGCCGCCCGCGTGGAGGAGCTGGGGGAGCGGCGCCGGGCCGCGGACCGCGAGAAGTCCGCCGTGGCCCAGCAGCTCGGTCGGCTCGCCGGCCAGGCGAAGGGCGCCGCGGGTGAGGCCGAGCGGTCCACCGCCGCGGCCGCCCGTGCGCAGGAGTCCCTGGAGAGGGCCCTCGAAGAGGTGGAGGAGCTCGCCGAGCGCCTCGCCGTCGCCGAGGAGATGCCGGTCGAGGAGGAGCCCGACACCTCGGTACGGGACCGTCTCGCCGCCGACGGCGCCAACGCCCGCCAGACCGAGATGGAGGCCCGCCTCCAGGTCCGTACCCACGAGGAACGGGTCAAGGGACTCGCGGGGCGGGCCGACTCCCTGGACCGTGCCGCCCGCGCGGAGCGCGACGCACGCGCGCGTGCCGAACAGCGCAGGGCCCGGCTGCGGCACGAGGCCGCCGTCGCGGAGGCCGTCGCCTCAGGCGCCCGGCAGCTGCTCGCGCACGTCGAGGTGTCCCTCGCGCGCGCCGGCGAGGAGCGGACCGCCGCCGACGCCGCCAAGGCGCTCAGGGAGCAGGAGCTGACCGCCGCCCGCACCGCGGGCCGGGACCTCAAGACCGAGCTCGACAAGCTCACCGACTCGGTGCACCGGGGCGAGGTGCTCGGTGCCGAGAAGCGGATGCGGATCGAGCAGCTGGAGACCAAGGCGCTGGAGGAGCTGGGCGTCGAGCCGGCGGGCCTGGTCGAGGAGTACGGCCCTCACCAGCTGGTGCCGCCCTCCCTGCCCGCCGAGGGCGAGGAGCTGCCGGAGGACCCCGAGCACCCGCGCAACCGGCCGAGGCAGTTCCACCGGTCCGAGCAGGAGAAGCGGCTCAAGGCGGCCGAGCGGGCCTACCAGCAGCTCGGCAAGGTCAATCCGCTCGCGCTGGAGGAGTTCGCGGCCCTGGAGGAGCGGCACCAGTTCCTCAGCGAGCAGCTGGAGGACCTGAGGAAGACCCGCGCCGACCTCCTTCAGGTGGTCAAGGAGGTCGACGAGCGCGTCGAGCAGGTCTTCACCGAGGCGTACCGGGACACCGCCCGGGAGTTCGAAGGCGTGTTCAGCCGGCTCTTCCCGGGCGGCGAGGGGCGGTTGATCCTCACCGACCCCGACAACATGCTCACCACCGGCGTGGACGTCGAGGCGCGACCCCCGGGCAAGAAGGTCAAGCGGCTCAGCCTGCTCTCCGGTGGCGAACGGTCGCTCACCGCCGTGGCGTTGCTGGTGTCGATCTTCAAGGCGCGGCCCAGCCCGTTCTACGTCATGGACGAGGTCGAGGCCGCGCTCGACGACACCAACCTCCAGCGGCTGATCCGGATCATGCAGGAGCTCCAGGAGGCCTCGCAGCTCATCGTGATCACGCACCAGAAGCGGACCATGGAGGTCGCCGACGCGCTGTACGGCGTCTCCATGCAGGGTGACGGCGTGTCGAAGGTGATCAGCCAACGGCTGCGCTGACCCCTCCGGCTACCCCGTTTCGATTCGTTCATTCCTTGAACTCAACATCCTCACGTGTGCCTGTTTTCTCACACGCTTCCAGCTGTTGCTTTCGGAACTTGAAGGCATAGGGTCGTCGTCGTTGTTCTTGCTGTCAGGCAGCGTTGCCGATGGCCTTAGGAGTTGAACGTGACCAGTACAGCGCAGGCGCAGAAGTCAGGAGCCGGAGCGGCTCATCCCGATCATCTCGGGCACGTCATCTTCATCGCGGCGGCCGCCGCGATGGGCGGTTTCCTCTTCGGCTACGACAGCTCCGTGATCAACGGCGCGGTCGAGGCCATCCGGGACCGCTACGACATCGGTTCCGCGGCCCTGGCGCAGGTCATCGCCATCGCCCTGATCGGCTGTGCGATCGGCGCGGCGACCGCCGGACGCATCGCGGACCGCATCGGCCGTATCCGCTGCATGCAGATCTCGGCCGTGCTGTTCACGGTCAGCGCCGTCGGCTCGGCGCTGCCCTTCGCGCTGTACGACCTGGCGTTCTGGCGGATCGTCGGCGGTTTCGCCATCGGTATGGCGTCCGTCATCGGCCCCGCCTACATCGCCGAGGTCGCCCCGCCGGCCTACCGCGGCCGTCTCGGTTCCTTTCAGCAGGCCGCGATCGTCGTCGGCATCGCCATCTCGCAGCTGGTCAACTGGGGGCTGCTGAACGCCGCCGGTGGCGACCAGCGCGGCAAGCTGATGGGTCTCGAGGCCTGGCAGGTCATGCTCGGCGTCATGGTGGTCCCGGCCGTCCTCTACGGTCTGCTCTCCTTCGCCATCCCGGAGTCCCCGCGGTTCCTGATCTCCGTCGGCAAGCACGAGCGTGCCCGGGAGATCCTCACCGAGGTCGAGGGCGACAAGGTCGACCTGGACGCCCGGGTCTCCGAGATCGAGCACGCGATGAAGAGCGAGCACAAGTCCACCTTCAAGGACCTGCTCGGCGGCTCCTTCTTCTTCAAGCCGATCGTCTGGGTCGGTATCGGCCTGTCGGTCTTCCAGCAGTTCGTCGGCATCAACGTCGCGTTCTACTACTCCTCGACCCTGTGGCAGTCGGTCGGTGTCGACCCGACGGACTCGTTCTTCTACTCCTTCACGACGTCGATCATCAACATCGTCGGCACCGTGATCGCGATGATCTTCGTGGACCGCGTCGGCCGCCGGCCGCTCGCCCTGATCGGCTCCGTCGGCATGGTGATCGGTCTGGCGCTGGAGGCCTGGGCGTTCTCCTTCGACCTCGTCGACGGCAAGCTGCCGGCCGCGCAGGGCTGGACCGCGCTGATCGCAGCCCATGTGTTCGTCCTCTTCTTCGCCCTGTCCTGGGGTGTCGTCGTCTGGGTCTTCCTCGGCGAGATGTTCCCGAACCGGATCCGCGCCGCCGCGCTGGGCGTCGCCGCGTCCGCGCAGTGGATCGCCAACTGGGCCATCACCGCGAGCTTCCCGTCGCTGGCCGACTGGAACCTCTCCGCGACCTACGTGATCTACACGGTCTTCGCCGCGCTCTCCATCCCGTTCGTCCTCAAGTACGTCAAGGAGACGAAGGGCAAGAAGCTGGAGGAGATGGGCTGACGGCCCACCCCGAGCCCGGGGGGAGGGGTCAACACCCCGCTGCCCCTCTTCCCGAACCTTCCGCCGGCCCCGGCCCAGGCAACCGCCTGGACCGGGGCCGGCGGAGTCATGTGCGGTCACCGGATGAGGACGCCGCCGCCGACCTCCAGGGCCTTGCGGCAGCTGCCCTCAATGATCCGTGGTCGGGTCTCGATCTGATGCCGGTGCTCCTCGACGGTCCGCGGCCGCTGGGTGCCGTGGGCGACCCGGTCGAGGCGGGAGCGCAGCATTGCCACCTCGCGCTGGAACTCGGGTACGTCCTCGGCCTCGACGTAGAGGTCGTCCTCGGCCAGCACGGGCAGGAAGCGCGCGCCGAGGGAGCGCACGAACTCCGAGCCCCACACCGTCGTACGCCAGGACTCGAAGCCGCCCGACTGGTACACGTCGTCGGGAACGTCGAGGACGCGCCTTGTGCCGTCCGACTCTCGGACGAACACCTCCACCGACGAACTCATGGGCACAGTGGAGCATCGCCGGGTCCCTCTCGGCCATCAGATACCGCCCCGCTCACCCACCCAGCGCCGGCAGCACCCGTTCCGCGAACAGCCGTAGGCTTCGCCAGCCCTCCGCCACCGGCATTCCGCCCGCCAGAGGATGCAGGACGAGGTTGTCCAGGCCCAGTTCCACGCACTGGTCCGGAGTGAGGATGCGGTACACGCCCTCCGCCCGCAGTTCGTCCACCGACGTGGCCGCCGACCGCACCGCCGAGCGGATGTCGCCGGACTGCCAGGAGGCGTACGTGCGGGCCTCGTGCAGGAAGTGTTCGCCGTGCCGGCCCCACACCTCGTCCGGGTCCTCGGCGATGTGCAGCAGCGGCGTCTCGGCGGTCGGCATCATGGTCCAGCCCTCCGTGCCGTACTCCACGAGCCGCTCCTTGTAGTACGCCTCCAGCTCCGGCAGGTGGGCGCTGGGGAAGAAGGGCAGACCCAGGCGGGCGGCTCGCCGGGCCGCGGCCTTGGAGGAACCGCCGACCAGGAGGAGCGGGTGCGGGTCGGTCAGAGGGCGCGGAGTGACCCGTACCGTGCGGCCGCGGTACTCGAACTCCTCGCCGGTCCAGGCCTTGAGCAGGGTCTCCAGGAGCTCGTCCTGGATCCGGCCCCGGCGCCGCCACTCCACGTCGAACAGGGCGTACTCCTCGGGGCGGTACCCGATCCCGGCGACCGTCACCAGGCGGCCGCCGCTCAGCAGGTCCAGTACGGCGATCTCCTCGGCCAGGCGCAGCGGGTCGTGGAGCGGGCCGATGATCGCGGAGACCGTGACCGCGATCCGCCGGGTCGCCCCGAACACCGCGCCGGCGAAGGCGAACGGTGAGGGCAGCCAGTTGTTGTCGACGCCGTGGTGCTCCTCGGTCTGCACGGTGGTGATGCCGTGCTCGTCGGCGTACGCGGCCATGTCCAGGGCGGCCCGGTAGCGGGCGCTGAGGGAGGCGGGCGTGGCGCCGGGCTCGACGAGGTTGAACCGGACGACCGTGACGGGCATGGGGGGCCTCCTTCACCGGGCGGTTGGTGCGGGGGACGGTAGCTGACGGTACGTCAGATAGCCATGGTCATGACCGCGGGTGCGCCGGCAGCCATGGCCACGGTCGCGGGTGAGCCGTGAACCGGTCCGCGGGTCTCCGCCGCCCTCCGCTCCGCCGTTCCGGGCGTGGCCGCTGACCCTCCCCCGGGAGGCAGGGATGGATACTGGACGGGTTATGGAAACCGTCATCCTTGCTGTAGTCATCGCCGTGGTCGTGCTCGGTGTGCTCGGCGGGCTCGTCGTCGGCAGCCGGCGCAAGAAGCCGCTGCCCCCGCCGCCCCCCGCCGCGCCCGACATCACCGCCCCTCCGGCCGAGCCGCACGTCGGCGACGAGGCCGAGACGCCGCGCGACGAAGCGCGCCGGACCATTGAGGAGGTGGATCTCCCGGACGGCTCCGCGCCGCCCGTCACCGAAGAGCTCCCGGCGGCGGCCGGGATCGAGATCCCGGAACCCACCGCCGGACGTCTGGTCCGGCTGCGGGCCCGGCTCTCCCGCTCGCAGAACGCGCTCGGCAAGGGGCTGCTCACGCTCCTGTCGCGTGAGCACCTCGACGACGACACCTGGGAGGAGATCGAGGACATCCTCCTCACCGCCGACGTCGGCGTGGCCCCCACCCAGGAGCTGGTCGACGGCCTGCGCGAGCGGGTGAAGGTGCTCGGCACCCGCACCCCCGACGAACTGCGCGGACTGCTCCGTGAGGAGCTGCTCAAGCTGGTCGGCACCGAGGTCGACCGCACGGTGCGGACCGAGCCGGACGACCGCAAGCCGGGCATCGTGATGGTCGTCGGCGTGAACGGCACCGGCAAGACCACCACCACCGGCAAGCTCGCGCGCGTGCTCGTGGCCGACGGGCGGACCGTCGTCCTCGGCGCCGCGGACACCTTCCGTGCCGCCGCCGCCGACCAGCTCCAGACCTGGGGTGAGCGGGTGGGCGCCCACACCGTGCGCGGGCCCGAGGGCGGCGACCCCGCCTCCGTCGCCTTCGACGCGGTGAAGGAGGGCAAGGAGATGGGGGTCGACGTGGTCCTCATCGACACCGCCGGCCGTCTCCACACCAAGACCGGGCTCATGGACGAGCTCGGCAAGGTCAAGCGGGTCGTGGAGAAGCACGCGCCGCTGGACGAGGTGCTGCTGGTCCTCGACGCCACCACCGGGCAGAACGGCCTCGTGCAGGCCCGCGTCTTCGCCGAGGTCGTCGACATCACCGGCATCGTCCTGACCAAGCTGGACGGCACCGCCAAGGGTGGCATCGTGGTCGCGGTCCAGCGTGAACTGGGCGTGCCGGTCAAGCTGATCGGGCTGGGCGAGGGCGCGGACGACCTGGCGCCGTTCGAGCCGGAGGCGTTCGTGGATGCGCTTATCGGCGATTGAGAAGTCCCCGTACGCGAAGAAGCGCCCGCCCCAAGGTGCAGTTGGGAGCGGGCGCTTCGCTGTGTACGGCCGTACGGCTGTGTGTGCGACCGGCGTACGGCTATGCCCGCGACCGGTGCGCCACGTAGGCCAGCGTGCCCAGCAGCAGCCTCGCCGCCGGGGGCTTCGTCGCCGTGTCCAGGGACGGGGGGCGCAGCCATTGCACCGGGCCCAGCCCGCCGCGGTCCGACGGGGGAGCGGTGATGTACGCGCCGGGGCCGAGGCCGTGCAGGTCCAGGGAGGTCGCGTCGTCCCAGCCCATGCGGTAGAGGAGTTCGGTGAGGTCGGCCGCGGCGCCGGGGGCGACGAAGAACTGGGCGCGGCCCTCGGGGGTGGCCGTGACCGGGCCCAGGGGCAGGCCCATGCGCTCCAGGCGGACCAGGGCGCGGCGCCCGGCCGGCTCGGCGACCTCGATGACGTCGAAGGCCCGCCCGACCGGCAGCATCACGGAGGCGCCGGGGAACTCGGACCACGCCTTGGACACGTCGTCGAGGGTGGCGCCGGCCGGGACCTGGGGCGCGAAGTCCAGTGGATGGGCGCCCGGCAGCCGGCAGTCCGGACGTCCGCAGGAGCAGGCGCCCGCAGCGGCCCGCGCGCCCGGGACGACGTCCCAGCCCCAGAGTCCGGTGAACTCGGCGACGGCGGTGCACTCCGAGGAGCGGCCGCGCCTGCGCGTACCGGTACGAATCTCCCGAATACCGCCGATCGTGAAGCCCATGCCCCCTCCAACGGGTTCACCGCGCCGGTGGTTACGGAACGGACGCGGCAGGTCACTCTCCGTTTCCTCTTCCGGGCGATGGCGGCGCCCGGAAGTGCCACGGGTGGTGTGCCGGGTGCTGCGCGCCCCTGCGTGCACCGCTCCGCCCACCCCCGCTCGGTCTATGTCAAGTGAATCGTGTGGAGGCGACCGTGAGTTCATTCGAAGGGGTGGCGAATGGTGGCGTTTCCGGGATCGCCATGGCTGGACGCGTGATCGTAGGATTACTTTGAGTGCACGAGTCCTGGGGGCACATGCACATGTGGGTATGCCGGAGGCAAGTAGGTTCCCCGTTCGAAGGCTGACAACTGCCGGACGAACGGCCGTATTTACCGGCATTCTGATAACGCTTGGCGCACTCGGCGACAAGTGGACTCAGGGATGGGGGCGTTCCAGTGGGCGGCAACAGCGGAAGCGGGACGGGCACCGGGAGCACCGTGCAGCCCGACAAGCGACCCAACGAGCTGCTCACCTCCTGGTTCGTGCGCAGCGGCTGGTCGAAGGGCGAGCTCGCCCGCCAGGTCAACCGCAGAGCACGCCAGTTGGGCGCCAACCACATCTCCACCGACACCTCGCGGGTGCGCCGCTGGCTGGACGGCGAGAACCCCCGCGAACCCATCCCCAGGATCCTGTCCGAGCTGTTCTCCGAGCGGTTCGGATGCGTCGTCTCCGTCGAGGACCTCGGACTGCGCGCCGCCCGCCAGTCGCCGTCCGCGACCGGGGTCGACCTGCCCTGGACGGGCCCGCAGACCGTGGCCCTGCTCAGCGAGTTCTCGCGCAGCGACCTCATGCTGGCGCGGCGCGGCTTCCTCGGAACCTCGCTGGCCCTGTCCGCGGGTCCGTCCCTCATCGAGCCCATGCAGCGCTGGCTGGTCCCCGGCCCCGGCGCCACCCCGCACCGCGAGCCCGACCCGGCCGCCGCCCGCCGAGCCGGCCGGCTCTCCCGGCCCGAGCTCGACCTCCTCGAGTCCACCACCGTGATGTTCCGGCAGTGGGACGCCCAGTGCGGTGGCGGACTGCGCCGCAAGGCCGTCGTCGGCCAGCTGCACGAGGTGACCGACCTGCTCCAGGAGCCCCAGCCCGAGACGACCACCCGCAAGCTGTTCAAGGTCGCCGCCGAACTGGCCGAACTCGCGGGCTGGATGTCGTACGACGTCGGGCTCCAGCCCACCGCCCAGAAGTACTTCGTCCTCGCCCTGCACGCGGCCAAGGAGGCCGGCGACAAGCCGCTCGGCTCCTATGTCCTGTCCAGCATGAGCCGCCAGATGATCCACCTGGGGCGGCCCGAGGACGCCCTGGAGCTGATCCACCTCGCGCAGTACGGCAGCCGGGACTGCGCGAGCCCGCGCACCCAGTCCATGCTGTATGCGATGGAGGCCCGCGCCTACGCGAACATGGGCCAGCCGGGCAAGTGCAAGCGGGCGGTCCGGATGGCCGAGGACACCTTCGCCGACGCCGACGACTGGGACGAGCCGGATCCCGACTGGATCCGCTTCTTCTCCGAGGCCGAGCTGTACGGCGAGAACTCCCACTCCTACCGCGACCTCGCCTACGTCGCCGGTCGCAGCCCGACCTACGCCTCGCTGGCGGAGCCCCTCATGCAGCGGGCCGTGCAGCTCTTCTCCGACGACACCGAGCACCAGCGGTCGTACGCACTCAATCTCATCGGCATGGCCACCGTGCACCTGCTGCGTCGTGAGCCCGAGCAGAGCGCCGGGCTGGTGGAACAGGCCATGCACATCGCCAAGAAAGTCCGCTCCGAGCGCGTCAACACTCGTATTCGAAAGACGGTCGACACCGCCGTACGCGATTTCGGTGATCTCGCCGAGGTCGTGGACCTGACCGAGAAGCTCGCCGTGGAACTCCCCGAGACCGCGGAAGCCGTCTGAGGCCCGCGGATCCCCGGAACCCCGGCCGCGGCCGGCCCTCCCGAACTGCCCGACTCGGCTCCCCCATGCCAGGTCATCGGAAGGCCGACCGCGGCCGGTTTCTTTCCTTCTACGAAGGTTGCGCCACGATAACGATCGACGCGGCCCGAATCTGCCAGTTCATCGACGCGTAACACACCAGGCGCCTTCGTCATGGCGGCGAAACAACGAGGGGCTTCCACCGAAACCGCGCTGCGCCAATCTCGTGGCGCATAACCGGTCCACCCCCTCAAAGACCGCTCAGGCTCTGCCCGCACGGGGCCGTACCAACGACGAGGAGACGCCGATGGCACCAGCCATCACGCTCGCCGCGGACAAGCTGTCCGTGGCCAACACAGGTTTCATGTTGATCTGTTCCGCCCTGGTGCTCATCATGACCCCGGGCCTGGCCTTCTTCTACGGAGGCATGGTCCGGGTCAAGAGCACCCTCAACATGCTGATGATGAGCTTCATCAGCATGGGTATCGTCACCATCCTGTGGGTGGTCTACGGCTTCTCCATGGCGTTCGGCACGGACCACGGCTCGCTCATCGGCTGGGAGAACGACTTCTTCGGCTGGACCGGCATCGACAAGGCCGACATCTGGTCGGGGTACACGATCCCCGTCTTCGCCTTCGCCGTCTTCCAGATGATGTTCGCCATCATCACGCCCGCCCTGATAAGCGGCGCCCTCGCCGACCGGGTGAAGTTCTCCGCCTGGTCGCTGTTCGTCCTGCTGTGGGCGACGGTCGTGTACTTCCCGGTCGCGCACTGGGTCTGGGGCACCGGCGGCTGGGCCTTCGAGCTCGGAGTGATCGACTTCGCCGGTGGTACCGCGGTCCACATCAACGCGGGTGCCGCGGCGCTCGGCGTGATCCTGGTCATCGGCAAGCGCGTCGGCTTCAAGCGTGACCCCATGCGTCCGCACAGCCTCCCGCTGGTCATGCTCGGTGCCGGTCTGCTCTGGTTCGGCTGGTTCGGCTTCAACGCCGGCTCCTGGCTGGGCAACGACGACGGCGTCGGCTCGCTGATGTTCGTCAACACCCAGATCGCCACCGCGGCCGCGATGCTCGCCTGGCTGGCCTACGAGAAGATCCGCCACGGCGCGTTCACCACGCTCGGTGCCGCCTCCGGCGCGGTCGCCGGTCTGGTCGCCATCACCCCGTCCGGTGGTGCGATCACCCCGATCGGCGCGATCGCCATCGGCGCCATCGCCGGTGTCGGCTGTGCCGCGGCCGTCGGCCTGAAGTACCGGTTCAACTACGACGACTCCCTGGACGTCGTCGGTGTCCACATGGTCGGCGGTGTCCTCGGCTCCCTGCTGATCGGCTTCTTCGCCAGCGGCAAGGGCCAGTCCGACGTCAAGGGCCTCTTCTACGGCGGCGGCATGGACCAGTTCTGGAAGCAGTGCGCCGGTGTCTTCGCGGTCCTCGCCTACTCGCTGATCGCCTCCGCGATCCTCGCCTTCCTCCTCGACAAGACCATCGGTATGCGGGTCAGTGAGGACGAAGAGGTCTCCGGTATCGACCAGGCCGAGCACGCCGAGACCGCATACGACTTCAGCGGTGCCGGCGGCGGTTCCGCCAAGGTCGCCGTCGCGGCCGCTGCCGAGTCCAAGAAGGTGGACGCATGAAGCTCATCACCGCCGTCGTCAAGCCGCACCGGCTCGACGAGATCAAGGAAGCCCTCCAGGCCTTCGGGGTCCACGGCCTGACGGTCACCGAGGCGAGCGGTTACGGTCGTCAGCGGGGCCACACCGAGGTCTACCGCGGTGCCGAGTACACCGTCGACCTGGTCCCGAAGATCCGTATCGAGGTCCTCGCCGAGGACGACGACGCCGAGCAGCTGATCGACGTCATCGTCAAGGCGGCCCGCACCGGCAAGATCGGTGACGGCAAGGTCTGGTCCCTGCCGGTCGAGACGGCCGTACGGGTCCGGACGGGCGAGCGCGGCCCGGACGCGCTCTGACCGAAGAACAGAACAGGAGCTGCTGGGTGACGAGCACGAACGTGCACAAGGACGTAGAGGACTCGGGACCCAGCGGCTACGCGGCGGCCCGGCTGCGCCTCCTCCAGGAGGGGGCGCGGTCCGGGCCGCCGCGCCGTTCCGCCCTCTCCGAGCTGACCGACGACTGGCTCGCGGGACTGTTCTCCGCGGGTTCCGAGCAGCCGCGCGGGGTCTCCCTGATCGCCGTCGGCGGCTACGGCCGCGGCGAGCTGTCCCCCCGCAGCGACCTGGACCTTGTCCTGCTGCACGACGGCAGCGACCCGACCGCGGTCGCCGCCCTGGCCGACCGCATCTGGTATCCGGTGTGGGACCTGGGCCTCGCTCTCGACCACTCGGTGCGCACCCCCGGCGAGGCGCGCAAGACGGCCGGCGAGGATCTGAAAGTCCAGCTCGGTCTCCTGGACGCCCGTCACCTCGCGGGCGACCTGGGCCTGACGGCCGGACTGCGCACGGCTGTCCTCGCGGACTGGCGCAACCAGGCGCCCAAGCGCCTCCCCGAACTCCAGGAGCTGTGCGCCGAGCGCGCCGAGCGCCAGGGCGAACTCCAGTACCTGCTGGAGCCCGACCTCAAGGAGGCCCGCGGCGGACTCCGGGACGCCACCGCCCTGCGTGCCGTCGCCGCCTCCTGGCTGGCCGACGCCCCGCGCGAGGGCCTCGACGACGCCCGGCGCCGGCTGCTCGACGTCCGGGACGCCCTGCACCTGACGACGGGGCGCGCGACCGACCGGCTCGCGCTCCAGGAACAGGACCAGGTCGCCGCCGAACTCGGCCTGCTGGACGCCGACACCCTGCTGCGCCAGGTCTACGAGGCCGCGCGGGTCATCTCCTACGCCAGTGACGTCACCTGGCGCGAGGTGGGGCGCGTGCTCAGGTCGCGCTCCGTGCGGCCGCGCCTGCGCGCCATGCTCGGCGGCGGCAAGCCGGTCCCCGAGCGCTCCCCGCTCGCGGAAGGCGTGGTCGAGCAGGACGGCGAGGTCGTCCTCGCCCGGGCCGCCCGCCCCGACCGCGACCCCGTGCTCCCGCTGCGCGCCGCGGCCGCCGCCGCCCAGGCCGGACTCCCGCTCTCCCTGCACGCCGTGCGGCGCATGGCGGCCGGAGTGCGCCCGCTGCCCACACCCTGGCCCGCCGAGGCCCGGGAACAGCTCGTCACCCTGCTCGGCTCGGGCCAGCCCACCATCGACGTCTGGGAGGCCCTGGAGGCGGAGGGCCTGATCACCCAGCTGCTGCCCGACTGGGAGCGGGTGCGCTGCCGCCCCCAGCGCAACGCCGTGCACATCTGGACCGTCGACCGGCACCTCATCGAGACGGCCGTGCGCGCCTCCGAGTTCACCCGCCGTGTTCACCGCCCCGACCTGCTGCTGGTCGCCGCGCTGCTGCACGACATCGGCAAGGGCTGGCCCGGCGACCACTCCGTGGCCGGCGAGATCATCGCCCGTGACGTGGCGGGCCGGATCGGCTTCGACCGCGACGACGTCGCCGTCCTCGCCGCTCTGGTACGGCACCACCTGCTGCTCGTCGACACCGCCACCCGGCGAGACCTGGACGACCCGGCCACCGTGCGCTCGGTCGCCGAGGCCGTCGGATCCCAGGGCACGCTGGAACTGCTGCACGCGCTGACCGAGGCCGACGCCCTGGCCACCGGTCCTGCCGCCTGGTCGTCCTGGCGGGGCTCGCTCGTCACCGACCTGGTCAAGCGGGTGGCCGCGGTGCTCGCCGGGGACGCCCCCGAGGAGCCCGAGGCCGCCGCACCCACCGCCGAGCAGGAGCGGCTCGCCATCGAGGCGGTCGCGACCGGCGGACCGGTGCTGTCGCTGCGGGCCCAGACCGAACCGCCCGTGACCGCGGAGGACCAGCCGGCCGGGGACCCCGAGCCGCTCGGCGTGGAGCTCGTGATCGCCGTACCGGACCAGCCGGGTGTGCTGCCCGCGGTGGCCGGCGTGCTGGCCGTGCACCGGCTCACCGTGCGCACCGCGGAACTGCGCGCCCTGGACCTGCCCGACGGCGTGGAGGGCTCGGTGCTGCTGCTGAACTGGCGGGTCGCCGCCCAGTACGGCTCGCTGCCCCAGGCGGCCCGGCTGCGCGCCGATCTGGTCCGGGCCCTGGACGGTTCCCTGGACATCGCCGGGCGGCTGGCGGAGCGGGACGCCGCCTACCCGAGGCGCCGGGGTGTCGTCGCGCCCCCCGCGCGCGTGGCGGTCGCCTCGGCGGCCTCCCGGCACGCCACCGTCATCGAGGTGCGCGCCCAGGACGCCCCGGGACTGCTGTTCCGCATCGGGCAGGCGCTGGAGGACGCCGGGGTGCGGATGCGCAGTGCCCATGTGTCCACCCTGGGCGCCAACGCGGTGGACGCCTTCTACGTGACCGACGGCAAGGGGGCGCCGCTGGGGAGCGCGGAGGCGGCTTCCGTGGCCCGGAAGCTGGAGGAGACCCTGCGGGGCTGACCGGGGGATCCCGGCGAGCCATGTCGCCGGGATACCCTGGAGGGCGATTCCCAGCTGCCACCGACCCCGAGGACCGCGAGCGCCGTGTTCGATACTCTTTCCGATCGCCTCTCAGCGACTTTCAAGAACCTGCGCGGCAAGGGACGGCTCTCCGAGGCGGACATCGACGCCACCGCGCGCGAGATCCGTATCGCGCTCCTCGAGGCGGACGTGGCCCTGCCCGTCGTCCGCACGTTCATCAAGAACGTCAAGGAGCGGGCCCTCGGCGCCGACGTCTCCCGTGCGCTGAACCCCGCCCAGCAGGTCCTGAAGATCGTCAACGAGGAACTCGTCACGATCCTCGGCGGCGAGACCCGGCGCCTGAGGTTCGCCAAGAACCCGCCCACCGTGATCATGCTGGCGGGTCTCCAGGGTGCCGGTAAGACCACCCTCGCGGGCAAGCTCGGTCACTGGCTGAAGGAGCAGGGCCACTCGCCGCTGCTCGTCGCCGCCGACCTCCAGCGCCCCAATGCCGTCAACCAGCTCAGCGTCGTCGCCGAGCGCGCCGGGGTCGCCGTCTACGCCCCCGAGCCGGGCAACGGCGTCGGCGACCCGGTCAAGGTCGCCAAGGACTCCGTCGAGCACGCCAAGGCGAAGGTCCACGACATCGTGATCGTGGACACCGCCGGCCGGCTCGGTATCGACGCCGAGCTGATGCAGCAGGCCGCGGACATCCGCGACGCCGTCAGCCCCGACGAGATCCTCTTCGTCGTCGACGCGATGATCGGCCAGGACGCGGTCAACACCGCCGAGGCCTTCCGCGACGGCGTCGGCTTCGACGGTGTGGTGCTCTCCAAGCTCGACGGCGACGCCCGCGGTGGCGCGGCCCTGTCGATCCGGCAGATCACCGGCAAGCCGATCATGTTCGCCTCCAACGGCGAGAAGCTGGAGGACTTCGACGCCTTCCACCCCGACCGGATGGCCTCCCGCATCCTCGACATGGGTGACCTGCTCACCCTGATCGAGCAGGCGGAGAAGACGTTCAGTCAGGAAGAGGCCGAGAAGATGGCCTCCAAGCTGGCGTCCAAGAAGGGCCAGGACTTCACTCTGGACGACTTCCTGGCCCAGATGGAGCAGGTCCGGAAGATGGGCAGCATCTCCAAGCTGCTCGGCATGCTCCCGGGCATGGGCCAGATCAAGGACCAGATCAACAACCTGGACGAGCGGGACGTCGACCGCACGGCCGCGATCATCAAGTCGATGACCCCGGCCGAGCGCCAGGAGCCGACCATCATCAACGGCTCGCGCCGCGCCCGTATCGCCAAGGGCTCCGGTGTCGAGGTCAGCGCGGTCAAGAACCTCGTCGAGCGGTTCTTCGAGGCCCGCAAGATGATGTCCCGCATGGCCCAGGGCGGCGGCATGCCGGGCATGCCGGGGATCCCGGGCATGGGCGGCGGTCCCGGCCGTGCCAAGAAGCAGCCGAAGAAGGCCAAGGGCAAGCAGCGCTCCGGGAACCCGATGAAGCGCAAGCAGCAGGAGGCCGAGGAGGCGGCGCGCAAGGCCGCCCAGGGCGGCGGCGCCTTCGGTGTCCCCGGCCAGCAGGCTCCGCAGGACTTCGAGCTGCCGGACGAGTTCAAGAAGTTCATGGGCTGAGTCGTCGGCCCTGTCGCCGGGGGCGCTCCTCTTCGGAGGGGCGCCCCCGCGCCGTGCAGGGAGGGCGACGGTTACGGCGTGCGCGCGATCAGGTAGCGGAACACGTTCGGCATCCACACCGTGCCGTCCGGGCGCTGGTGCGGATGGAGCGCCTCCGTCACCTCCTCGTCCACCTGGGCCTGGTCGGTCGCCGCTATCGCCGCGTCGAACAGCCCGGTCGACAGCAGTCCCTTGAGCGCGCTGTCGAGGTCGGCGTACCCGAAGGGACAGGCCACCCGGCCCGAGCCGTCGGGCCGGAGCCCGGCCCCCTCGGCGACCTCCTCCAGGTCGTCGCGGAGCGCTGGGCGCCAACGGGCCGTGCCCCGCAGCGGATCCGCCAGCTTGGTGGCGACCCGCAGCACGGACGAGGTGGCACACCGCTCCGGCGGGCCCCAGCCGACGAGCACCACGGCCGCCCCCTGCGAGGCGAGCGGGGTCGCCGAGGCGAGCAGGTCCCCGAGCCCCTCCGAGTCGCCCGCGAGACAGCCGATCGGCTCGAAAGCGGTCACCACGGTGTACGGCGGCGCCCCGGCGTCGGTGACGTCCTCGGGCGTCCCCACGGCGAGCCGGGGGCGGTTTCGCGGGCGCGAAGCCCCCGTCTCCGGCTGTAACCGGTCCCGCGCGAGGGCCAGGCGCTCGGGGGAGTCGGCCTCGACACCGGCGACCGCGGCGCCTCTGGAGGCGGCCATCAGCAGGGCCAGTCCGCTGCCGCAGCCGAGGCCCAACAGCCGCGTCGCGGGGCCCACTTCCAGTCGCTCGTAGACGGCCTCGTACAGCGGAACCAGCATCCGCTCCTGGATCTCGGACCAGTCACGCGCGCGTGCACCGAGGTCCGCGCGGGAGGTGTCTCCCGCCGAAGTCAGGTGCTGCCGCACGAGCGTAGGTGTCATGGATAAGCGCCCCAATCCGCCGTCGGTTGACTCTTTGCTCGGTTCCGTAGCCCCCGTGACGTGCGTTCGCACTCCCCCCGTATGCCAGGTAACTCCGCACTCGTCCGCGCGTCCAGAGGGCGAAGGGCCCCGTTTGCCCGGGCGGCGGTCCCGGCGAAAAGAATTCACATGGCGGCAACGTGGGCCCGTAACATCGCGCCATGGCAAAGGCACCTGTTCTCACGCCCCGGGCGGACGACTTCCCGCGCTGGTACCAGGATCTGGTCACCAAGGCCGAACTGGCCGACAACGGTCCGGTGCGCGGCACCATGGTCATCCGACCGTACGGGTACGGGCTGTGGGAGCGGATGCAGGCCGAGATGGACGCCCGCATCAAGGCCACGGGTACCCAGAACGCGTACTTCCCGCTGCTGATCCCCCAGTCCTACCTCACCCGCGAGGCCGACCACGTCGAGGGCTTCGCGCCCGAACTCGCGGTCGTCACGCACGGCGGCGGCAAGGAACTGGAAGAGCCCGCCGTCGTCCGCCCCACCTCCGAGATGATCATCAACGACTACTTCTCGAAGTGGGTGCAGAGCTACCGCGACCTGCCCCTGCTGATCAACCAGTGGGCGAACGTGGTGCGTTGGGAGCTGCGGCCCCGGCTGTTCCTGCGGACCACCGAGTTCCTGTGGCAGGAGGGCCACACCGCGCACGCCACCCAGGAGGACGCGCGCGCGTTCGCTTCGCACATCCACCGGCAGGTCTACGAGGACTTCATGACGAACGTCCTCGCCATGGACGTCGTGCCCGGCCGCAAGACCGTCAAGGAGCGGTTCGCCGGAGCCATCAACACCCTCACCCTCGAAGGGATGATGGGCGACGGCAAGGCCCTCCAGATGGCCACCAGCCACGAGTTGGGCCAGAACTTCGCCAAGGCCTTCAACACCACCTACCTGTCGAAGGACGGCACCCAGGAACTCGTCTGGCAGACCTCCTGGGGCTCCACCACCCGCATGATCGGCGCCCTGGTGATGATGCACGGCGACGACAACGGCCTGCGCGTCCCGCCCCGGCTCGCGCAGACCCAGGTCGTCGTGCTCGCCATCAAGGGGGACGAACCGGTTCTGGCCAAGGTCCGCGAACTCGGCGACCGGTTGCGGGCGGCGGGCCTGCGCGTCCACGTCGACGACCGCACCGACACCCCCTTCGGCCGCCGCGCGGTCGACTGGGAGCTCAAGGGAGTGCCGGTCCGCGTCGAGGTCGGACCCCGTGACCTGGAGAACGGCACCGCGATGGTGGCCCGGCGCATTCCGGGCGGCAAGGAGGCGATCGCCTTCGACGATCTCGTACGGCTCGTCCCGGCCGCCCTCGAGGAGGACCAGGCTCTGCTGCTGGCCCAGTCCCGGGAGCGCCGCGAGTCCCGTACGGCCGACGTGTCGACCTTCGAGGAGGCCGTCGAGGCCGCGGTCGCCGGCGGCTGGGCGCGGATCCCGTGGGCCGTCCTCGGCGAAGAGGGCGAGGCCAGGCTGGCCGAGCACGCCGTGACCGTACGGTGTCTGGTCGCGGAGGACGGGTCGGTGCCGAGCGCCGACGACGCGCCCGGTAACGTCGCGGTCGTCGCACGCGCTTACTGAGGCAGCGCCCTTCCGGTGCGAGAGCGGCCGAAACGCCTCTTGCACGCCCGCGGATCACCACAGCACCGGCGCGTGGACACGATCTACGCGCCGGGGCGTACCTCACGCTACGTACCGGCTTGGTATGAGCTGCGAGGCTTCTCCGCAGATCAGCGCACCCGCCCTCGTCTCCACGCATCAGTGGCAACTGACGGGTACGTGCAAATTATTTGGGATGCCCCGGAATAGGAACACAGCGGCACTCTGGCTCGTTGTCATTACGTGAGCACGACACAGACACCACCTGTTCTCGCCGCAGAGCTGGCAGAGGCGTGGGCCGACATTCAGCGGTACCACCCCGAGCTGCCCGACCTTGCCGCGCCAGAGTCACTGATCGGGGAGTCGTCGTCCGCCTGCGGTCACGAGCTCTCCTTCGAGCGACTGCTTCACGAGGCAGTCCACGGCATCGCCGCCGCGCGAGGCATTCGCGACACCTCTCGCGCCGGCCGCTACCACAACCGCAGATTCCTCGCGATCGCCGAGGAGATGGGCCTGGACCACCCCGAGGAGCCGCATCCCAGCAGCGGTTTCTCGCTGGTCACGCTCACCCCCGAGGCGAAGCGCCGGTACCGCCCGACCATCGAGCGGCTCCAGCGCGCCCTCAAGGCCCACACCGCGGCGACCTCCGCCGACACCGCCCGCTCCTTCCGGGGTCCGGCGGCCCGGCACGGTTCCTCCGGGGGCGGGGTCCGGGTCAAGGCGGTCTGCGACTGCGGCCGCAACGTCCGGGTCGTCCCCTCCGTGCTGGCCCAGGCGCCGATCGTCTGCGGGGGGTGCGGCAAGCCGTTCCGGATCCCCGAGATCGTGGGCGCGGCAGCGAGTTGAGATCGCGGCTGCTCGTGGCAGTCGCGGTCGGCCTCGGGGCACCCGGAGTGCCGGGTGCCCCTCAGGCATGCTCGCGCGTGACCTCGGTCCGAAGGGAGCCGCGGGGTGTGGCACAATGGCTAGCTGTACTCGACAGCCGCACAGGAACCCTCTCGCCTCCGGCTGACGCGTCCATCGGGCACTCGGGTACCGCAACCCCACGCGGCAATCTCGCCGTGCCCAACCACGTCAAAACCAGGAGAACCCACTCCCGTGGCAGTCAAGATCAAGCTGAAGCGTCTGGGCAAGATCCGTTCGCCTCACTACCGCATCGTCGTCGCCGACTCCCGCACCCGTCGTGACGGCCGTGCGATCGAGGAGATCGGTCTGTACCACCCGGTGCAGAACCCCTCGCGCATCGAGGTCGACACCGAGCGTGCGCAGTACTGGCTGGGTGTCGGCGCGCAGCCGACCGAGCCGGTTCTCGCCATCCTCAAGCTGACCGGCGACTGGCAGAAGTTCAAGGGCCTGCCGGCTCCGGCTCCGCTGCTCGTGGCCGAGCCGAAGGCCGCTCGCCCGGTCTTCGACTCCCTCGGTGGGGACGACGAGGGCAAGGGTGAGGCCATCACCCAGAAGAAGAAGGCTGAGAAGAAGGACGAGGCCCCGGCCGAGTCGTCTTCGTCTGAGTCGACCGAGGCCTGAGCATGCTCGAGGAGGCTCTCGAGCACCTCGTGAAGGGCATCGTCGACAACCCTGACGATGTGCAGGTCGCCTCGCGCAACCTGCGCCGCGGGCGTGTGCTGGAGGTCCGGGTCCACCCCGACGACCTCGGCAAGGTGATCGGCCGCAACGGCCGCACCGCACGCGCCCTGCGCACCGTCGTGGGCGCCATCGGCGGCCGCGGTGTCCGCGTCGACCTCGTCGACGTGGACCACGTCCGCTGACGCAACGCAGCACCGGCTCGGGCCGGGGAGGGCCATCGGGCCGTCCCCGGCCCGTAGTCGTATGAGGGTCCGTAGTCGCAGGACAGGAGAGCAAGCACAGTGCAGCTGGTAGTCGCGCGGATCGGCCGCGCCCACGGCATCAAGGGCGAGGTCACCGTCGAGGTACGTACAGACGAGCCGGAACTCAGGCTCGCCCCCGGTGCCGTACTCGCCACCGATCCCGCCGCCACGGGGCCCCTCACCATCGAGACCGGCCGCGTCCACAGCGGCCGTCTCCTCCTGCGCTTCGAGGGCGTGAAGGACCGCACCGCCGCCGAGGCCCTCCGCAACACCCTCCTGATCGCCGACGTCGACCCCGACGAGCTGCCGGAGGAGGAGGACGAGTACTACGACCACCAGCTCATGGACCTCGACGTGGTCACCGCGGACGGCGTGGAGGTCGGCCGCATCACCGAGATCTCGCACCTGCCCTCCCAGGACCTCTTCATCGTCGAGCGGCCCGACGGCAGCGAGGTGATGATCCCCTTCGTCGAGGAGATCGTCGCCGAGATCGACCTGGCCGAGCAGAAGGCGGTCATCACCCCGCCGCCCGGGCTGATCGACGACCGGGCCGAGATCGCCTCCAGCCGGGACGACGACGCATGAGGCTCGACGTCGTCACGATCTTCCCCGAGTACCTCGAACCCCTGAACGTCTCCCTCGTCGGCAAGGCACGCGCGCGTGGGCAGCTCCAGGTGCATGTGCACGACCTGCGTGCCTGGACCTACGACCGTCACAACACCGTCGACGACACCCCGTACGGCGGCGGCCCGGGCATGGTCATGAAGACCGGGCCCTGGGGGGACGCGCTGGACTCCGCGCTGGCGGACGGATACGAGACGGGCTCCCACGCGCCCGCCCTCATCGTCCCCACCCCGAGCGGCCGCCCCTTCACCCAGGAACTCGCCGTCGAGCTCTCCGAGCGCCCCTGGCTGATCTTCACACCCGCGCGCTACGAGGGCATCGACCGCCGGGTGATCGACGAGTACGCGACCAGGATGCCGGTCTACGAGGTGTCCATCGGCGACTACGTCCTTGCCGGCGGCGAAGCGGCCGTCCTGGTCGTCACCGAGGCCGTCGCGCGCCTGCTGCCGGGAGTGCTCGGCAACGCGGAGTCGCACCAGGACGACTCCTTCGCGCCCGGCGCGATGGCCAACCTCCTGGAGGGGCCCGTCTACACCAAGCCGCCCGAGTGGCGCGGCCGTGGCATCCCGGACGTGCTGCTCAGCGGACACCACGGAAAGATCGCCCGCTGGCGGCGCGACGAGGCCCTGAGGCGGACGACGGCCCACCGGCCCGACCTCATCGAGCGCTGCGACCCCAAGGCCTTCGACAAGAAGGACCGGGAGATGCTCTCCATCCTGGGCTGGGCGCCCGACCCGGAGGGAGAGCCGTACGGGCGATTTTGGCGCAGGCCAGAAGGCATGGAACAATAGGTCGCTGTTGTGCGTCGTCCGGCGTGCGCCCCTGCCACAGGGGGACACGACGCCCGCCCCGACACGGACAGCATCCTCACGAAACACGACTACCGCCGATGACCTGTGGCATGGGCGAAGAAAGCAGACGAAATGTCTCACCTGCTCGACTCCGTCGACGCCGCGTCGCTGCGCAGCGACATCCCGGCCTTCCGCCCGGGTGACACCGTCAACGTCCACGTGCGCGTCATCGAGGGCAACCGCTCCCGTGTGCAGCAGTTCAAGGGCGTTGTCATCCGTCGCCAGGGTGCCGGTGTCCGCGAGACCTTCACGGTCCGCAAGGTCTCGTTCTCCGTCGGCGTCGAGCGCACCTTCCCGGTGCACACCCCGATCGTCGAGAAGATCGAGCTCGTCACCCGCGGTGACGTGCGTCGCGCCAAGCTGTACTACCTGCGCGAGCTGCGCGGCAAGGCCGCGAAGATCAAGGAGAAGCGCGACAACTGAGCGCTTTTCGGAGGTCACAGCGGGGCCGGATAGCATCTGGCCCCGATGGACACCGAAGCACAGCAGACGGAGCGCGACCGCTCCTCCCGTCCCGCACCAGGGACCGCGGAGGGACGGTCGCGTTTCGCGTTGGTGTCGAGGATCACGGAGTGGGTGCCCGGCGGCCGGATCTCCCTGTCCCTGCTGCTCTGCCTGGTCTTTCTTTTGCTGATCAGTACGTTCGTGGTCAGACCTTTCCAGATTCCCAGCGGATCCATGGAAAACGGATTGAGGGTCGGGGACCGCGTTCTCGTAAATAGGTTGGCGTACCGTTTCGGTGCCGAGCCGCAGCGCGGTGATGTGGTGGTGTTCGACGGATCGGGGTATTTCGGGGTCGGGGACTACATCAAGCGCGTGGTGGGTGTGGGGGGAGACCATGTGGTCTGCTGCGACAAGAAGGGGAGGATCGAGGTGAACGGCCGGTCGGTCGACGAGTCGGGCTTCCTGTACCCGGGTGACGTTCCGTCCTCGGTGCCCTTCGACGTCGAGGTGCCCGAAGGCACGCTGTTCGTCCTCGGCGACCATCGCAGCGTCTCCAGCGACTCCCGCGACCATCTCGGCTCTCCGGGCGGCGGCATGATCCCCGTCGGTGACGTCCTCGGCCGGGCCGACTGGATCATCTGGCCGGCCGACCACGCCACCCGGCTGCGTCGCGCGGCGGCGTACGCACGCGTGCCTGTTCGCGCCGACGCGGAGGGTGCGGATGGGTAACCGTGGGAAACCGCGCGGTGTGTCGACCACGCCTGCCGAGAACCTCCTGCCCACCGGCGTCCGGCGTTCCACCAGTCCCGGCGGCGGGCGCTCCCGCGCGGAGCGCCGCAAGCTCCAGCGCAAGGTCAAGCGGCGCAGACGGCGCGGAGCGGTCAAGGAGATACCGCTCCTCGTGGGCGTCGCCGTCCTGATAGCGCTCGTCCTGAAGACGTTCCTCGTCCAGGCGTTCGTCATCCCGTCCGGATCCATGGAACAGACGATCCGGATCGGCGACCGCGTCCTGGTCGACAAGTTCACCCCGTGGTTCGGCTCCGAGCCGAAGCGCGGGGACGTCGTCGTCTTCAAGGACCCCGGCGGCTGGCTCCAGGACGAGCAGACCACCACGAGGAAAGCCGACCCCGTCGTCGTCAAGCAGGTCAAGGAAGGCCTCACCTTCATCGGCCTGTTGCCGTCGGACAACGAGAAGGACCTCATCAAGCGGGTCGTCGGCGTCGGCGGGGACCGCGTCAAGTGCTGCGACACCCAGGGGCGGGTGACCGTCAACGGCGTCCCCCTGAGCGAGACCGACTACCTGTATCCCGGCAACGCCCCGTCCACCCAGCCGTTCGACATCACCGTCCCCCAGGGGCGGTTGTGGGTGATGGGCGACCACCGCGCCAACTCCGCGGACTCCCGCGCGCACCAGGACACCGACTACGGCGGCACCGTCTCCCTGGACTCCGTGGTGGGACGGGCCAGGGTCATCGCATGGCCTTTCGGGCACTGGACCATGCTGGACGAACCGAAAACTTACTCTTCCGTTGCCGACTCGGCGTCCGGGGCGACCACAGCCTCCCGGGCGTCGCTTAGGGTTGCTCCCGAGGATCCGAACGAAGCGATCCAACTCCCGAGCCCTGCGGAACTCCCGCTCGTTATGGGAGTGGTGGGCCTGCGCCGTACATGGGGCAGGCGGCGGCACAGAGTAAGGAGTTGGCGTGGGGGATGTGGCGGTTGGCGCACGATCCGGGCACGACGGCGAGGAGCACCGCGGACGCCCCGTGGACGCAGCCGACCCGGCCGCGGAGGGCGCCGTAACCTTCGGGAATGACCCGGCCGCGGGCGGGGACGGCCCGCCGGTCGACGAGCCCCCCAGGACCGGTGGCGGCGGGACGGGCGACTCCGCGCCCAAGGCGAAGAAGCCGCGCTCCTTCTGGAAGGAGCTGCCCATCCTGGTCGTCATCGCGCTCGTGCTCGCGCTGCTGATCAAGACGTTCCTGGTGCAGGCCTTCTCGATCCCGTCCGACTCGATGCAGAACACCCTCCAGCAGGGCGACCGCGTCCTGGTCGACAAGCTCACCCCCTGGTTCGGCTCCAAGCCCGAGCGCGGCGAGGTCGTCGTCTTCCACGACCCCGACAACTGGCTGGCCGGCGAACCGACCGCGAACCCGAACGCCGCACAGAAGTTCCTCTCCTGGATCGGCCTCATGCCGTCCGCCGAGGAGAAGGACCTCATCAAGCGCGTCATCGGCGTCGGCGGCGACACGGTCTCCTGTTCGGGCACCGGCCCGCTGAAGGTCAACGGCAAGGCGCTGGAGGAGTCGTCGTACGTCTACGCCGGCAACACTCCGTGCAGCCAGGACGACCAGGGCGGCCAGTTCACCGTGAAGGTGCCCAAGGGCTACATCTGGGTGATGGGCGACCACCGGCAGAACTCCCGGGACTCCCGTTACAACCAGTCGGACTCGCACCACGGCATGGTCCCGGTCGACGACGTCGTGGGCCGTGCCATCGTCAAGGCCTGGCCGGTCAACCGCTGGGGCACCCTGCCGGAGCCGGACACCTTCAGCCAGGCCGGGATCAACGACCAGGCGTCGGCGTCCAAGGCGCTGACGTTCGCGCCCCAGGGGGCCGCGCTCGTGGGCGCGGTGCCACTGGTGTTGTGGCGGCGCCGGAAGGCTTCGGTGGAGCGGTCTCGCTGAGAGCGTCGTCCCGAAAGCGTTTGCTCGGGGCGAGGGTCCGGTCCGCCGGTCATTGCCTGATGTGAGGGACCTCCCTGGTGAAAGCTTTGCGGAGCTTGCGACCTCGGGCGACCTGGAAGGGCTGACCCCGTCAGGTACCGCCCGGTAGGGTGCGGACCCATGGGTGGCGAGAGCGCAATACGTACGGCCCCGCGCAGCGGCGGCACCAGCACACGCCCGGCGGGCAGCCGGACCGGACAGCGACTGTCCGGTCTGGCCGTCGCGCTGGGCATCGTGCTGTTCCTGGGCGGGTTCGCCTGGGGAGCGCTGGCCTACCGGCCGTTCACCGTGCCGACCAGCTCCATGTCGCCCACCATCGCCGCCGGTGACCGGGTGCTCGGACAGCGCGTCGACGCGGACGAGATCCGCCGGGGTGACGTCGTCGTCTTCAACGACAAGTCGTGGGTGACCGGCGCCCTCGTGGTCAAGCGCGTCGTCGCGGTCGGCGGGGACACGGTCGCCTGCTGCACGAACGGCAAGCTGACCGTCAACGGCAAGGAGATCGACGAGCCGTACCTCAAGGGCGGTGTGGTCGAGGACAAGGCCATCCCGACGGTGAAGGTGCCTCAGGGGCGGCTCTTCCTTCTCGGTGACGAGCGGCAGGGCTCGCTGGACTCCTCCGCGCACCTCACCGACGCGGCGCAGGGAACGGTGGCGCGCAGCGCGGTGGAGGCCCGCGTGGACGCCGTGGTCTGGCCCTGGAAGGGCATGCTGGAGCGTCCGACCGGCTTCGGGAAAATCGGTGCCCTCTCCACGCCGGGCCCGCTGAACACGATCCTGCTGCTGATCGTCGTGGGCGCTGTGCTGGTTTTGGGCGGTGGAGCGTACGGTCCGGTCGCCGGCCTCCTCGCCAGGCGGCAGCGGGTGCGGACGGAGCCTGTCGGTGCCCGCTGAGGCGGGGGGCGGGTCTTTGGGGCCGGCGGGGTCTGCCGGGGTGTCCGGTGGGTCGTCGGGGCCGGCGGGGTCTGCCGGGGTGTCTGGTGGGTCGTCGGGTCTGGGTGGAGCGGCCGGAGTGTCCGGTGGCTCCGACCTGTCGGCCGGGGTGTCCGGTGGATCCTCTGACTCGGCTCCTGCTGCCGCCGGGTCCGTGGGCTCGGGCGGAGCCTCGAAGGGGGACTCGGATGCGTGCTCGGCCGCAGGGGCCGCGGCCGAAGCTCCAGGTGGGGCGGCGGAGGCGTACGAGGGCGGGTTGCGCAAGGTGGCCCGGGTGGTGCTGCTCGATCCCGAGGACCGCATCCTGCTGCTGCACGGGCACGAACCGGACGACCCTGCCGACGACTGGTGGTTCACGCCCGGCGGAGGACTCGAGGGCGACGAGACCCGTGAAGAGGCCGCACTGAGGGAACTCGCCGAGGAGACCGGCATCACCGAGGTGGAGCTCGGGCCGGTGCTCTGGCGGCGGACGTGCTCCTTCCCGTTCGCGGGCCGCCGCTGGGACCAGGACGAGTGGTACTACCTGGCCCGTACGACGCAGACGGCCACCGAGGCGAGAGGCCTCACCGAGCTGGAGCGGCGCAGCGTCGCCGGAGCGCGCTGGTGGACGTGTCAGGAACTGACCCGGGCACATGAGACGGTGTATCCGACCAGACTCGCCGAGCTGCTGCGAAGGCTGCTCGACGAAGGCCCCCCGGCCGGACCCGTGACCCTCGACACCGAAATCGTCTAGGGGCTGACGGGGCTGGCGCACAATAGTGGGATCGCACGGCTGAAGGGGAACATGCCATGAGCGCCGAGGACCTCGAGAAGTACGAGACCGAGATGGAGCTGAAGCTCTACCGGGAGTACCGCGATGTCGTCGGTCTGTTCAAATACGTGATCGAGACCGAGCGACGCTTCTACCTGACCAACGACTACGAGATGCAGGTCCACTCGGTCCAGGGTGAGGTGTTCTTCGAGGTGTCCATGGCGGATGCGTGGGTGTGGGACATGTATCGGCCGGCTCGCTTCGTGAAGCAGGTCCGGGTGTTGACGTTCAAGGACGTGAACATCGAGGAGCTGAACAAGAGTGACCTGGAGCTGCCGGGCGGATGAGCCCGGCCGGGGTCGGCGCACCCGTGTGGGTGACGGGGTTTTCCACAACCGCTGAGTAGTCCACCAAGATCAACAGGGTGGGCTGGACTGCGTGATCGTCGGTGCCGGAGGTGGTGCCGACATGAACGCACGCAGTGCACTCGGCAAGTACGGCGAGAGTCTGGCCGCGAGGCGGCTGACCGAGGCCGGGATGACGGTCCTGGAGCGCAACTGGCGCTGTGGCAGGACCGGTGAGATCGACATCGTGGCGCAGGACGGCGAGGTCCTGGTCGTCTGCGAGGTCAAGACGCGGCGGACGGGGACCTTCGAGCACCCCATGGCCGCGGTGACCCCGGACAAGGCGGAGCGGCTGCGGGGCCTCGCCGCGTGCTGGATCCACGCCCATGGAGGGGCACCGCCGGGAGGCGTCCGCATCGATCTGGTGGGCGTGGTCCTGCCCCGGCGCGGCGCGCCCATGGTCGAGCATGCGCGGGGGGTGGCCTGAGATGGGTTTCGCTCGTACGTGCTCGGTGGCGCTGGTGGGCGTCGAGGGAGTCGTGGTCGAGGTCCAGGCGGACCTGGAGCCGGGTGTGGCGGCGTTCACGCTGGTGGGCCTGCCGGACAAGAGCTTGACGGAGAGCCGGGACCGGGTGCGGGCGGCGATGGTGAACTCGGGGGCGCCATGGCCGCAGAAGAAGCTGACCGTGGGGCTGAGTCCGGCGTCCGTACCGAAAAGTGGAAGCGGCTTCGACCTCGCAGTGGCGGCGGCGGTCCTGGGCGCGGCAGAGCGGATCGACCCCCGAGTCCTCGCCGATATCGTGATGATCGGGGAGCTGGGGCTGGACGGGCGGGTCCGGCCGGTCCGAGGGATCCTGCCGGCGGTGCTGGCCGCCGCGGACGCCGGGTACGAACAGGTGGTCGTACCGGAGTGCGCAGTCCCTGAGGCGTCGCTGGTGCCGGGCGTCTCGGTCCTGGGCGTGCGCAGCCTTCGTCAGCTCATCGCGGTGCTCACCGACGAGCCGGTGCCCGACGAGGAACCGGTCCCTGGAGAGATCCGCCCAGATCCGTTCCTCGCCGGCCTCGCCCTTCCGGGGACCGGCCTCGGGACCGGAGCTCTCACCGGGGAGCACGCTCCGGATCTGGCCGATGTGGCAGGACAGCACATGGCCAGGTCCGCCTTGGAGGTGGCTGCGGCAGGTCGTCATCACGTCTTCTTCAAGGGGCCCCCGGGTGCCGGCAAGACCATACTGGCCGAGCGGCTTTCGGGGCTGCTGCCCGAGCTGAGCAGGCAGGAGTCGCTTGAGGTCACCGCGGTGCACTCCGTTGCGGGGGTCCTGCCGCCAGGACATCCTCTCGTGGACAGGGCGCCGTACTGCGCCCCGCACCACTCGGCGACGATGGCTTCGCTCGTCGGCGGAGGGAACGGACTGCCTCGACCCGGGGCTGTGTCCCTTTCGCACCACGGTGTGCTTTTTCTGGATGAAGCCGCAGAGTTTCACAGCAGTGTCCTGGACGCCCTTCGCCAGCCGCTGGAGTCGGGGCACGTCGTGGTTGCCAGAGCAGCCGGGATGCTGCGGATGCCCGCGAAGTTCCTCATGGTGCTGGCAGCCAATCCCTGCCCCTGCGGGAGGCACGGAAGGGGCGACGACGTCTGCGAGTGCAGGCCCTCCTCCATCAAGAGGTACCGCGCTCGGCTCTCCGGACCTCTGATGGACCGGGTCGATCTGCGCGTGACAGTCGAACCGGTGGCCAGGGCCGAGCTGCTCCAGCTCCACAACGCTGCCGAGACGACTGCAACAGTCGCAGAGCGCGTCAGGACGGCGAGAGAACGGGCGGCCCGACGTTACGAAGGGACGCCGTGGCGCACCAACAGCGAGGTGCCGGGTCATGAGCTGCGCACCCGCTGGCATGTGCAGTCGGGTGCGCTGCGCAAAGCCGAAGAGGACCTTGACCGCGGCCTCCTGACGGCTCGCGGTCTGGACCGGGTGCTGCGTGTGGCCTGGACCGTGGCTGACCTGGCAGGCCGTGATCGACCCTCGGCCAACGACGTGAACTGGGCCCTGGAACTGCGCACTGGTGTCCGACGCGGTGCCGTCCTGGAGGGGATGGCGCGGTGAACGACGGTGAGCTGATCGACCGTGTCTTCCTCGCCCGGGTCATGGAGCCGGGGGACGAGGTCGGGGGGCGGTGGATTCGGGAGTGGGGAGCGGGCGCGGTGGCCTCGCGGTTGCGGGGTGGCGGGGAGGCCCTGCCCGGGGTGGGTGAGAAGCGGTGGGGCGGGCTGCTGGCCCGGGCCGCGGTCGCCGACGCGGAACGGGACCTCGGTCAGGCGTACGAGGCCGGTGCACGGTTCGTCGTGCCCGGGGACACCGAGTGGCCCGGCCAGCTGGACGACCTCGGGGACACGCGGCCCATCGGGCTCTGGGTACGGGGGAGGGCCGGCCTCAGGATGTGGGCGCTGAGATCCGTCGCCGTCGTCGGAGCCCGTGCCTGTACCGAGTACGGGGCCCACATGGCGTCCACCCTCGGCACCGGGCTCGCCGAGCGCGGCTGGGTGGTCGTCTCCGGCGGTGCCTACGGAGTCGACGGCGCCGCCCACCGCGGTGCCCTCGGCGCCGGCGGGGCCACCGTCGCCGTGCTGGCCTGCGGGGTCGACCGGGCCTACCCGCGCGGACACACCCAGTTGATCACCAGGATCGCCGAACAGGGTCTGGTGATCGGGGAGTTGCCGCCCGGCGAGCATCCGACGCCCAGCAGATTCGTGCTGCGGAACCGGGTGATCGCCGCCCTCACCCGCGGCACCGTGGTCGTCGAGGCGGCCCACCGCAGTGGCTCCCTGGTCACCGCGCGGGCGGCTCGGCGGTTGGGCCGACACACGATGGGGGTGCCCGGGCCCGCCACCAGCAGCCTCTCCGCCGGGGTGCACGAACTGCTGCGCGAGGACGCCACGCTGGTCACGGACGCCGCGGAAGTCGTGGAGCTCGTCGGCGACATGGGGGAGCTGGCCCCGGACCGGCGCGGACCCGTGCTGCCGCGGGACCTCCTGGCCCCGGCGGCGCGGAGAGTGCTGTCCGCGCTGCCCGGGCACCGGGAGGCCGGGGTGGACGAGATCGCCCGGGGCGCGCAGACGACCGGCGACGACGCGATCGCGAGACTGTACGAACTCCGTGCACTTGGTTACGTCGAACGACACGGCGACGGCTGGAAGTTGACACGCCAAGCGGTGATCTCGGTCCGGGGCGGCCGCAGCCCGCGCTGACCGAGCGTGTTCGGCCGTCCGGGGGAACCCCGACAACCTTGGGAATTACAGCAGTTGGGGTGTTCCGGTGATCACACAGGGCGACGCTCGCGGCTACGGTGAGTCGCCGACGGGACGCGTCCGGGCGGGCACTCCGCCACACTGTTTGCGCACTGCGACAGCTCAGTCACGCTACGCTCACGGGGTTTCCGACGCACTCCACGTACAGCACGTACAACGCCTACTTCACGGCAGAACGGCACAAGGCGACGAATGCCCCAGCACACTTCCGGATCCGACCGGGCGGCGATCCCCCCAGCCGCCCGTGACGGTGGCAGCGTGCGGCCGCCCGCTCCCTCGACACTCGACGAGCTGTGGCGGTCGTACAAGGCGTCGGGAGACGAGCGGCTGCGCGAGCAGCTGATCCTGCACTACTCACCGCTCGTGAAGTACGTCGCAGGGCGCGTGAGCGTCGGCCTGCCGCCCAATGTCGAACAGGCGGACTTCGTGTCCTCCGGGGTCTTCGGACTGATCGATGCGATCGAGAAGTTCGACATCGACCGCGAGATCAAGTTCGAGACCTATGCGATCACCCGGATCCGGGGCGCGATGATCGACGAGCTGCGGGCGCTGGACTGGATCCCGCGGTCCGTGCGGCAGAAGGCGCGCAACGTCGAGCGGGCGTACGCCACGCTGGAGGCGCGGCTGCGGCGGACGCCGACGGAGGGCGAGGTCGCCGGCGAGCTGGGCATCGCGGTGGACGATCTGCACGCGGTTTTCAGCCAGTTGTCGCTGGCCAACGTGGTGGCGCTGGAGGAGCTGCTGCACGTCGGGGGCGAGGGCGGCGACCGGCTCAGCCTCATGGACACCCTGGAGGACACCGCCGCGGACAACCCCGTGGAGGTCGCCGAGGACCGGGAGCTCCGGCGGTTCCTCGCCCGGGCGATCAACACCCTGCCCGAGCGGGAGAAGACCGTGGTGACCCTGTACTACTACGAGGGCCTCACGCTCGCGGAGATCGGCAACGTGCTGGGCGTGACCGAGAGCCGGGTCAGCCAGATCCACACCAAGTCGGTGCTCCAGCTGCGGGCGAAGCTGGCCGCTTTCGGCCGCTGACCTGGCCGTACGGCTTTACGGCGACGGCAGGTCGACCGGAGTGGCTCCCGTCCGCGGGGTCGCGTCCGTACAGTGGTTGACGTGCCAAGGATTCGAGCGGCCTCCGTGGCCGAGCACCGGTCGATGCAGCGAGCCGCCCTGCTGGACGCGGCTCGGTCACTGCTGTCCGAGGGCGGGACGGAAGCGCTGACCTTCCCGGCCCTCGCCGAGCGGACGGGACTCGCGCGGTCGTCGGTGTACGAGTACTTCCGGTCGCGGGCCGCCGTGGTCGAGGAGCTGTGCGAGGTCGACTTCCCCGTCTGGGCCGCGGAGGTCGCGGCGGCCATGGAGCGGGAGCCCTCGCCCGAGGGCAAGGTCGAGGCGTATGTGCGGCAGCAGCTCACGCTGGTCGGGGACCGGCGGCACCGGGCCGTCGTCGCCATCTCCGCGAGCGAGCTGGAGGCAGGGGCCCGGGAGAAGATCCGGGCGGCGCACGGGGGTCTTGTCGGGCTGATCGTCGAGGCGCTGGGGGAGACGGGGCACGAGCAGCCCCGGCTGGCGGCGATGCTCGTGCAGGGGATTGTGGACGCGGCTGTCCGGAGGATCGAGCTGGGTGCCGCTGAGGAACCCGGTGTGGTGACCGAGGCTGCCGTTGCCATGGCTCTGCGGGGCGTGCGGGGCTGAGAGAGGCTGCGGACGTGCGGGGCTGAGGCCGGCTGGGGACGTACGGGGCTGAGGGGCGGCTGCCGGGTGCAGATCCGTCGTGGCCGGTCGCGCAGTTCCCCCGCGCCCCTTGGGTACGTGCAGCGGGCCGGGCGCTACGTCGGCAGCGGCAGTCCCAGTACGGGCAACAACCTCGACGGCCCCCTGTGCAACAGCCATGGCGGGAGCAGGGACAGCGGGTCCAGGTAGGTCTCCCCTCTCCGCAGGCCCCAGTGCACGCAGGTGGTCCTACAGTGGGAGCCCGTGGCGTTCACCGTTCCCACCACCTCGCCGGCCGCCACCTCGTCGCCCTTCGCGACCGACGCCGTGACCGGTTCGTAGGTCGTGCGAAGGTCCGTGCCCGTCAGTTCCACGGACACCACCCCCTTGCCCGCCACCCGGCCCGCGAAGGACACCCGGCCCGCGGCGACGGTCCTGACCGGCGTTCCCGCGGGCGCCGCCAGGTCCACGCCCCGGTGGCCGCGGCCGTACACCGTCGCCGGAGGTTCCCAGCCGCGCAGGACCGCCGGGCGGATGCCCACGGGCCAGGTGCGGCCGATCGCCGGCACCGAGACGTCCGTGGCCACCGGGGTGAGAAAGGGCGCGTGGGTGGAAAGGGGCGCCCCGGGTGCCGGGCCGGGAGAGGGCGCAGCGGTCGCAGCCGTCATGAACAGCAGAAACCCCAGCACCAGCCACCCGGCACATCGTCCGTATCGCTTCACTCGCATAGGGAAACCGTCCCTTGTCCGCACCGCTCATGGCCGGGACCTGTGGACTACTCCCCGGTTGTGGACATCGGCGTCACCCGGTACCCCGCGGGTCCCGTACACTTCTTCTGGCGATCCGGGTGACCGGGTCGACTTCGCACGCCCCGACATCAGGCCGCCGAGCGGTCGGTGTCAGCGCCTCTCGGTCCTCTGTGGCAAGGCGCGTCGCGGGCGTCAGGCGCGGGTGCCCTCCGGTACCCGCGGTACAACCGAGATCACCAAGGAGAACGGCCATGGCCGTCGTCACGATGCGGGAGCTGCTGGAGAGCGGCGTCCACTTCGGTCACCAGACCCGTCGCTGGAACCCGAAGATGAAGCGCTTCATCTTCACCGAGCGCAACGGCATCTACATCATCGACCTGCTCCAGTCGCTGTCGTACATCGACCGCGCCTACGAGTTCGTCAAGGAGACCGTCGCCCACGGCGGCACGGTCATGTTCGTCGGCACGAAGAAGCAGGCGCAGGAGGCCATCGCCGAGCAGGCCACCCGCGTCGGCATGCCCTACGTCAACCAGCGCTGGCTGGGCGGCATGCTCACCAACTTCTCGACCGTCTACAAGCGTCTCCAGCGCCTCAAGGAGCTCGAGCAGATCGACTTCGAGGACGTCGCCGCGTCGGGTCTGACCAAGAAGGAGCTCCTGGTCCTCTCGCGTGAGAAGGCCAAGCTCGAGAAGACCCTCGGCGGTATCCGCGAGATGCAGAAGGTGCCCAGCGCCGTCTGGATCGTGGACACCAAGAAGGAGCACATCGCGGTCGGCGAGGCCCGGAAGCTCAACATCCCGGTCGTCGCGATCCTCGACACCAACTGCGACCCCGACGAGGTCGACTACAAGATCCCGGGCAACGACGACGCGATCCGCTCCGTCACCCTGCTCACCCGTGTGATCGCCGACGCCGTCGCCGAGGGCCTCATCAGCCGCTCGCGCGTCGCCACCGGTGACAAGGGCGAGAAGGCCGCCGGCGAGCCGCTCGCCGAGTGGGAGCGCGACCTGCTCGAGGGCGGCGAGAAGAAGGCCGAGGAGGCTCCCGCCGAGGCGCCCGCCGCCGAGGCCGCCGCTGAGGCCCCTGCTGCCGAGGCCCCCGCCGCTGAGGCCCCGGCCGAGGCCGCTGCCGAGGCTCCGGCCGCCGAGGCTCCCGCCGCCGAGGCCGAGCAGGCCTGATCAGTCAGCGTTGACGGCGGGAGCGGCCGACATCCGGTTCGCTCCCGCCGTTCACCCATAGGTTCGCGATCCTCATCTGCGTGTGGATCGTGGATCGGGCAGATCTCCCGACTTCGAGAAAGATTCACAGACTCATGGCGAACTACACCGCCGCCGACGTCAAGAAGCTCCGTGAGCTCACCGGCGCCGGCATGATGGACTGCAAGAAGGCGCTGGACGAGGCCGAGGGCGACGTCGAGAAGGCTGTCGAGGCGCTCCGGATCAAGGGCCAGAAGGGCGTCGCCAAGCGCGAGGGCCGCTCCGCCGAGAACGGCGCCGTGGTCTCGATCATCGCCGACGACAACTCCTCCGGTGTCCTGGTCGAGCTGAAGTGCGAGACGGACTTCGTCGCCAAGGGCGAGAAGTTCCAGGCCGTCGCCAACCAGATCGCCGAGCACGTCGCCGCGACCTCCCCGGCCGACCTGGAGGCCCTGCTCGCCTCCGAGATCGAGGCCGGCAAGACCGTCCAGGCGTTCGTGGACGAGGCCAACGCCAACCTCGGCGAGAAGATCGTGCTGGACCGCTTCGCGCAGTTCGCCGACGGCTTCGTGACCGCGTACATGCACCGCACGATGCCCGACCTGCCCCCGCAGATCGGTGTCCTCGTCGAGCTGGACAAGCCGAACGCCGAGGTCGCCCGCGGTGTCGCCCAGCACATCGCCGCCTTCGCGCCGAAGTACCTCTCCAAGGAGGACGTGCCGGCCGAGGTCGTCGAGTCCGAGCGCCGCGTCGCCGAGGAGACCACCCGCGCCGAGGGCAAGCCCGAGGCCGCCCTGCCGAAGATCGTCGAGGGTCGCCTCAACGGCTTCTTCAAGGACGCCACGCTGCTCGGCCAGCCCTACGCGCTGGACAACAAGAAGTCGGTCCAGAAGGTCCTGGACGAGGCCGGTGTCACCCTGAAGCGCTTCACGCGCATCAAGGTCGGCATCTGAGTCCGTACCGCGAGCGACGCGCGGGCCCGATAGGGTCGTCAGCAGTCGTGCGGTACGCCGCCACGCACGCGCGTGGCGGACGACAGCAGATCTGACGAGGAGGCCATTGCCGCGCATGGGATGCGAACCAGTTCCCAACCGGCAATGGCCTTCTTCGTATGTGCAACAGGTGAAAGAGGCGGGATCCCCATGACCACCAAGGCCCAGAAGAGCGACGACGGCAAAGTACGCGGCCGGTTTCTGCTGAAGCTGTCCGGAGAGGCGTTCGCCGGTGGCGGCGGCCTGGGTGTGGACCCCGACGTGGTGCACAAGATCGCCCGTGAGATCGCCGCCGTCGTCCGGGACGGCGCCGAGATCGCCGTCGTCATCGGCGGCGGCAACTTCTTCCGCGGCGCCGAGCTCCAGCAGCGCGGCATGGACCGGGCCCGCTCCGACTACATGGGCATGCTCGGCACCGTGATGAACTGCCTGGCCCTCCAGGACTTCCTGGAGAAGGAGGGCATCGACAGCCGGGTGCAGACCGCCATCACCATGGGCCAGGTCGCCGAGCCGTACATCCCGCTGCGCGCCGTGCGCCACCTGGAGAAGGGCCGCGTGGTCATCTTCGGCGCCGGTATGGGCATGCCGTACTTCTCCACCGACACCACCGCCGCACAGCGCGCCCTGGAGATCGACGCCGAGGCGCTCCTCATGGGCAAGAACGGCGTGGACGGGGTCTACGACTCCGACCCGAAGACCAACCCCGACGCGGTCAAGTTCGACGCCCTCGGCTACGGCGAGGTCATCACCCGCGACCTCAAGGTCGCCGACGCCACCGCCGTCACGCTGTGCCGCGACAACAAGCTCCCGATCCTGGTGTTCGAGCTCCTGGCGGAGGGCAATATCGCCCGCGCCGTCAAGGGTGAGAAGATCGGCACGCTGGTGGGCGACCAGGGCAGCCGGGACTAGACCCGAGTTACACCCGGTCCCTGACCGGGGGATGGACAATGTCCTGCCGGTCGGGAACCGTGCAGGAAGAAGACGCGACGCAGCCGGCCGCCGCCCCCACGCATACGGAACAGCAGCCGGGCCTACTCAAGACACGCAGGAGCAAGTGGTGATCGAAGAGACCCTCCTCGAAGCCGAGGAGAAGATGGAGAAGGCCGTCGTGGTCGCCAAGGAGGACTTCGCCGCGATCCGCACCGGTCGTGCGCACCCGGCGATGTTCAACAAGATCGTGGCCGACTACTACGGCGCGCCGACGCCGATCAACCAGCTGGCCTCGTTCTCCGTGCCGGAGCCGCGCATGGCGGTCGTGACCCCGTTCGACAAGACCGCACTGCGCAACATCGAGCAGGCGATCCGCGACTCCGACCTGGGCGTCAACCCGAGCAACGACGGCAACATCATCCGAGTGGTGTTCCCCGAGCTCACCGAGGAGCGCCGCCGCGACTACATCAAGGTCGCCAAGGGCAAGGCCGAGGACTCCCGGGTGTCCATCCGCTCGGTCCGCCGCAAGGCCAAGGACTCGATCGACAAGCTCGTCAAGGACGGCGAGATCGGCGAGGACGAGGGCCGCCGTGCGGAGAAGGAGCTCGACGACGCGACGCACAAGTACGTCGCCCAGGTGGACGAGCTCCTGAAGCACAAGGAAGCGGAGCTGCTCGAGGTCTGATGAACGACTCTTCCTGGGCGACTCCGCCCCACGCCGGGTACTGGGGGCCGTCCGACCAGGGGCCTGTCCAGGGGGCTGCCCCGGCGGGTCCCGCGTACGATGCGCATGACGCGCAGCACACTCGCCCCATGCCCATCGTGCCCGACGGACCCGCGTACGGCGGAGACCAGGATGACGACAGGGGGGCCGCTCGGCTGAGCGGCCCCTTGTTCCAGGACGAGCCGTTCCGGAACACCACCGTCCGTGACGAGACCACGTCGGCGCAGCCCTTCGCGGCGCCGCAGAAGCAGGATCCGGAGCCCATGCCCGACGCCTCGCAGCCGGCGCCCGCGCCGCAGAAGAAGAGTGCGGGACGGGATCTGGGCGCGGCCATAGGGGTCGGCGTCGGGCTCGGTGTGGTGATCATCGCCTCCCTGTTCTTCGTCAAGGCAGTCTTCGTCGGCGTCATAGCGGTCGCCGTCGTGGTGGGCCTGTGGGAGCTGACCAGCAGGCTCCAGGAGCGCAAGGGCATCAAGGCGCCGCTGGTGCCGCTGGCGCTCGGCGGGGCCGCGATGGTCGTCGCCGGGTACGTCCGGGGCGCGGAGGGCGCCTGGGTGGCCATGGCGCTCACGGCACTGGCGGTCCTGGTCTGGCGGATGACGGAACCGCCGGAGGGCTACCTCAAGGACGTCACGGCGGGTGTCTTCGCGGCGTTCTACGTCCCGTTCCTGGCCACGTTCGTCGCCATGATGCTGGCGGCCGAGGACGGGGCGCTGCGGGTCCTGACCTTCCTGCTCCTGACCGTCGTCAGCGACACCGGCGCGTACGCGGTCGGCTGGCGTTTCGGCACGCACAAGCTCGCGCCGCGCATCAGTCCCGGCAAGACCCGGGAGGGCCTGGTCGGAGCGGTGTCGTTCGCGATGGCGGCGGGCGCGCTGTGCATGCAGTTCCTGATCGACGACGGCACGTGGTGGCAGGGCCTGCTCCTCGGCCTCGCCGTCGCCGCCAGCGCGACGCTGGGTGACCTCGGCGAGTCGATGATCAAGCGGGACCTCGGCATCAAGGACATGGGCACCCTGCTGCCGGGCCACGGCGGCATCATGGACCGCCTGGACTCGCTGTTGCCGACGGCGCCGGTGGTGTGGCTGCTGATGGTGCTGTTCGTGGGCAGCGGCTGACGTACGAAGGTGAGCGAGGGGCGGCAGCGACGGCTGCCGCCCCTTTGCGTTTCGTCAGCGGGCAGGGGGAGGCCTGCCGACGTAGGCATGGCGGAGCCCAGGTCGGCGCAAATTGTGTGTCAGGGCTTGCTTCGCATACGTAAAAAGGGCCGTTTCCGCGGGAGTTCGTCCGGGATGCTGACCGCCGCGTCGGTTTTCGAACGGGGGAGCGGGATGAGCGAGCAGTTCGGGGTGGACCCCGAGACATTGACGGAACTTGCGGGCAGGTTCGACCGGGAGGCGACGGGACTCGCAGGGCCCATCGGGTCTTTCTCGGCGAGCGCGGCGGAGATAGGGCAGGCGTTCGGGCTGCTGGGGGTCTGTGACGGCGCGTCGGAGAAGTACCGGCAACTGCTGGAGAACACCGTCCAGGCGCTCGGACACCTTCCGGACGTGCTCAGGAGCGACGGCGACCGGTTGCGGCTGAACGCCACCCACTACGCGGACTCCGATCGGACGGCCCTCGGATATCTGCACTCCGCGGCCTCGGGCGGCCGTCCGTGAGCCTCAACGACTGGATCGACGGCAAGGTCCTGGAGATCCTCCAGGCGGCCGGCGTGGAGCTCCCGGGCGGCGACGGCGACACGCTCCGGGCCATCGCCCGCTCCTGGGACGCGATGGGCACCGAGCTGACGGACGTCGTACGGGCCGTGGACTCCGCGATAGCCGGGGTCGACCGGCAGGGGTGGCACGGAGCCGCGCGCGACGCCTTCGAGCGGCACTGGAGCGAGCAGAAGAAGGTCGTCCAGGACGTCGCCGCCCACTTCCACCAGGTCGCCGACGGGCTGCGCTCGTACGCCGACGAGATCGACGGGATCAACAAGGAGATCATCGACATCTGCGTCGAGATCGCCGAGATGGAGATCGCCGGGGTCGCACTGTCGTTCTTCACCGGTTTCATCTCCGACCTCGTCGCGAACACGGCGGTGGCGGCGCGGGTGGCCAAGGTCGTGGACCTGGTCCGGCTCTTCACGGCGGCGGCGGAGCGGGTGGCGGGCCTCCTGGAGCGGTTCTCGGGGCTCAGCGCGGAGACGGTCGCCACGCTGGAGAAGATGCTCACGGCCGTCGCCAGGGTCAGCGCGAGCTTCGCCAGGACGGGGCTGGAGAGCTTCACCACGAACTTCGTGGCGGACTCGGGAAGCATCATGGTGACCCAGGCCGTGAACGGGCAGCCGGTGACCGTCGGCGCCGACCTCAGGAACGGCGCGCTGCTCGCGGGCGGTACGGCGGGCTTCACCGCGGGAGCCGGCGCGGTCGGGGCCCGTCTCACCGGGGCGGCCGGAGACGTCCTGCGCGGGGAGGGTCTGCTCGGCACCGCGCTCAACGGCGCGTTCGGCAACGTCACGGGTGGTCTGACAGCCGACTACGCGAACGGCCAGGACGCGTCGACCATGGGCCAGGACGCGCTGACGAACGCGGTCGCCGGTGCCGCCGGAAACGCTCAGAACCACGGGGTCAACCACGCCCTGGAGCAGCACGGCAGCCTCGGTGGGGAACACCTCAGCGAGCAGGGCAGGATCGCGGACGGAGCGTTCAGGAACACCGTGGGCACCACCCTCAACACGGGCGTCTACGCCGCCGCCTCCGGTATCGAGGCCGACATCCAGAACCTGACGAAGGACGAGAACGACAAGTGAGCCTCCTCGGCGGAACGGCCCTCGCGGCCGTGTTCACCCCGAACCCGAACCACTCCTCCACCTGGTCCGGTTTCTTCGGCTTCCTCGCCCTCGCCATCGGCTGTGCGATCGCTCTCATCGGCCTGTACGCGGCGATCAGCACATGGCGCGGCCTGGACCCCTCCCGCCGCCGCGGCCAGGTACTCCCGGTCACCCTCACCGCCGGGTGCTTCCTCGTCGTCGGCGCGGCGGTCGCGGCCCTCGGTGCATGGATCCTGTGAGTGGCGAGCCACGTGATGGGTGCGGCCGCCATGGGCGCGAGATGACATCGTTCCTCGCCGGATACGGTCACCCGTACGCATCGACGGGAAGGACGGTCCAGGGGTGGGCCTGGGCATCATCGGTCAGGCAGCCGGGCTGTTCGCCGTCACCAATATCGACGACATCCTGGTCCTGGCGCTGTTCTTCGCTCAGGGTGCCGGACACCGCGGGTCGACACGCCGTGTGGTTGTCGGCCAGTACCTCGGGTTCGTAGCGATCCTCGCCGTCTCCGTCGCCGCCGCGTTCGGCGCGACGTTCCTGCCGGAGAGCGCGATTCCTTACCTGGGCCTGCTTCCGCTGGCTCTCGGCATCAAGGCCGCGTGGCAGGCATGGCGCCACCGCGGGGAGGACGACGAGGAGGATGCGAGGGAAGGCGGTCCCAAGCCACTGGAGGTGGCCGCGGTGACCTTCGCCAACGGCGGCGACAACATCGGTGTCTACGTCCCTTGGGTCGCAGCACCTCGTAGCGTGCGACGTAGCCGTCGAGGGCTTCCTGCACAGAGCAGTCGAGGTGATCACGCAGCGTCCTCAGGCCGAGGATGATCCGGTCGGCGACGATCCTGTCGTCGGCCATGCCTGCATCCGTCTCGCAGTTGCCGAGCCGGGCCAACGCGTAATCCCGCACTATCTCTGGGCCGTCCGAAGTCGGCCAACGTCGACAGTCGGTACCCACGGGTGACCACCCCCACCCCGGTCCGGCCCGGGTACCGGGCGAGGATCTGCGACACTGGACGGGTTATGCCGAAGCCCGGAGAACTCACTTTCGTCGCCCCCCGCGGAGCCAAGAAGCCGCCGCGGCATCTCGCTGACCTCACTCCTGCCGAGCGCAAGGAGGTGGTGGCCGGGATCGGGGAGAAGCCTTTTCGAGCCAAGCAGCTCTCGCAGCACTACTTCGCGCGGTACGCGCACGACCCCGCGGAGTGGACCGACATCCCCGCCGGTTCGCGCGAGAAGCTCCAGGAGGCGCTGCTTCCGGAGCTCATGACCGTCGTACGGCATCTGTCGACCGACCAGGGGACCACGCGCAAGACGCTGTGGCGGCTGTTCGACGGGACGCTCGTGGAGTCGGTGCTGATGCGGTACCCGGACCGGGTGACCATGTGCATCAGCTCGCAGGCCGGCTGCGGGATGAACTGTCCCTTCTGCGCCACCGGCCAGGCGGGTCTTGACCGGAACCTGTCCACCGCCGAGATCGTGCACCAGATCGTCGACGGGATGCGGGCGCTCCGGGACGGGGAGGTGCCGGGCGGACCCGCGCGGCTCTCCAACATCGTCTTCATGGGCATGGGCGAGCCGCTCGCCAACTACAAGCGGGTGACGCAGTCCATCCGCGCGCTCACCGACCCCGCCCCCGACGGGCTCGGACTCTCGCAGCGCGGCATCACCGTGTCCACCGTGGGGCTCGTGCCCGCCATTCACCGGTTCGCCGACGAAGGGTTCAAGTGCCGGCTCGCCATCTCCCTGCACGCTCCTGACGACGAGCTGCGCGACACCCTCGTCCCCGTGAACACGCGGTGGAAGGTGCGCGAGGTCCTCGACGCCGGGTTCGAGTACGTCGAGAAGAGCGGGCGCCGGCTCTCCATCGAGTACGCCCTCATCCGGGACATCAACGACCAGGCCTGGCGTGGTGACCGGCTCGGGCGGCTGCTCAGGGGCAAGCCCGTGCACGTGAACCTGATTCCGCTGAACCCGACCCCGGGCTCCAAGTGGACCGCCTCGCGGCCCGAGGACGAGAAGGCCTTCGTCGAGGCCATCGCCGCGCACGGCGTGCCGGTGACCGTCCGGGACACCCGTGGCCAGGAGATCGACGGGGCCTGTGGCCAGCTCGCGGCCACCGAGCGGTAGTCTGGCGACTGTACGTACACCTTCATATCCGACAGGGGAGCGCCACAGCGCTGAGAGTGCGGCAATCGGGCCGCAGACCCTCTGAACCTCGCCCAGGTCATTCTGGGTAGGAAGTTCGGTCATCACCGTGAACAACAAGAAGCTTTTCGCTGCCGTCGTCGGCCTCGGTCTCGTCACGCTGTCCGCGTGCGGGTCCTCGTCCTCCTCCGACTCCGGCAGCACCGGCTCCAAGACCGTCACCCTCGTCAGCCACGACTCCTGGGCCGTCTCCAAGGGCGTCCTCGCCGACTTCGAGAAGAAGTCCGGCTACAAGGTGAAGGTCCTGGAGGACGGCGACGCCGGGCAGGCCGTCAACAAGGCCATCCTCACCAAGGACAACCCGCAGGGAGACGTCTTCTTCGGCGTCGACAACACCCTGCTCTCCCGCGCGCTCGACAACGGCCTCTTCCAGTCGTACGAGGCGAAGGGCGCCGGCACCATCCAGGCCGGGTACCGCGTCGACGGGGACAAGGTCACGCCCATCGACACCGGCGACATCTGCGTCAACTACGACAAGGCGTGGTTCAGCAAGCACAAGCTCCAGCCGCCAATGTCGTACGACGATCTGATCAAGCCCGCCTACAAGAACCTCCTCGTCACGGAGAACGCCTCCACCTCCTCGCCGGGCCTCGGCTTCCTTCTCGGGTCCGCCGCGAAGTACGGGGACGCCGGCTGGCAGGGCTACTGGAAGAAGCTCAAGGCCAACGGCGTCAAGGTCGTCGACGGCTGGGAGCAGGCCTACAACGAGGAGTTCTCCGGGTCGGCCGGCGGCAAGAAGGCCAAGGCCGACCGGCCGCTCGTCGTCTCCTACGCCTCCTCGCCGCCCGCCGAGGTGATCTACGCCGACCCGAAGCCGGCCACCGCGCCCACCGGGGTCGCCGACGGTACCTGCTTCCGGCAGATCGAGTACGCGGGGCTGCTCAGCAACGCCAAGAACACCAAGGGCGGCAAGGCGTTCCTGGACTTCCTGCTCACCAAGGAGTTCCAGCAGGACATGCCGCTCAACATGTTCGTCTACCCGGTGGTGCAGGGCGCCCAGGTGCCGGCCGAGTTCACGAAGTACGGTCCGCAGGCCAAGGATCCCGAGACCATGGACCCGGCCAAGATCGCCGAACACCGTGACGACTGGGTCAAGTCGTGGACCTCGCTCGTCCTCAAGTGAGCCGTAGGGGCGCGGCGGCACGGCTCGGCCTGATGGCCGCGCCCGTCGCGTTCTTCGCCGTCTTCTTCGCCTGGCCTGTCGCCGCGATCGTCAAGCGTGGCCTCGACACGGACGGGAACTGGCAGTTCGGCCGGATCACCGACGTCCTCGGCCAGCCGGACATCCGGCACGTCCTGTGGTTCACCACCTGGCAGGCGCTCGTCTCCACCGCGCTCACGCTGCTGGTCGCGCTCCCCGGCGCATACGTCTTCGCGCGCTTCGACTTCCCCGGCAAGCAGATCCTGCGGGCCGTGGTCACCGTGCCCTTCGTGCTGCCGACGGTCGTGGTCGGTACGGCGTTCCTGGCGCTGGTCGGCCGGGGCGGGCTGCTGGACGAGTGGTGGGGCGTACGGCTGGACACCACGGTGTGGGCGATCCTGCTCGCGCACGTCTTCTTCAACTACGCGGTCGTCGTACGGACCGTGGGTGGACTGTGGGCGCAGTTGGACCCCCGGCAGGAGGAGGCCGCGCGGATGCTGGGCGCCTCCCGGCTCACCGCCTGGCGCAAGGTCACCCTCCCCGCGCTCGGGCCCGCCGTGGCCGCCGCCGCGCTGATGGTCTTCCTGTTCACCTTCACCTCCTTCGGTGTGGTCCAGATCCTCGGCGGCCCGACCTTCTCCACCCTCGAAGTCGAGATCTACCGCCAGACCTCCGAGATCTTCGACCTCTCCACGGCCGCCGTGCTGACGATCATCCAGTTCGTGGCCGTGGGCGCGGTCCTCGCCCTGCACGCGTGGACCGTACGGCGCAGGGAGAGCGCGCTCCGGCTCGTGGACGCGTCCGTCACCGCCCGGCGCCCGCGCGGCGCAGGGGAGTGGGGGCTGCTGGCCGGGGTCCTCGCGGTCGTCGCCGTCCTCCTGGTCCTGCCGCTCGCCGTGCTGGTGCAACGCTCCCTCGGCGCACCCGACTTCGGCTACTACCGGGCGCTGACCCACAGCGACGGCGGGGTCTTCCTCGTCGCGCCGATCGAGGCGATCGGGAACTCGCTGGAGTACGCCCTCGCCGCGACCGCCATCGCGGTGCTGATCGGAGGGCTCGCGGCGGCCGCCCTGACGCGACGGGACGCGGGGCGGTGGGTACGGGGCTTCGACGCGCTGCTGATGCTGCCGCTCGGGGTGTCCGCGGTGACCGTCGGCTTCGGGTTCCTGATCTCCCTCGACGAGCCGCCGCTGGACCTCAGACAGTCCTGGATCCTGGTGCCGCTCGCGCAGGCGCTGGTCGGGGTGCCGTTCGTCGTCCGGACCATGCTGCCCGTGCTGCGGGCCGTGGACCACCGGCTGCGGGAGGCGGCGGCCGTGCTCGGGGCCTCGCCCTGGCGGGTGTGGCGGGAGGTCGACCTGCCCATGGTGCGGCGGGCGCTGCTGATCGCGGCGGGGTTCGCGTTCGCCGTGTCGCTGGGCGAGTTCGGGGCGACCGTCTTCATCGCCCGGCCCGACAACCCGACGCTGCCGGTCGCCGTGGCCCGGCTGCTGGGCCGCGCCGGTGACCTCAACTACGGCCAGGCGATGGCCCTTTCGACCATCCTGATGATCGTGTGCGCGGTGGCGCTGCTGGTCCTCGAACGGCTGCGGACCGACCGGACCGGGGAGTTCTGATGCTGCTGAGCCTTGCGGACGCGACGGTACGGTTCGGCGGGCGGGCCGTGCTCGACGGGGTCGGGCTCGAGGTCGCCGAGCACGAGGTCGTGTGCGTGCTGGGACCGAGCGGCAGCGGCAAGTCGACGTTGCTGCGGGCGGTGGCCGGCCTGCAACCGCTCGACGCGGGGCGGGTGTTGCTCGACGGGCGGGACCAGGCCGGGGTGCCCGCGCACCGGCGCGGGGTGGGGCTGATGTTCCAGGACCACCAGCTGTTCCCGCAGCGGGACGTGGGCGCCAACGTGGCCTTCGGACTCCGGATGCATGACGTCCCGAAGGCCCAGCAGGGCGAGCGCGTACGGGAGTTGCTCGACCTCGTCGGTCTGCCGGGCGCCTCCCGCCGGGCCGTCGCCTCGCTCTCCGGCGGTGAGCAGCAGCGGGTCGCGCTGGCCCGGGCGCTCGCCCCCCGGCCCCGGCTGCTGATGCTCGACGAGCCGCTCGGGCAGCTGGACCGTTCGCTGCGGGAGCGGCTCGTCGTCGAACTGCGCGAGCTGTTCGGGCGGTTGGGCACCACGGTGCTCGCGGTCACCCACGACCAGAGCGAGGCCTTCGCCCTCGCCGACCGGGTGGTGGTGATGCGGGACGGGCGGATCGCCCAGTCCGGTACGCCGCTCGAGGTGTGGCAGCGGCCGGTGGACGAGTTCGTGGCCCGTTTCCTCGGCTTCGAGAACGTGGTGGAGGGGACCGTGACCGGCGAGGCGGCGGACACGGTGTGGGGCAAGGTCCCGGTGCCGCCAGGGGCCGCGCAGGGAGTCCGGAGCGTGCTGGTGCGGCCCGCGGGTGTGCGACTGGTGCCGGCCGACGAGGGGCTCCCCTGCACGGTCGCCGCACGCACCTTCAAGGGCACCCATGTCGCCGTGCACCTGCAACCCACGGACGACGGACCCCGATTGGAGGCCGCGTGCGCCCTGCGCGAGGCGCCGGAGGTCGGGGACGCGGTGGGGGTGGGCTTCGACGCGGGGGAGATCGTCGTGCTGGGGTGAACCTGGCCGATCGGTGTGCTGGGTCCAGGTGGCCGGAGCCGTCGTGCCGGGCCGACGCGGCTGAAATTGTCGCGCACGGCCCGCGCGAGCGGACATAGGGTGCCCGGCATGACGCTGCTCGCACACGACCGCTACTGCGACGAGATCGCCCACCAGGTGGGTCTGTTGCGGGCCGTGGTGACCTCCGGGGCCGATCTGTCGGTGACCGTGCCGACGTGTCCGGACTGGTCCTTGGAGCGGCTGGTGCGGCACACCGGGGGTGCCCTGCGCTGGGCGGAGCTGATGGTGCGGACCCGGGCCCGGGAGGAAGTGCCCGAGGACCAGGTGCCGTTGGGGGAGGGGCCCGAGGACGCGGGTGACCTCGACGCGTGGCTCGCCGAGACCGGTGACGCACTCGTCGCCACACTGCGGGAGGCCGGGCCGGACACCGAGGTGTGGTCCTGGGCCGGGGTTCCGAGCTCCGGGTTCTGGGCCCGGCGGATGGTCCACGAGCTGACCGTCCACCGCGCCGACGCCACGCTCGCCGCCGGTCGGCCCTACGAGGTCGCCCCGGAGATCGCCGCCGACGCCATCGACGAGTGGCTACAGATCGTGGCGTTCGCGCAGCGGACCATGCCGGACGACGAGTCTCGGGAGCTGCGGGGCCCGGGGCGCAGCATCCATCTGCACGCCACCGACACGGGCGCGGAGCTGAACGCGGAGTGGCTGATCCGGTTCACCGAGGACGTCATCGACTGGCGCCGCGGGCACGAGAAGGCCACCGTCGCGCTGCGTGGGCCGCTGACCTCCGTCATGCTCGCCTTCTACCGCCGACTGCCGCTGGACAGCCCCGGGTTGGAGGTGCTCGGCGAGCGCAAGCTGCTGGAGTTCTGGCTGGAGCGCGCGAGCTTCGGGTGAACCCGGCGCCGGCGGAGCACCCGGTGAAAAGGGCCTCCGGCGAACAAGGCCTCAGGTGAACAAGGCCTCAGGTGAACAAGGCCTCAGGTGAACAAGGCCTCAGGTGAACAAGGCCTCAGGTGAACAAGGCCTCAGGTCAACAAGGTCTCCGGCGAACAAGGCGGCGGCCCGCCCCCGTTGAGAGGGCGGGCCGCCGTACTGCTGTGTGCGTCAGCGGGAGCTGCTCGCTCCGCGACGGCGCAGGCCGAAGAAGACCGCGCCGCCGCCGATCGCCACGAGCGCGATCGCGATGCCGGCGATCAGGCCGGTGTTGGAGTTGGCGCCGGTCTCGGCGAGGTTGGAGTCGCCGGCCGCGGCCGACGGGGCGTTGCTCTCGACGGTGGCCGGAGCGGTGGTGCCCTCCGAGGCCGAGGGGGTCTCGGTCGGGGTCGGGGTGTCCTCGGCCGGAGTGGTGGCCGTCTCCGACGGGGTGGGCGTGGGCGTGGGCGTCGGAGTCGGCGTGTCCTCCGTCTTGCAGGCGGTCGCCGGGGTGATCATGTTGGGCTTGATGTCCTCGCCCTTGATGTAGGGCAGGGCCTCGACGTGGATGCGGTACTCGGCGTTGGGCGCCCAGTCCTCCGCGAAGGTGATGATGGTGCCCTTCTTGGAGCCCTTCACCGTCTTCTCGCCGACCTTCTTGGCGTCGGCGCCGTTGTTCTGGAGGTACACGGAGACGGTGGCCTCGACGCCGGACTTGTCCACGTCCTTGACGCTGATGATGCCCTGGGTGCCGTCACACTGCGCCTCGGCGGAGAACTCCGAGATGTTGCAGGCAAGGGCGTTGCTGGAGGCGCCGAGCACGATCGCGGTCGAGGCGGCGGCGACGCCGAGGAAGCGCGCGGCGCGGGAGGTGCGGCGGGATATGGGCGTGAATGCCACGTTCGTCCTTCACGGGGTGCGCAAATGCGGGGGGTGGACGGGATGGTGATGTGTCATCACCGTCCCCACGAGTCTCACAGGTCTATAAGCGCTGCATAAGTAGTGTCAACGTGTAGGCACCCTACACCCGTTGGCTTTACCTGCTTATTACATAGCGAGACGTTTCAGCGCCCCCGGAGCCTCCTCGATCCGGTCAACCAGGGCGATTCGGGCCTCCATTGACCGCTCCCGCGCGAGCGCCTGAAGCAACGGCCAGGTCGGCAGCCGTTCCGTCCAGTGCGCACGGTTCACGAGGACCATCGGGGTCGGTTCGCCGCGCGACTCGTAGTAGTTGGGCGTCGCGTTGTCGAAGATCTCCTGCACGGTCCCGGCGGCGCCCGGCAGGAAGACCACCCCGGCGTTGCAGCGGGCGAGCAGGCCGTCCTCGCGGGTGGCGTTGGCGAAGTACTTGGCGATGTGCGACGCGAAGGCGTTGGGCGGCTCGTGGCCGTAGAACCAGGTGGGGATGCCGACCGAACCGCCGCCGCGGGGCCAGCGGGCGCGGACTTCGAAGGCGGCGCGCGCCCAGTCGGTGATCGAGGGGGTGAACGACGGTGCCGCACCGAGGAGTTCGCAGGCCTCCTCCAGCATGGCGTCCTCGAAGGGGGCCGCGTAGGCACCGAGGTTGGCCGCCTCCATCGCGCCCGGTCCGCCCCCGGTGGCCACGGTGAGCCCCGCGCGGGCCAGTTCACGCCCGAGGCGGGCGGCGCCGGCGTACTCCTCGGTCCCGCGCGCCATCGCGTGGCCGCCCATCACCCCCACGACCCGTGCGCCGGGCAGCAGTTCGTCGAGGGCGTCGGAGACGGCGTCGTCGTGGACCGCGCGCAGGGTCGACGCGTATATGTCGCGGTCGGCCTTGGTGCGCTGGAACCAGGCGTACGCGAGGGCGTCCGGTGTCTGTTCGTAGCCCTTGTCCAGCCCGTCGAAGAGTTCGTCGGGGGAGTAGAGCAGGCCGCGGTAGGGATCGAAGGGGAGGCCCGGTACGGGCGGGAAGACCAGGGCCCCGTCGTGGCGGATCTTCGCCGCCGCGTTCTCCCGCATGGGGCAGCCGAGGAAGACGGCGCCCGCGGTGTCGGTGGCGAGCAACTCCCGTGTCCGGTCGGTCAGATCGACCGCCTGGACACGGAACCCGGTCAGTGCGCCGCGGGCCGAGACGACCGCGTCGAACTCCTCCAGCGTCTCGATCTCACGGTCGTCGTGGTGTGCCGCGTGGGCGGGGCTCGTCTGCACCCGCCCATGCTCGCACGTCGGATTCCGGCCCGGAGTTCAGTCCCGGATCGCCGCCGGATTCCGGCCCGGTTTCAGCCCTGGATCGCCGCCGGGTCCATCCACACGACCTCCCAGCTGTGGCCGTCGAGGTCGTCGAAGGAACGGCCGTACATGAACCCCTGGTCCTGGACGTCGTCGTTGGCGGTGCCGCCCGCCGCGACCGCCTTCTCGACCAGCTCGTCCACCTTCGCGCGGCTCTCGGCGCTCAGACAGATCAGCACCTGGCTGGTCCTGGTCGCGTCCGCGATCTCCTTCTTGGTGAAGGTCGCGTAGAACGGCTTGGTGAGGAGCATCGCGACGATCGTGTCGCTGATCACCACGGAGGCCGCATTGTCGTCGCTGAACTGCTCGTTGAGCGAGTAGCCGAGCTCGGTGAAGAACTTCTTCGAGGCGGCGAGGTCGTTCACGGGCAGGTTGACGAAGATCATCTGCTGGTAGGCCGGAGCGGTCATCGGAGTCTCTCCCATCGGGTGCGTGCGTTACGGGGGGTAGACGGACGGGTGCGGCGGAACTCATCGGTGGGGAGAGATTTTTTTTTCTGCGACCTTCTGCGACCTTCTGAGACCTTCGGCGACCGCCTGCGATGCGACCTTCGGCGGTCTTCGGCTAGGGAGTCAGCGGGAGCGCCGCCAGCTCGGCCACGACCAGGGTGAGCGGGCCGAAGAGGGTGAGCAGGGCACCGGCGCGCAGGGCCGCCGCGCTGCGGAGCATCGTGGCGGGCGCACCGAGCCGCAGGAGGGCGGCGGTCGTGTCCGACCTCGCCTGCTTCGCCTCCACGGCGGCCGTGAGCAGCGTGGCGAGCGTGCAGCCGGTCACCAGGAGCACCCCGACGGTGGTGAGGGGGCCGACCTCGGGTCCCGTCGGGTCGTACAGCAGGGCCATCGCGTAGGTCCCGGAGGCCACCGCGCAGACCACGCCGAGGGGGCGGCCGATGCGGGAGGCCTCCGCCATCAGGACGCGGCCCGCGAGGAGACGCAGGGCACCGGGCCGGGTCGACTGGAGGAGACGACCGCAGAGGTGGGTGAGGCCGGGGCCGGCCAGCGCGAGACCCACGGCGGTGAGCAGCCAGCCGGCCAGGACGGAGGGGGCGCCGCTGAGGCCGGCGGGGAGAGGGGTGTGGGCGGAGCCGGCGGTGCGGTGGGCGTAGGCCTCCACCGCCAGGCCCGCGGCGAGCACGGCGACACCCCAGGGCAGGCCCTTGGGAGCTTCCTCGGGGGCCCCTGGGAGGGTGTCGTCCAGGGCACCGCCGTGGTCGGGCACCAGGGGGAGGGCGGCACCGGCGTCGAGACCCGGGCGCTGCTCCTCCGTCACGACGGCGGGAGCGGCCTTCCCCGTCCCTCCGGGTCCCTCCGCGCCCAGACGCGCGCGGAAACGGCCGTACGCTCCGAACGGCTCCCTCGCCGTCGTCCGGCCGTACGCCCCGAAGCGGCCGTACGACCGTGCCTCCCTCCTCGCCGACGCCGGCCGGTCGTCCCGGGGGCGCAGGACGAGCGCCACCGTCACCGACGCGATCGCCGGGACCAGGGCCAGCAGGGTCAGGGCGGCCGGCAGGGGCAGGGGGGAGCCCGCGGCCAGGAAGTCCGCCGCCGCCCCGTCGAAGGGCATGCCCGTCAGATCGCCGCGCAGGTGCAGGAAGAACAGCAGGGCCAGCATCGAGCCGAGCAGGCAGGACAGGGCCGTGGTAGCCGCCGACACGGCCATCAGCCGGGCCGGGCCCAGGCCGATCGCCGCGAGCCCCGGACGCGGACGGGTGCCCGGATCGGTACGGGCCACCGCCAGGGCGAGGTGGACCGTGGCGGCCAGCGGGGTCAGGCACCAGGCCAGCCGCAGCAGGGAGCCGGAGGGGTCCTCCGGGTGGCTCATCGCGTGGCCGAGGGTGCACAGGAGGAGGAAGCCCGTGCCCGCCGACGCCAGGGCCACCAGCAGGCGGCGCAGCTGCACGGCGGGACGGGCGCCCCGGGTCAGACGGAGAGCGAGCACGCGGTACGGCCTTCCGGGTCGGCCATCGGGGGCAGGTGCACGGTGTTGACCCTTCGGCCGTCCAGGAGGGTGACGGTACGGTCCGCCAGGGCCGCGGTATCGGTGTCGTGCGTCGCCAGGACCACGGTGATGCCGTGGGAGCGGGCGGCCGTGGTGAGCGTCCGCAGGACGTGGCCGCGGTCCGCTCGGTGCAGCGGGGCGGTCGGCTCGTCCGCGAAGAGCACCGACGGGGCCGGGGCCAGGGCGCGGGCGATGCAGACGCGCTGGCGTTCGGCCTGGGTCAGCTCGTGCGGGCGCCTGCGGGTGCGGTCGCCGATGTCGAGGCGCTCCAGCCACTCCAGCGCCGCCGTCCGGGCCCGCCGGCGGCCGGTGCCGCGCAGCATGAGGGGCAGGGCCGCGTTCTCCCAGGCGTTGAGCTCCGGGACGAGCACCGGGGCCGGGTCGATCCAGCCGAAACGGTCCCGGCGCAGCCGCTCCCGGGTCATCGGGCCCATGGTGTGCACGGGCGCGCTGTTGAACCAGACCTCGCCGCGCTGGGCCGGGGTGAGCCCCGACAGGCATCTCAGCAGCGCGGTCTTGCCGCTGCCGCGCGGGCCGCTCACGGCGAGGATCTCGCCCTCGCGCACTCCGAGGGAGACGCCCTGGAGCGCCGGCGAGCCGTCGCGGTGGGTGAAGTGCAGGGAGCGTGCCCAGAGCACGTCGTTGTCGGGCGGGGCCTCCATGGGCGTACACCTCGTATCAGATCCGTTGTGCCGTGCTGATCCCCCGTGCGGGGGAACGAAGACAGGGCCGATCGGTTACCAGGCACGCTAGGGAAACGGGGGCGCGACCCCGGACAGCACGCGGCCCGGGGCGCATCCCTGTCACTCGGACGGGTGCGCCCCGGGTCGTACAAGCGGCTGAATCGCCGAGGGTGTCGAAGGCTAGAGCTTCGTCCAGGCCTCGGTGAGGGTCGCGCGCAGGATCTGCTCGATCTCGTCGAAGGTCCCCTGGTCGGAGATCAGCGGCGGGGCGAGCTGGACGACCGGGTCGCCGCGGTCGTCGGCCCGGCAGTACAGGCCGTTGTCGTACAGGGCCTTGGAGAGGAAGCCGTACAGGACGCGCTCGGTCTCCTCGTCGTTGAAGGACTCCTTCGTCGCCTTGTCCTTCACCAGCTCGATGCCGTAGAAGAAGCCGTTGCCGCGGACGTCGCCGACGATCGGCAGGTCGTGCAGCTTCTCCAGCGTCGAGCGGAACGCGCCCTCGTTGTCGAGGACGTGCTGGTTGAGGTTCTCGCGCTCGAACAGGTCGAGGTTGGCGAGGCCGACGGCCGCGGAGACGGGGTGGCCGCCGAAGGTGTAGCCGTGCAGGAAGGTGTTGTCGCCCTTGTAGAACGGCTCGGCCAGGCGGTCGGAGATGATGCAGGCGCCGATCGGGGAGTAGCCCGAGGTCATGCCCTTGGCGCAGGTGATCATGTCCGGGACGTAGTCGAACTTGTCGCAGGCGAACATGGTGCCCAGGCGGCCGAAGGCGCAGATGACCTCGTCCGAGACCAGCAGCACGTCGTGGCGGTCGCAGATCTCGCGCACGCGCTGGAAGTAGCCGGGCGGGGGCGGGAAGCAGCCGCCCGCGTTCTGCACGGGCTCCAGGAAGACCGCGGCGACCGTGTCCGGGCCCTCGAAGAGGATCTGCTGTTCGATCTGGTCGGCGGCCCAGCGGCCGAAGGCCTCCGGGTCGTCGCCGAACAGCGGCGCGCGGTAGATGTTGGTGTTCGGGACCTTGTGCGCACCCGGGACCAGCGGTTCGAAGGGAGCCTTGAGGGCCGGCAGGCCGGTGATGGACAGGGCGCCCTGCGGGGTGCCGTGGTAGGCGACCGCGCGGGAGATGACCTTGTGCTTGGTGGGCTTGCCGGTGAGCTTGAAGTACTGCTTGGCGAGCTTCCAGGCGGTCTCCACCGCCTCACCGCCGCCGGTGGTGAAGAAGACCTTGTTCAGGTCGCCGGGCGCGTGCTGCGCGAGGCGCTCCGCGAGTTCGACGGCCTTCGGGTGGGCGTAGGACCACACCGGGAAGAACGCCAGGTCCTGCGCCTGCTTGAAGGCGGCCTCGGCGAGTTCCGTGCGGCCGTGGCCGGCCTGCACCACGAACAGGCCCGCGAGGCCGTCGAGGTAGCGCTTGCCCTTGTCGTCGTAGATGTAGGTGCCCTCGCCCCGGACGATGGTCGGGACCGGGGAGTTCTCGTACGACGACATGCGGGTGAAGTGCATCCACAGGTGGTCGTACGCGGTGCGGCTGAGGTCCTTGGAGCTCACGGTTATCGGGTCCTCACGGTTATCGGGTTCCCCACATGTAGGTCTGCTTCTTGAGCTTCAGATAGACGAAGCTCTCGGTGGAGCGCACTCCGGGGATGGCACGGATACGGCGGTTGATGACCTCCAGGAGGTGGTCGTCGTCCTCGCAGACGATCTCCACCATGAGGTCGAACGAGCCGGCGGTCATCACCACGTACTCGCATTCCGGCATGGCCGTCAGGGCCTCGGCCGCGGACTCCACGTCGCCCTCGACGTGGATACCGACCATCGCCTGGCGCCGGAAGCCCACGGTGAGCGGGTCCGTGACGGCGACGATCTGCATCACGCCCTGGTCGAGCAGCTTCTGGACGCGCTGGCGCACGGCTGCCTCGGACAGGCCGACGGCCTTGCCGATCGCGGCGTACGGACGGCGGCCGTCCTCCTGGAGCTGTTCGATGATGGCGAGGGAGACGGCATCCAGATGCGGGGTGCCGTTCCTGGACTCGCGGACGACCCGTGAGTCCCTGGGGTCTGTGCTTCGACTGGCCACGACGTCACTGTGCACGACGTCTCGACACTTCCGCAAGGCCGAGGCGATGAAATCCGTTGTTTACGCTACCGAGACCTGCGGATTTCGCAGCCTTGGCGGGAGCGGGGGTGTTGAAAACGTGGGCCTGGCGATTAGGGTGGGTGTCTCAGTCAGTGGACAGTTTCAACCTCCAGGAGGCCGGCAGTGAGCACCGAGCTGCGTCGTCTGCGCAACTACATCGACGGTGAGTTCCGGGACGCCGCCGATGGACGGACCACGGACGTGGTCAACCCCGCGACCGGTGAGGCGTACGCGACCGCGCCGCTGTCCGGGCAGGCGGACGTGGACGCGGCGATGGCCGCCGCGGCTGCCGCCTTCCCCGGCTGGCGGGACGTCACCCCCGCCGAGCGGCAGAAGGCCCTGCTGAAGATCGCCGACGCGTTCGAGGAGCGGGCCGAGGAGCTCATCGCGGCCGAGGTGGAGAACACCGGCAAGCCGATCGGGCTCACGCGGTCCGAGGAGATCCCGCCGATGGTCGACCAGATCCGCTTCTTCGCCGGTGCGGCGCGGATGCTGGAGGGCCGGTCCGCCGGCGAGTACATGGAGGGCCTCACCTCGATCGTCCGCCGCGAGCCGGTGGGCGTCTGCGCGCAGGTCGCGCCCTGGAACTACCCGATGATGATGGCGGTGTGGAAGTTCGCGCCGGCGATCGCCGCGGGCAACACGGTCGTGCTGAAGCCGTCGGACACCACCCCGGCTTCGACCGTCCTCATCGCCGAGATCATCGGGTCGATCCTGCCCAAGGGCGTCTTCAACGTCATCACCGGCGACCGGGACACCGGACGGCTGATGGTCGAGCACCCGACCCCGGCGATGGCCTCCATCACCGGGTCCGTACGGGCCGGCATGTCGGTCGCCGAGTCCGCGTCCCGGGACCTGAAGCGGGTGCACCTGGAGCTGGGCGGCAAGGCACCGGTCGTCGTCTTCGAGGACACCGACATCGCCAAGGCCGTCGAGGACATCTCCGTCGCGGGCTTCTTCAACGCCGGTCAGGACTGTACGGCGGCCACGCGCGTGCTGGTGCAGTCCTCGATCCACGACGAGTTCGTGGCCGCGCTGGCGAAGGCCGCCGCCGAGACGAAGACGGGGCAGCCGGACGACGAGGACGTGCTGTTCGGTCCCCTCAACAACCCGAACCAGCTCAAGCAGGTCTCCGGGTTCATCGACCGGCTGCCCGCGCACGCGAAGGTCGAGGCGGGCGGTCACCAGGTCGGTGACAAGGGGTACTTCTACGCGCCGACCGTGGTGTCGGGGCTGAAGCAGGACGACGAGATCATCCAGAACGAGGTGTTCGGACCGGTCATCACCGTGCAGTCCTTCTCCGACGAGGAGCAGGCCGTGTCCTGGGCCAACGGGGTCGAGTACGCGCTCGCGTCCTCGGTGTGGACCAAGGACCACGGCCGTGCGATGCGGATGTCGAAGAAGCTGGACTTCGGGTGCGTGTGGATCAACACGCACATCCCGCTGGTCGCGGAGATGCCGCACGGCGGGTTCAAGAAGTCGGGCTACGGCAAGGACCTGTCGGGGTACGGGTTCGAGGACTACACGCGGATCAAGCATGTGATGACGTCGCTGGACGCGTAGTCGAAGGCCGTAGGTCGTCTGCGGGTGCGTGGGGGCTGGGCTGGTCGCGCAGTTCCCCGCGCCCCTGGGGTTGGTCGACAACGTGTCCGACTGTTCGACCACGGCTCGACGCAGCGTCGATTGTCCGGCCACAGGTCGGCGCGGCATGCTGCCGCAATGCCCCTCACACCGCGGACGTCTCCGCTCTCCCGTCGGACCCTGCTGCGCGCGCTCGGTGGTGGGGCGGTGCTGGGCGGGCTCGCCGGCTGCGGGGTGCCCGCCGCCTATGTGTCGGCGGGCGATCGGGCCGTACCCGATCGCTCCGCCGCCGACAAGTGGCTGACCTGGGCGAACTGGCCGCTGTACATCGACACGGACGACTCCGACTCGACGAGGCGGCCGACGCTGGACGCCTTCCGGAAGGGGACCGGGATCGCCGTCGACTACGTCGAGGAGATCAACGACAACGACGAGTTCTTCGGCAAGATCAGCCCCGCGCTGATGAACCACCAGCAGACCGGACGCGACCTCATCGTCGTCAGCGACTGGATGTGCGCGCGGTTCGTGCGACTTGGCTGGGTGCAGGAGATGGACCGGGAACGGCAGCCGAACGTCGCGAAGTACCTTGACCCGCTGCTGCGTTCACCCGCCTTCGACCCGGGCCGCAGGCACACCGTGCCATGGCAGTCGGGGATCACCGGGATCGCGTACAACCACAGGAAACTGGGCCGCGAGATCCGGCACGTGAAGGACCTCTGGGCGAGCGACCTCAAGGGCCGGGTGACCCTGCTCTCCGGTCTCGACGAGGCCTTCGCCCTGCTCATGCAGGGCAACGGCGTCGACATCACCCGGTGGACGGCGGACGACTTCGACGAGGTCTGCGACCAGGTCGAGAAGTACGTCAGGAGCGGCCGGATACGCCGCTTCACCGGCAACGACTACACCAAGGACCTCGTCTCCGGCGACGTCCTGGCCTGCCAGGCCTACTCCGGGGACGTGATCCAGCTCCAGGCCGACAACCCCGACATCCGCTTCGTCGTCCCCGAGGAGGGCGCGGAGCTCTGGTCGGACTCCCTGATGATTCCTGACCGGGCCCTCCACAAGACCAACGCCGAGCGGCTGATCGACTACTACTACGAGCCCGAGGTCGCCGCCGAACTCGCCGCCTGGGTCAACTACGTCTGCCCCGTCCCGGCCGCGCGGGAGGTCCTGGCCGCGTCGAAGGACGAGGACACGGCCGCGCTTGCCGAGAACCCCCTGATCTTCCCCGACGCGGAGATGCGCGAACGGCTGGTGATCGCGCGGGACATCACGTCGAAGGAGCGGGTCGGGTTCGCCAAGCGGTGGAACGCGATCGTGGGGTTGTGAGCGGGGCGGGCGGCCCTGTGTGCCGTTCCGGCGGCCGGGTGTCCCGTTCCGGCGACGGTGTGTGCCGTTCCGGCGGGGGTATCCGCTTCGCACTGCACCCGTCGGAGGAGAGGTAGCGCATGTCCGCGTCGCTCGTGGAAACGGTCGATAGCGAGGCCCCCGTCGCCGTCGCCTGGTCGCTGTGGAGCGATGTGACCCGGTGGCCGGCCTTCCTGAGCCACGTACGTCTGGTGGAGCGGCTGGACGAGCGCCGTTTCGCCTGGCAGCTCCAACTGCCCGGCGCCGACCGGAACTTCGTCGCCGAGCTGACCGAGGTCGTCCCGGAGGACCGCATCGCGTGGCACACCGTGGAGGGCGTGCATCACGCGGGCGTGGTCACCTTCCACCGGATCGGCGACACACGGAGCCGGGTGACCCTCCAGGTCGAGTACGACCCCCAGGGGTTCATCGAACACCTCGGCGCCCTGACCAATCTGGACTCGGTCCTCGCCAACTACGACCTCGGCGAGTTCCAGAAGCTGGCGGAGACAGCGGCGGCGTCCTGACGGAGGAACCCGCACCCTCCCAGCATTTTGAACATGTTCAATTCCAGGCGTACGCTGCTGTCATGAGCGACAGAGCCGCCCAACTCAGGGGCATCCGCGCATGGCTGGTGGTCTTCGTCGTCTGCCTGGTACTCAGTGGGGCCACCGCGTTCCCGCTGGTCCACGAACTGCGGTGGACCGAGGAAGTGCTGCGTCACCTGCCCGCGCCGGACGCCCTCACGGACTGGATCACCCGTGTCCGGCGCGGACTCGACACCGCCGACGCCGACTACCCCTTCCTCCTCTACGGCACGGACTGGCTGGCCTTCGCCCACCTGGTCATCGCGGTCGCCTTCTACGGCCCCTACCGCGACCCGGTCCGCAACATCTGGGTCGTCGAGTTCGGGATGATCGCCTGCGCGGGGATCATCCCGCTCGCCCTGATCTGCGGGCCGATCCGGGGCATCCCGTTCTGGTGGAGCGTGCTCGACATGGCGTTCGGCGTGGTCGGAGTGGTGCCGCCGTACGTCGTACGGAAGAGGATCAAGCGGCTGGAGGCGCTCACCCCGCCCAGCGTCCGCCCGGTGCCCGCTACTTGAGTGCGGCCGTGATGATCCGGCCGACGACCGGGTTCCTGTCCTCGCTCTTCGCGTCGGTGGAGTTGACCGAGTAGACGATCGTGCGGCGCAGGTCGCACGTGCCGGCGATCGCCGAGTTGTAGCCGTACCGGCCACCGGTCTTGACCCAGTACACGGTCCCGCCGGACTCGTGGCGCTGGAGGCCGCCCGCGCTGTAACTCGCACCCGTGATGTCCGACGGGACCGCGAACAGCTCCCTCATCAGAGGCCGCGGGACGATCCGTCCCCGGAAGAGACCGGTGAGCAGGCGCTCCAGGTCCGCGGTCGTGGAGATCATGTCCCCGGCCGCGAACCGGTCCGCCTGGTTCCATTCCGTGACGTCCAGGAGTTCCGTGGTTCCGTCAGCCCTCCGCACCGCCTGGTAGCCCCGGTTGTGCGGACCGAGGATGCGCGGGTCGGTGCCCGGGAAGTACGTGTCCCGCATTCCGGCCGGCGCCAGCACCAGCCGAGTCGCCTCCGAGGCGTACGGCCGCCCCGTCACCCGCTCGATCAGCAGGCCCAGGAACGTGTAGTTGATGTTGAGGTAGTGCTGCCGCCTCCCCGGGCAGAACTCCGGCTCCTTCGCGCCCGCGGACGCGGCCACCCGCTGCGGGTCGAGCGTCTCGAAGCGGCGGGCGTACACCTCCTCGAAGGTGGTGCCCAGACCGTCGCCCGCCGGGATGCCGCTGGTGTGGTTCAGCAACTGCCGGACGGTGACCGGCCGGAACCGGCCGCCGAGGAGACCGGGCAGATGGCGCTGGACCGGCCCGTCCAGGTTGATCCGCCCCTCGGCGGCGAGCCGCAGTACGGTCGCGGCCGTCACCACCTTCGTCGTCGATCCGGCCCGGAAGCGGGCGTCGGGGTCGGCGGGCCGCCCGCTCTCCAGGTCGTGCACGCCCGCACTGCCCCGCCACCTGCCGTCCCGGCCGCCGACGCGCACCAGGGCGGCGGTGGCGTCCGCGTCCGGAAGCCCGGCGATTGCGGCGCGCAATGCCCTGGCGTCCACGTCCGGAAGCCCGGCGATTGCGGCGCGCAATGCCCTGGCGTCCGCCCCGGAACCGGTGTACGCGATCGCCGGGGAGGCAGGCAGAGCGACGGCCAGGGGTGCGGCGAGGGCGCCGGCGAGGAGGCTTCTGCGAGGGAGGTCAGGCACGGGTCGGCTCCTGGGGCTGTGGATGGTGTGTGATCATCCTGCGGGGCCGCGGAGCGGGCGGGATCCTCACGGAGGAGGGCCTCGACCCTGGTGAGACCCTGAGCAACTCCCGCTTCTTGTAGGGGAGTTGCCTGGAGAATCCCCCTAGGGGAGAGGCGCTGACCGGAAAGGGCGACGTGGGCTGGGCTCAGGGGGCTACCCCGCGGTGTCGGCCGTCCGTAGGGCGCAGAGCAGGTCCACGCGGTTTGTCGTGATCGAGTCGACGCCCATCTCGGCGAGTCGGCGCATCGAGCGGCGGGTGTCGGGGGTCCACACGGAGATCAGGTACCCGTCCGTGTGGATGCGTTCGGCGAGGTCCCGGTCCATGAGACTGAAGCGGTAGTTGAGCCAGCGGGGCTTGACCGCGTTCAGCAGGGCGGGGCGTGGGGGTGCGAGGCTCGTCCAGGTGAGCGCGATCTCCGCGGACGGGTCGGCCTCGCGGACGGCGAGCATGGCGGTCGCGTCGGCGCAGTAGTAGACGCGGTCCTGGGCGCCCTCCTCCCGGACCACGTCGACGATGCGGCGGGCGACCCGCACCTCGCGGGTGCCGGGCAGGTCCAGCATCAGGCGGTCGCCCTCCGTGGCCCGCAACGCCTCCGCGAGCGTCGGCACCCGGCCGTCGGTGAGCCCGCGCACCTCGTCCGCGGACAGGGACAGCAGCGGACGGTCGTGCTCCCACAGCCGTTTCAGCGTGTGGTCGTGGAGCAGGACCGGCACGCCGTCCCTGGTGAGCCGTACGTCGACCTCCACCGCGTCCGCGCCCAGGTCGAGCGCGGTACGCAGGGAGTCGATCGTGTTCTCACGGACGCGGTAGGGGGCGCCGCGGTGTGCCACGGCCGTCAGCTTCTGCATGCGCCCATTGTGGTGGGTTCGCTGTGGTGGGTCCGCTCCGGTGGTTGGCTGCGGCGGGTTCGCTCCGGTGGCTCAGGGGGCGAGCCAGGAGGCGGTCCGGGTGTCGATCTCGTCCTTGATCCTGGCCTTGCCGGGTTCGTCCAGGAAGGACGCGTCGACGGCGTTCTTCGCGAGCTCCGCCAGACCGCGTTCGTCGAGGTCCAGGAGTCTCGCCGCCACCGCGTACTCGCTGTTGAGGTCGGTGCCGAACATCGGCGGGTCGTCGGAGTTGATCGTGACGACGACCCCGGCCCGCACGAACTCCTTGATCGGGTGCTCGTCGAGGGTGCGGACGGCCCGGGTGGCGATGTTGGAGGTGGGGCACACCTCCAGCGGGATGCGGTGCTCGGCCAGGTGCGCCAGCAGCTTCGGGTCCTGCGCGGAGCTGGTGCCGTGGCCGATGCGTTCGGCGCGGAGGTGGGTGAGGGCGTCCCACACCGTCTCCGGGCCGGTCGTCTCGCCGGCGTGCGGGACGGAGTGCAGGCCGGCCGCAATCGCCCGGTCGAAGTACGGCTTGAACTGGGGGCGGGGGACGCCGATCTCGGGGCCGCCGAGCCCGAAACTCACGAGGCCCTCCGGGCGGAGGCGGTCGTCGGTGGCGAGCCGTACGGTCTCCTCGGCGGCCTCCAGACCTGCCTCGCCGGGGATGTCGAAGCACCAGCGCAGGATCGTGCCGAACTCGGACTCCGCAGCCTTGCGGGCGTCCTCGATCGCCTCCATGAACGCGCGCTCGTCGATGCCGCGGCGGGTGGAGGAGAACGGGGTGACGGTGAGCTCGGCGTAGCGGACCTGCTGGCGGGCGAGGTCCCTGGCGACCTCGAAGGTCAGGAGCCGGACGTCCTCGGGGGTGCGGATCAGGTCCACGACGCTGAGGTAGACGTCGATGAAGTGGGCGAAGTCCGTGAAGGTGAAGTAGTCGACGAGGGCTTCGGGGTCGGTGGGGACCTTGGAGTCGGGGTGGCGGGCGGCGAGTTCGGCGACGATGCGGGGGGAGGCGGAGCCGACGTGGTGGACGTGCAGTTCGGCCTTCGGCAGTTCGGCGATGAAGGCGGGGAGGGGGTTGGTGTCGGTGTCGGGTGTCGTCGGCATGCGGGCCTTCCCTGATCGGGTGATCTGTGTGGTCATCGTAGGACGGGGGGTGTGGTGGCTGGGGGCGGGTCTGGTTGTCTGCTGCTTGGTGGGGGCGGGCGTTTTGCGCAGTTCCCCGCGCCCCTGAAATGCCTGCGGCGGCCTGTTGCGGTCCGGTGGGGGCTTGTGTGGCGCGTGCGGTTGGGTTGTGGGTCGGTGCCGGGGTGGGGGGTGTCCGTCCTCGGTCCGGCGGCTCGGTCTCTTGAGCGGTTCTCGGTTCCGGACGCCGGCCGCTGCGGGCGGACACCCCCCACCCCGTCCCCTTCGCACCGTCGGCGGCAAACGGTCCGTTGGGGTGCGCGTGACTGCAACTCCCTGGGGGCGCGGGGAACTGCGCGACCAGCCACAACGCACCGCAAGCCGCCCGACAACCGAATCCGGCACCCCCCTAGGCGCTCCAAACGAACCCGCACCCCCACATCCCCCCTGCTCAAGCCCACCCCCGCTGCCCTCCCGGGTAGCATGGCCGTACGAACGACCAAGGGGGACAAGGGCATGACGGACGGAACGCAGTCGGGTGGGGAGGGTGGGCGGGACCCGTGGGCCGCGCCGGAGAGTGGGCCCTCGTTGGAGAAGAGCCCGCCGCCGCCCTCCGTGCACGATCAGAACACCGTGACGTCGGTGCCCAGTGACGGGTACGGCTTTCCGCCCCCCGCCCCCGCGGGCCCCACTCCCGGTTACGGCTACCCCGCCCCCGAGCAGGGCCCCGGTGGGCCCGGGTTCGTGCCGCCGCCTCCCCTCGCCCCCGGCGGTCCCGGTGCAGGGGCCGGATACGGATACCCCGGCTATCCGCAAGCCCCGCAGGGCTACGGCTGGGCCCCGCCGATGCCCCCGCAGAACGGGATGGGTGTCGCCGCGATGGTGCTGGGCATCCTGTCCTGCGCCCTGTTCTGCGTCTACGGCATCCTCTCGCTCATCCTCGGTGTCCTCGCCATCGTCTTCGGTATCAAGGGACGCAAGCGGGCCGAGCGCGGTGAGGCCACCAACCGCGGACAGGCGCAGGCCGGCTTCATCACCGGGATCATCGGGACGATCCTCGGCCTGATCATGCTCGTCTTCATGGCCTTCGTCATCGTGGCCGCCGTCAACTCCGACGAGGAGCCCGACTACTACGACGGCTCCCTGCCCACTGTCGCGGCGGCCCAGCAGTACTGACGGCCGATCAGGCGGCTCTGAGGCGCTCCCGCGCCTCCATCAGCGCGAAGCCCAGCAGGTTCGGGCCACGCCAGCGCTCAGGGTCGCTCGCCGCCTCGTCGTCCGCGGCGAGGCCGATGCCCCAGACGCGGTCGACCGGGCTGGCCTCCACCAGCACCCGGTCGCCGGTGCCCAGGAGGAACGCGCGCAGGTCGTCGTGGGCCGCGAACTTGTGGACGCTGCCCTCGACGACGATTCCGAAGCGCTCCCGCTGCCAGACCTGCTCGTCGAAACCGCGCACCAGACGGCCCGCCTTCTTGGCCTCGGACGGGTGTCCGGCGGCCAGCACCCGCGTTTCCGCTTCCCGGTCCTCGAAAAGCCGCGCCTTGCCCGCCATCATCCAGTGCTCGGCGGTCGCATAGGTCACTCCGTCCACCACGAACGGTGACGGCCACCACTGGCTCAGGCAGCTCGCGCCGACGCGGCCGTCCGGACGCGGGCGGTGTCCCCAGAAGTGCAGATACTTGATGTGTGCGCCGGCTCGGACCTGCTTGACCAGGGCGTCCTGCGTGTCGATCTTCCCCGTGATCTTCCCCATGCACGCGAGTCTGACAGGCACCACTGACACTCCGTCCTTCCTTTTCGGGGACGACTCGACACCTGGTCGACAGATTCCGTCGCGTAACCGAAAGGCAACAACGGAATCACTTGTAGGAGTGTCATTGCTCTGTCAGGATCGGCACTCAAATCGAGCTGGAGCTACGCCACCCACCCTCGGGACCGAGGGGTGACGGCGGAGGAGAGCGACATGCACAAGCCGGGCAGTGCCACCCCGGACCGGTTCGCGGCCCAGGAGCGGTTCGCCGAAGGCGCGCAGTTCATCGGAGGGCGTCTCACCAAAGGGACCTCCGGACGTACGCACGCCGTCGTGGACCCCGCGGGCGGGGAGGAGGTCCTCACCTATGAGCTGGCGGGCGCGGAGGATGTCGACGCCGCCGTCGCCGCTGCTCGTGCGGCCTTCCCGGGCTGGGCGGGCGCCACTCCCGGTGAGCGGTCCGACGCCCTGCACCGGTTCGCCGCCGTGCTCGCCGACCGGGCCGAGGACTTCGCCCGCGCGGAGTCCCTCCAGTGCGGGAAGCCGCTGAAGCTGACCCGGGAGTTCGACGTCCCGGGGACCATCGACAACACCGCCTTTTTCGCTGGGGCCGCCCGTCACCTTCAGGGGCAGTCGGCGGGGGAGTACTCCGGCGACCACACCTCGTACGTGCGGCGGGAGCCCATCGGGGTCGTCGGGTCCATCGCGCCCTGGAACTATCCGCTCCAGATGGCCGCCTGGAAGATCCTTCCGGCCATCGCCGCCGGTAACACCATCGTCCTGAAGCCCGCCGAGATCACGCCTCTCACCTCGCTTCTCTTCGCCCAGGCCGCCACCGACGCGGGGATTCCGGACGGTGTCGTCAACATCGTCACCGGGACCGGGAAGGAGGCCGGGGAGCGTCTCGTCGGCCATCCCGACGTGGCCATGACCTCCTTCACCGGGTCGACCGCGGTCGGCAAGCGGGTCGCCGAGATCGCCACCGCCACCGTCAAGCGGCTGCATCTGGAGCTCGGCGGCAAGGCTCCTTTCGTCGTGTTCGACGACGCCGATCTGGAGGCCGCCGTCCACGGGGCCGTCGCCGGCGCGCTCATCAACACCGGGCAGGACTGCACGGCCGCCACGCGCGCGTACGTGCAGCGGCCGCTGTACGAGGCCTTCGTGGAACGGACCGCCGCCCTCATGGACACCGTCCGGCTCGGCGACCCGTTCGCCGCCGGTACCGATCTCGGGCCGCTGATCTCGCACGTCCAGCGGGACCGGGTCGCCGGGTTCGTCGACCGTGCGCGTGGCTACGCGCGCGTGGTGACCGGTGGGGAGGTGCCGGGCGGGGAGCTCGCCAAGGGGGCGTACTACAAGCCCACCCTTGTCGCCGACGCCGCCCAGGACAGCGAGATCGTCCAGTCCGAGATCTTCGGGCCGGTGCTGGTCGTGCTGCCGTTCGACGGTGACGACGAGGGCATCCGGCTCGCCAACGACACCCCTTACGGGCTTGCCGCCTCCGCCTGGAGCCGGGACGTCTACCGGGCGAACCGCGCCACGCGGGAGATCAAGGCCGGGTGCGTGTGGGTCAACGACCACATCCCGATCATCAGCGAGATGCCGCACGGCGGGTACAAGGCGTCCGGCTTCGGCAAGGACATGTCCGCGTACTCGTTCGAGGAGTACACGCAGATCAAGCACGTCATGTTCGACAACACCGCGGTGGCCGCGAAGGACTGGCACCGCACGATCTTCGGGGACCGATAGCCGTCGTTCAGGCCGCCCGACCAGCGGCCGCCCACTTTCCCGAAAGGGCACCAGCGCATGGAGCAGTACGAGCCCGACCGCCTGTCGCCGGCCGTGGCGGCCGCGATGCGGCGCAGCCTTCGCAACGGCCGGGCGGCGATGACCCGCCGGTCCCTGTTGCGCGCCTCCGCGGGCGGCGCGCTCACCGTCGGTGGCCTCGGCGCGCTGAGCGCCTGCGGCATCCCCGCGGCCGGCAAGACACAGGGCGGCCAGTCCGCCGACGACCACTCGGCCAAGGAGAAGGAGGTCAACTTCTCGAACTGGCCCGAGTACATCGACGTGGACGACAGCGAGAAGCACCACCCCACGCTGGACGCGTTCCGCAAGCGGACCGGCATCACGGTCAAGTACACCGAGGACATCAACGACAACGACGAGTTCTTCGGCAAGATCCAGCCGCAGCTCGCCGCGGGCCAGGACACCGGCCGCGACCTGATCGTCCTCACCGACTGGCTGGCCGCCCGCATGATCCGGCTCGGCTACGTCCAGAAGCTGGACGCGTCGAACCTGCCGCACGCCTTCGCCAACCTCTCGGACCAGTTCCGCAGCCCCGACTGGGACCCGGGCCGCGCCTACTCGTACGTGTGGCAGGGCATCTCGACCGTCGTCGCGTACAACAAGAAGGCCCTCGACGGCGTCGAGGTGAAGTCGATCTCCGACCTTCTCGACAATCCCAAGCTCAAGGGCCGCGTCGGCTTCCTGACCGAGATGCGTGACACCGTCGGCATGACCATGCTGGACATGGGCAAGGACCCGGCGAAGTTCACCGACGACGACTACGACGCCGTCATCGCCCGGCTCCAGAAGGCCGTCGACAAGGGACAGATCCGCCGCTTCACCGGCAACGACTACACGTCCGACCTCACCAAGGGCGACTTCGCCGCGTGCGTGGCCTGGGGCGGCGACATCGTCCAGCTTCAGGCGGACAACCCGGACGTCGGCTACGTCATCCCCGACAGCGGCTACATGACGTCGACCGACAACATGCTGATCCCGAACAAGGCACGGCACAAGACGAACGCTGAGCGGCTCATCGACTACTACTACGAGCCCGAACCGGCCGCCGAACTCGCCGCCTACGTCAACTACGTCAGCCCGGTCGCGGGAGTGGTGCCCTATCTGTCCAGGATCGACAAGACGGCGGCGAGCAACCCGCTGATCGTCCCCGACAAGGCCATGCAGGCAAAGTCCCACGCCTTCCGCGCGCTGAGCTCGAAGGAAGAGACGGCCTACCAGCAGAAGTTCGCGAAGCTCACAGGGGCGTGACGAAGATGACCAAGGACACCAGCGGCGACGTCCGCCTCTCCGGTATCAGCAAGACGTACGACAACGGCTTCACCGCCGTGCACCCACTGGACCTGACCGTGCCCCAGGGCTCCTTCTTCGCCCTGCTCGGCGCCTCCGGCTGCGGCAAGACGACCACCCTGCGCATGATCGCCGGCCTGGAGGAGCCCACCACGGGCACCGTGCACCTCGGCGACCAGGAGGTCACCCGGCTGCCCCCCTACAAGCGGCCCGTGAACACCGTCTTCCAGTCGTACGCCCTCTTCCCGCACCTCGACATCTTCGAGAACGTCGCCTTCGGGCTGCGCCGGCGCGGCATCAAGTCCGTGAAGAAGCAGGTCGAGGACATGCTGGAGCTCGTGCAGCTGGGGGAGCAGGCGCGCAAGAAGCCGCACCAGCTGTCGGGTGGCCAGCAGCAGCGCGTGGCCGTGGCGCGGGCGCTGATCAACACGCCCAAGGTGCTGCTCCTCGACGAACCGCTCGGCGCCCTCGACCTCAAGCTGCGCCGCCAGATGCAGCTGGAGCTCAAGCGCATCCAGACCGAGGTCGGCATCACCTTCGTGCACGTCACCCACGACCAGGAGGAGGCCATGACCATGGCCGACACGGTCGCCGTGATGAACGCGGGCCGCGTCGAGCAGCTCGGCTCGCCGACCGACCTGTACGAGAACCCGCAGACCACCTTCGTCGCCAACTTCCTCGGCACCTCCAACCTCATCGAGGCCGAGGTCGACTCGAAGAGCGGCGGCGAGATCGTCCTGAAGGCGGGCGGCGGCAAGCTGGTCCTGCCCGAGGCCCGCTACTCCGGGCCCGCGGCGACCGGCGGCAAGGTGCTCGTCGGTGTCCGGCCCGAGAAGATCTCCCTCACCCATGCGGACCAGGCCGGGGAGATCCCCGAGGGCCGCAACCGCATCACCGGGACGATCGCCGACTCCTCCTTCATCGGCGTCTCCACGCAGTACGTCATCGACAGCCCGGTCTGTCCCGAGTTCGAGGTCTACGCCCAGAACATCGACCGCGACGCCAGGCTGGTGCCCGGCGCCGAGGTCGTCCTGCACTGGAACCCGGCCCACACCTTCGGTCTGGACGCGGCCCAGGACATCGACGCCGGCATCCAGGAAGAGGCGGCGGTCTGATGGCGACCCTCACCGAGGCGCCCCCGCCTCTCTCGCCGACCGCGCCGGAGAAGAAGCCGCCCCGCAAGAGGGGCCGCCTCACGCCGTACTGGCTGCTGCTGCCCGGCATCCTCTGGCTGCTGGTCTTCTTCGCGCTGCCGATGATCTACCAGGCCTCCACGTCCGTGCAGACGGGCTCCCTGGAGGAGGGCTACAAGGTCACCTGGCACTTCGCCACCTACTGGGACGCGCTGTCCGAGTACTGGCCGCAGTTCCTGCGGTCGATCCTGTACGCCGGTGCCGCGACGATCCTCTGTCTGGTGCTGGGATACCCGCTGGCGTACCTGATCGCGTTCCGCGCGGGCCGCTGGCGGAACCTGATCATGGTCCTGGTGATCGCGCCGTTCTTCACCAGCTTTCTGATCCGCACCCTTGCCTGGAAGACGATCCTCGCGGACAGCGGCCCGGTCGTCGGCGCCCTCAACACGCTGCACGTCCTGGACGTCACCAACTGGCTCGGCTGGACCGCCGGCGACCGCGTGCTGGCCACGCCGCTCGCGGTGGTGTGCGGTTTGACGTACAACTTCCTGCCGTTCATGATCCTGCCGCTCTACACCTCCCTGGAGCGCATCGACGGACGGCTCCACGAGGCGGCCGGCGACCTGTACGCCAAGCCGGCCACCACCTTCCGCAAGGTGACCTTCCCGCTGTCGATGCCGGGCGTGGTCTCCGGGACGCTGCTGACCTTCATCCCGGCGGCCGGTGACTACGTCAACGCCGAACTCCTCGGCTCGACCGACACGCGCATGATCGGAAACGTCATCCAGACGCAGTTCCTGCGGATTCTGGACTATCCGACAGCGGCAGCCCTCTCCTTCATCCTCATGGCCGCGATTCTCCTCATGGTCACCTTCTACATCCGCAAGTCCGGGACGGAGGATCTGGTTTAAATGGCCCTCGTCAACTGGCTCAAGCGTCATTTCGTCGTCATCGCGGGACTGCTGACTCTCGGATATCTCCTGCTGCCGAACATCGTCGTCACGGTGTTCTCCTTCAACAAACCGAAGGGGCGCTTCAACTACCAGTGGCAACAGTTCTCCACGGACGCCTGGAAGGACCCCTGCGGCGTCGCCGACATGTGCGGCTCGCTGTCGATCAGCCTCCAGATCGCCTTCTGGGCGACGGTCGGCGCGACCGTCCTCGGCAGCATGATCGCCTTCGCGCTGGTCCGTTACCGGTTCCGTGCGCGGGGCACGGTGAACTCGCTGATCTTCCTGCCGATGGCGATGCCCGAGGTCGTCATGGCGGCCTCGCTGCTCACCCTGTTCCTCAACCTGGGTGCTCAGCTGGGTTTCTGGACGATCCTGATCGCCCACATCATGTTCTGCCTCAGCTTTGTCGTCGTCGCCGTCAAGGCGCGCGTGATGTCGATGGACCCGCGCCTGGAGGAGGCGGCCCGGGATCTGTACGCGAGTCCCGTCCAGACCTTCCTCCGGGTGACCCTGCCCATCGCGGCCCCCGGGATCGCCGCGGGCGCGTTGCTTTCCTTCGCGCTCTCCTTCGACGATTTCATCATCACCAATTTCAACGCGGGCTCGACGGTCACTTTCCCCATGTTCGTCTGGGGCTCGGCGCAGCGTGGCACCCCGGTTCAGATCAATGTCATCGGTACGGCCATGTTCCTGGTCGCCGTACTCCTGGTGCTCACCTCGATGGTCATCAGCAACCGCCGTAACAAGCAAAAGGCTTAGGCCCTTTTCGCGAACCCCCTGTAGGGAGTTGAAATCATGGCCCCGAGCGCCATGAGCCGTTGGACGAAGGCACTTTCCGAAGCCCAGCCGGTCCCGTACTGGCTGGACGACCCCGGCAGGCCCCACCCCGAGCCCGCCCTCACCGGCGCCGAGACCTGTGACCTGCTGGTCGTCGGCGGTGGGTACAGCGGGCTGTGGACCGCGCTCAACGCGAAGGAACGCGATCCGCAGCGGGACGTCGTCCTGCTGGAAGGCCGTGAGGTGGGCTGGGCCGCCTCCGGTCGCAACGGCGGCTTCTGCGCCGCCTCCCTCACCCACGGTCTGCCCAACGGGCTGGCCCGCTGGCCGGACGAGATCGTGAAGCTCCAGGAGCTGGGCGCCCGCAACCTCGACGAGATCGAGAAGGCGGTCGCCCGGCACGACCTCGACTGCGAGTTCGAGCGCACCGGCGAGATCGACGTGGCGACCGAGACGTACCAGGCGTGGGAGCTGCGCGACTGGTACGAGGAGCTCCGGGAGAAGGGCCTCGCCGACGGCATCGACTTCCTGGACGCCGACGCGGTGCGCGAACAGGTCGCCTCGCCCACCTTCGAGGCGGGACTGTGGGACCGCCGGGGCGTGGCCATGCTCAACCCGGCCAAGCTGGTCTGGGGCCTGAAACGGGCGTGCCTCGGACTCGGCGTCCGGGTCTACGAGAACACACCCGCCCTTGAGCTGAAGTCGTACGGCGCCGGCATGGCCGTACGCACTCCCTACGGAACCGTCAGGGCGCGCAAGGTGGCCCTCGGCACCAACATCTTCCCGAACCTGGTCAAGCGGGTCCGGGCGTACACGGTGCCGGTCTACGACTACGCGCTGATGACCGAGCCGCTGAGCGAGGAGCAGCTCGCGGCGGTCGGCTGGAAGAACCGGCAGGGGCTCGGGGACTCGGCGAACCAGTTCCACTACTTCCGGCTCTCCGCCGACAACCGGATCCTGTGGGGCGGTTACGACGCCGTCTACTCGTACGGCGGCCGGGTGCGCGCCGAGTACGACGACCGGCCCGAGACGTACGCCAAGCTCGCCGGGCACTTCTTCACCTGCTTCCCGCAGCTGGAGGGAGTGCGCTTCACGCACGCGTGGGGCGGCGCGATCGACACCTGCTCGCGGTTCTCCGCGTTCTACGGCACCGCCCACCAGGGCAAGGTCGCCTACGCGGCCGGCTACACGGGCCTCGGCGTCGGCGCCACCCGGTTCGGCGCGGACGTGATGCTGGATCTGCTGGCCGGCGAGCGCACCGAGCGGACCTCGCTGGAGATGGTCCGCAAGAAGCCGCTGCCCTTCCCGCCGGAACCCTTCGCCTGGACCGGCATCGCGCTGACCAAGTGGTCCCTGGCCCGCGCCGACTCGCACGGCGGCCGGCGCAATCTGTGGCTCAGGACGATGGACAAGTTCGGCCTGGGATTCGACAGCTGAACGATCCCAGGTGATCTGATTCACTCCAACGGGTGGTCAGAACCCGCGTAATGCCTGCCGGGGGACCTCCCTCTCCCTCGTGACGCGACCAGCGTCGACGAGAGACAGGGAGGTCTTCTCATGACTGGGGCGAAGACGGCGGTCGAGTGGCTGGCATCCGTCGCACCGGACCCCGAGGCCTGCCGCTGGGAGTGGGAGCGCAACCCCCTCGGGGTGGCGCTGCTGCCGGCGGGCAAGGCCTGGGACGTCCTGATCCTGCCGGGCGAGCTCGGCTATCCCACGCTCGACGTCCTCACCCGCATCCTCGACCAGCTCGGCCCGGTGCTCGTCGACTTCGGCGACGCGCGCATGGGCTTCTTCGTGCCGCCGGGCACCGCGGCCCGCTGGCTGGGCACCGGCATCCGCACGGCGGGCGCCGGTACGTGGATCGTGGTGCCGTATCCGGGCCGGGTGGCCGGCGCCGGAGTGCGCTGGCTGGTCCCACCGGACGGCTCGGGCACCCTCACCGACCCGGCACTGCTCGAACTGGCGATGCACGAGGCGGCGGCGGGCCTGGCGACGGAACAGGGCGACGGCTGAGGCGACGGCTGAGGCGACGGCTGACCCGACGCCCACCGCGCTGTCGTCGGCCGCCCGTGCGGCCGACGCGGACCGTACCGTCCTGTGCACAGGGGGAGTGCGGCGCTGCGGGCATCCCCCGACCGGCAGCGGCCACGCCCAGTGCGCCCAGGAGTTCTGCGGCGTTGGTGCCGCGAGAGAGCCGGAGAGTGAGCAGGAGCTCCGTGCAGCCCAGGGGCCAGTGCGGCCACGCCTGGCGGGCCCTAGGGTTTCAGCGGCGGCTGTGGCGCGCGAGCAGGAGGCGGAAGGCGAGCAGGAGGTCCGTGCTGAGGAGCCAGCTGGCCACCACGTCCAGGGGCCAGTGAAAGCCGTGGCGGACCAGGCCGAAGGAGACGGCGAGGACGACGAGGGTGCAGCCGAGGACGAGGGCTCGGCGGGAGCGGGGCGTACGGAGCCAGGGGAGGACCAGGAGGGTCGCGGCACCGTAGGCGATGGCTGCGGTGGCGGTGTGTCCGGAGGGGAAGTAGCCGGTCGCGGGCGGGACGGCCGGGGTGCCCGGGCGGTCGGTGAGTTCCTTGAGCGGCACGATCAGGGCCGGGACCAGGGCCATCAGGACGGCGGCCGCGACGGGCGGGAACCACCAGCGGTCCGTGGCGGTCCGGCGGCCACGCCAGGCGGAGAAGACGATCGCGGCCACCAGGACCGGGACCGCGACGGCGATGTTGCCGAGGTCGGAGAGGAGCGCCGAGGCGCGGTCCGGGTGGATCAGCGCGCGGCTGACCCGTTCGTCGACACGCAGAAGCGGCCCGTCCTCCACGACCTGCCAGGTGATCAGGGCGAAGAGGAGGGCCGGAATGCCGAGAAGGAGGATGAGGAAGGCCGGCCGCCCCGGAACAGGGGGGGTGGTTCCGGGGCGGCCGATCAGATCGGGTCGTCGGCCGCCCCGGGGGGTTTGGGGCGGGCGACTGTCCGATCGGTGAGGAGATCCGGAGCCAGAGGCTCCAGCAGTGTGCGCGAGGGCACGACCAGGTCGAAGCTGGGGAGGCCCCGGCCTGGCGTCGCCCACAGTCCCCTGTGGGCGGGGTGTATCTCTCATCTGGGTAGAACCTACGGCAGGGCGACGGCGTACGACAGGCGGAATCCCGTCCTCACCGTCACCTCGCACCACTTCTTCACACCCTCTGACCCTCGCCACCTCAGCCCCGGATCCCGCTGCGCTCCGGCTGTGCCGTCAGACGCCGGTGAAGGCCTGCTCGATGATGTCGAGGCCCTCGTTCAGCAGGTCCTCGCCGATGACCAGCGGGGGCAGGAAGCGCAGCACGTTGCCGTAGGTGCCGCAGGTCAGGACCAGCAGGCCCTCCTGGTGGCAGGCCTTGGCGAGCGCGGCGGTCGCCTCCGGGTTCGGCTCCTTGGTCGTACGGTCCTTGACCAGCTCGATGGCGATCATGGCGCCGCGGCCGCGGATGTCCCCGATGACGTCGAACTTCTCGGCCATGGCGGTCAGCCGGGCCTTCATGGTGGCCTCGATCGCCTTCGCCCGTGCGTTGAGGTCGAGCTCCTTCATCGTCTCGATGGCGCCGAGCGCACCGGCGCAGGCCACCGGGTTGCCGCCGTAGGTGCCGCCGAGGCCGCCCGCGTGCGCCGCGTCCATGATCTCCGTGCGGCCGGTGACGGCGGCGAGCGGAAGCCCGCCGGCGATGCCCTTGGCGGTGGTGATCAGGTCCGGGACGATGCCCTCGTCCTCGCAGGCGAACCACTGGCCGGTGCGGCAGAAGCCGGACTGGATCTCGTCCGCGACGAAGACGATGCCGTTGGCCTTGGCGAACTCGCTGATCGCGGGCAGGAAGCCCTTCGCGGGCTCGATGAAGCCACCCTCGCCGAGGACCGGCTCGATGATGATCGCGGCGACGTTCTCCGGGCCGACCTGCTTGGTGATCTGGTCGATGGCCTGCGCGGCGGCCTCGGGGCCGGCGTTCTCGGGGCCGGTCGGCCAGCGGTAGCCGTAGGCAACGGGGACGCGGTACACCTCGGGCGCGAAGGGTCCGAAGCCGTGCTTGTACGGCATGTTCTTCGCGGTCAGCGCCATGGTGAGGTTGGTGCGGCCGTGGTAGCCGTGGTCGAAGACGACGACGGCCTGGCGCTTGGTGTACGCCCGCGCGATCTTGACCGCGTTCTCGACGGCCTCGGCGCCGGAGTTGAACAGGGCGCTCTTCTTCTCGTGGTCACCCGGGGTGAGCTCGGCGAGGGCCTCGGCGACCTCCACGTAGCCCTCGTACGGGGTGACCATGAAACAGGTGTGGGTGAAGTCGGCGAGCTGGGCGCCGGCCCTGCGGACGACGGCCTCGGCGGAGGCGCCGACGCTGGTCACGGCGATGCCGGAACCGAAGTCGATGAGCCGGTTCCCGTCGACGTCCTCGATGATCCCGCCGCCGGCGCGTGCCGTGAACACGGGCAGCACGGACCCCACGCCCTGCGCGACCGCGGCGAGGCGGCGGGCCTGGAGCTCCTGCGACTTTGGTCCGGGGATGGGGGTGACGAGGCGGCGCTCCTGCGGAAGTGCGGTCATGAGGGGCTCCTGGGGTATTGCCGACGCTTACCTTCTCTTCTCGCAGGCTAGGTCGGGGGGCGGGGGGTGGGCATGCTCCATGTGGGCGTTGTCCGAGCGGTCTGTTGTCCGTGGTGGACATAGCCGGTTTCCGCGGCGGTGTGACGCCTCGGCCGCGCAATCGGTGAACTCCCCTTGCGGCCGCGTTAGATTGACCGCTGACGGTGGACGGAACGGCTGGTCAGGGAGCAGGGGCGATGGACAGCGACGGGACGCAGGACGCGCGGGGTACGCAGGCGAATCCTGTGCCACGAGCACGCTCCGTGATGCCGCCGATGCCCACGGAAGCGCCTGCGGCACGGCCCCAGGACGGCTCGGCCTTCCTGACCTGGCTGCGGACACCCAGGCCGGAGGCGGTGCCGGGGGTGTGGCGGTTCGGGTACCGGCCTCGCCCGGCCGAGGAGCCCGACGAGGTACCAGGCCGCCAGCTGCTGACCGGAGCGCTGATCGCGTTCCTGGTCGGCTGGCTCGTCTGGTCGCTGCTCCAGAACGGCTATCTGGGCGCCTGGTGGGCGCTGCCCTTCAAGCTGCTGGTCCCCGACTCCTGGCGCTACACCAGCAACGAGACCTGGAATTTCGTCCTCTACAAGGGATACGAGCTTCTGATCGCCCTGGTGATCATGGTGGCGGTGGGCAAGCTGGGGCGCTGGGGCGAGGTGTGGCGCCGGTTCGTCACCCCGAAGCTGCACCGCACATTGCCGCAGCAGCCGGCCGCCCCCGCTCCGGCCGAGGACCCCGTCGAGTGGCCCCAACTCCGTGCCGCCGGTGCCGTAGACGCCGCGGAGCGGCTTGCTGCCGATGCTCGGGCCGGGGTGATGCGGGATGTGGATCATGCCCGGATCCTCAGGGCGTGGCAGGGCGTGCGCACGGGGCGGTTCAGTCTTGCCACCTTCACCGGCACCGTTCTGAAGGACGGCGCCGCCGCCTGTCTGCACCCCTCCGGCGCCCGCGACCTGCCCGGCCGGATCGCCCGGCACGACCTGCTGACCGGGCAGGTGCGGCTCGGGACCACGGCGGACGACGCGCGCAACCCGTACGCCTACCGGGGCACCGGCCTCGGCCTTGACCCCGAACTGCTCGGCACCTCGCTGGTCGCCGTCGGACCGGCCGGATCCGGGAAGACCGGGACCGTCGTCAGGCCGCTCGCCGAGTCGCTGTGTCTGCACGCCCTCGCCGGGCGGGCCGCCGTCGTGGTGGTCGGTGCGGCGGGCGCGGGGCTCGGACCGGCCGACGCCTACGACGTCGTCGTACAGATCGGGAATCCGGAGTCGGTGTACGACCTCGACCTATACGGGGGCACCACCGACCCCGACGAGGCCGCCGCCGTGCTCGCGGAAGCACTCGTGGGGGACCTCGCCGAGCCGCACCAGGGCGGCGACACCCGGCGCTCCACCACCGTCCTCGCCCAGCTGCTCGGACCGTTCCGCGCGGTGCACGGCCGCTTCCCCTCCGTACCGGAGCTGCGGCAGCTGCTCGACGGCGCGCCCGCCCCGCTGGCCGCGCTGCGCAAGGGGCTCCAGGCCTCCGGGCAGGAGTCACTGCTGCGTGAACTCGACGCGCGGGAGCGGCAGATGGGGCATCCGGGGGATGTCGGCGGGATTCTCGCGGACCGGGTCGCGCTGCTCGACCGGCCCGCCTTCGCCGCGTTCTTCGACACGTCGGGCCAGTCGCGGCCGTTCTCGCTGAAGGCCCTGGACCATCCGGTGCGGGTGCGGATCGACCTCCCCCAGCGCGGGCACGCCGACGCCTCGCGGATGCTGGCGCGGCTGGTGCTCGCGCAGTTCACGGCGAGTGTCGCGGTGCGCGAGGACCGGTCGCTGTTCGCCTGCCTGGTCCTCGACGACGCCACCGGGGTCGTGACGCCGGAGGCCGTGCGGGGCATCCAGCGGCTGCGGTCCGGCAACGCGGGCGTCGTACTGACTCTGCGGACCCTCGATGACGTGCCCAGGCCCCTGCGCGGGCCCCTCCTCGGCGCCACCGGGTGCCGGATGGCGCTGTCGGGGCTCACCCCGTGGGACGGGCAGGACTTCGCCGAGGTGTGGGGCAAGGAGTGGATCGAGGCCCGGGACGTCACCGACCGGCAGATCATCGCGGAGACCCCGGCCGGCAAGGTGCTGCACGCGGTGCGCCAGGTGATCACCGGAAAGGCGCCGACCGCCCGGGCGGTGACCGTACGGCAGGTCGAGCGGGAGCGGTGGTCCGCCTCCGAGCTCGCGCACGGGGTGCCGCCGGGGCACGCGGTGCTGTCCCTGACCAGCGTGACGGGGGAACACGCGCCGCCCCTGCTGGTGGATCTGCGCGGATGAGGTGACCCGAGGACCGTACAGTGAGGCAGACTTCTTCCAGGCCGTTCATACACGGCGGCCAAAAGATCACACCTCTCCGAAGGTCCCAGGCCGCATGCCTCCCACCCTCGCCTCGCTCGTCCACCACTCCGCGCTCAAGCTGACCGTGCGCGCGGGCGAGGACCGGCTGGACGTGCCCGTCCGCTGGGCGCACGTCAGCGAACTCGCCGATCCCGTGCCGTACATGGAGGGCGGCGAGCTGCTGCTGATCACCGCGCTGAAGCTGGACGCGGAGGACCCCGAGGCCATGCGTCGGTACGTGAAGCGGCTGGTCGGAGCGGGTGTCGTCGGCCTCGGGTTCGCCGTCGGGGTGAACTACGAGGACATCCCCGCCGCCCTCGTCGACGCCGCCCGCGACGAGGGGCTGCCGCTGCTCGAAGTGCCGCGCCGCACCCCCTTCCTCGCCATCAGCAAGGCGGTCTCCGCGGCGATCGCGGCCGACCAGTACCGTTCCGTCACCGCCGGCTTCGCCGCCCAGCGCGAACTCACCCGGCAGGCCCTCACCGACGGCCCGGAGGGGCTGCTCGCCGCGCTCGCCTCCCAGGTGAACGGCTGGACGGCGCTCTACGACGCCTCGGGCGCCGTCGTCGCCACCGCCCCGGAATGGGCGGGCCGCCGGGCGGCGCGGATCACCGCCGACGTGGAACGGCTGCGGGAGCGGCCCGCGCCCGCCTCGTCCGTGGTCGCGGGCCCCGAGGACGACGACCGGGTGGAACTGCACACCCTCGGCACCGGACGCCGGCCGCGGGCCGCGCTGGCCGTCGGCACGGCCGCCGCCCCCGGCACCGCCGAGCGGTACGCGGTGCACTCGGCGATCGCGCTGCTCACCCTCACCACCGAGCGCTCCCGCTCCCTGCACGCCGCCGAGCAGCGGATCGGCGCCGCCGTCCTGCGGATGCTGCTCGCGGGGGAGCCGGAGCATGCGCGCACGGTCGCGGGCGACCTGTACGGCGGACTCCTGGACGCTCCCTTCCGGCTGGTCGTCGCCGAACCGGCGGCGGTGCGGATGTCCGTGGACTCGCACGCCCACCTGGACGCCAAGGCCGCCGTGACGGGCCCGGGGGCTCTGGGCGGCCCGAACGGCGATCCGCTCGCCGCGCTCACCGAGATCGTGGAGTCGGCCGCCGCGCGGGCGGGGGAGGCCGTGCTGGTCGTGCCCGAGGCGGACGGCGAGGGGCAGCGGCTGGTCGTGCTGGCCGCGGACGGCGGCGCCGCGGTGGCCGCCTGTGCGGACCACGCGGCGGAGCTGGAGGCCTCGCGGGCCGGCGCGGCACGCGAACAGCCCGCGCAGGGCGGCGCCGGGGCCCCGGGCCGGCCGGTCGCGGTCCGCGACGAGGACGAGCTGGTGATCGGGGTCTCCGCGCCGGTCGGGCCGATCGCCGCCGCCGCGGGATACAAGCAGGCCGAACAGGCGCTGTCGGTCGCCCGGCGGCGGGGCCGGCTCTACGCCGAGCACGAGCAGCTGGCCTCCGGGTCGGTGCTGCCGCTGCTCGCCGACGACGCGGTCAGAGCGTTCGCGGACAGCCTGCTGCGGCCCCTGTACGAACACGACGCGACCGGCCGCGGCGACCTGATCGACTCCCTGCGGGCCTGGCTCTCCCGGCACGGGCAGTGGGACGCGGCCGCCGCCGACCTGGGCGTGCACCGGCACACCCTGCGCTACCGGATGCGCCGGGTCGAGGAGATCCTGGGCCGCTCCCTGGACGATCCGGACGTCCGCATGGAGCTGTGGCTGGCACTGAAGGCGACCACGACGGAGTAGGCCGGGCCGGGGTGGCGACCACGACGGAGTAGGCCGGGCCGGGGTGGCGACCACGACGGAGTAGGCCGGGCTGGAGTGCGGATCCCTGTCACTACTACACCCCGGACAAATCTGTTTCCGCCCTCCCGGCCCTACGGTGGAGGCATGACTTCCACCACCGCCTTCTGGCTCGCCGGCCGTCAGGCCACCGGCGAGGACACCTTCGACGTCACCTCTCCGTGGGACGGCCGGCTGGTCGGCACGGTGGGTGTGCCGAGCGACGCGCAGATCGAGGAGGCCGTGGCCGCCGCGTACGCCGTACGGGACGAGTTCGCCGCCACCCCCGCCCACGTCCGCGCCGCCGCCCTCGACCACGTGAGCCGTCGGCTCGTCGAGCGCACCGAGGAGATCGCGCAGCTGATCTCCGCCGAGAACGGCAAGCCGGTCAAGTGGGCCCGCGGCGAGGTCGGCCGCGCGGTGTCGGTGTTCCGCTTCGCGGCCGAGGAGGCCCGGCGGTTCAACGGCGGCGAGGCGCAGCGCCTCGACACCGACCTCGGCGGTCAGGGCCGGCTCGCGCTGACCCGGCGCTTCCCGAAGGGGGTTGTGCTCGGCATCGCGCCCTTCAACTTCCCGCTCAACCTCTGCGCCCACAAGATCGCCCCGGCGATAGCGGCCGGCGTGCCGATCATCCTGAAGCCCGCCCCGGCCACCCCGCTCTCCGGCCTCCTCATCGGCGAGCTGCTGGCCGAGACCGAGCTGCCCGCCGGTTCCTGGAGCGTTCTGCCGGTCCCGAACGACCGGATGCCCGCCCTCGTCCAGGACGAGCGCCTGCCGGTGATCTCCTTCACCGGGTCCGAGAAGGTCGGTTACGCGATCATGGACTCGGTGCCGCGCAAGCACTGCACGTTGGAGCTGGGCGGCAACGGCGCCGCGGTCGTGCTCGGCGACTACGCCTCAGACGCCGACCTGGACTGGGCCGCGACCCGTATCGCGACCTTCTCCAACTACCAGGGCGGCCAGTCCTGCATCTCGGTGCAGCGGGTCATCGCCGAGGCCTCGGTGTACGACCGGCTGCTCCCGCGGATCGTCGCCGCCGTCGAGGCCCAGGTCACCGGTGACCCCTCCGATGACAAGACCGACGTCGGCCCGCTGGTCAGCGAGGACGCCGCCCAGCGTGTCGAGTCCTGGGTGAAGGAGGCCGTCGAGGCCGGCGCCACCCTGCTCACCGGCGGCGACCGCGACGGCGCCTCCTACGCGCCGACCGTCCTCACCGACGTCCCGGCCGACACCACGATCTCCTGCGAGGAGGTCTTCGGACCGGTCCTCACCGTGCAGAAGGTGGACGGCGAGGACGCGGCCTTCGCCGCCGTCAACGCCTCCAAGTACGGCCTCCAGGCGGGCGTGTTCACCCACGACGTGCAGGCCGCCTTCCGCGCCCACCGGGCGCTCGAGGTCGGCGGTGTCGTCATCGGTGACGTCCCCTCCTACCGGGCCGACCAGATGCCGTACGGCGGTGCCAAGCAGTCCGGTGTGGGCCGCGAGGGCGTGAAGTTCGCGATGGACGACTACACCTACGAGCGGGTGCTGGTGCTGACCGGCCTGGCGCTCTGAGGGCTCCCATGGTCTGAGGACCCCCGTGGCGCTCCGAGGTCCCCCGGCCTCCGGGAATCCCGCTGGCAAATGGGAACCATTTTCATGTAGTGTTGCGGCAGCGACGCTGACCCGCCGCCCTGAAGGGGCCCGGCACCGATGCCTTCCGGTGCCGGGCCCCTTCCTGTGTGCCGACTCCTCCGGACCCTCAACCGGAGAAGTCGACCCGCGCGAGCCGCAGCGGGCCGCGCAGTCCCAGGCGCACGTCGTGCACACCCTGGGCGGCGATCGCGGCGCCGAGGGCGGTGTAGTCGTACGGCCCTGAACCGGACTCCGCCGTCTCCAGTACGGCGAGCACCGCGCCCCCGTCCAGTGACAGCTCGACCGATCCCGTGCCGGAGACCAGGGCCGTCACCTCGGTCGCGCCGGCGCCGAAGTCGCAGTCCCGGTAGACCAGTTCGCCGGTACGGCCCCCGGCCGCCGTCACCGCGTCACCCGTGGACCGCGAGCGGTCGACGATCTCCACACCGCTCTGCTCGTCGAAGTCCGCGCCCTCCAGGCCCCGTTGGAGGACGGGGCGCGGTGCGCCGGGCTCGCCGTCGAGCAGGACCGTCGTCCGCAGTCGGATGTCCTCGCTGGAGGCGCCGGCCAGCAACTCGTAGGGACCCGGCTCCAGTCGCCGTCCGCCGCGCGCCACGTCCCAGAACTCGAAGGCGCGCAACGGCACTTCGAAGGACAGCCGTTCCCGGGCGCCCGGGGTGAGCGTGATCCGCCGGTGCGCCACCAGTTCGCGGCGCGGGCGGGGCAGGGCCGGGTCCACCGCGCGGGTGTAGAGCTGGGCGACCTCGTCGGCGGTGACGTCCCCGGTGTTCGTGACAGCGAACGACACGTGGACCGTGCCGTCCTCGATCCGGGTCGTCAGGTCGTCGTAGGAGAAGGAGGCGTAGGACAGCCCGTGGCCGAACGGGAACAGGGGTGAGCCCTCGAAGTAGAGGTAGGTCTGGCGGCTGCCGACGACGTCGTAGTCGAGGAGGCCGGGCAGGTCGGCGTCGCTCTCGTACCAGGTCTGCGGGAGGCGTCCCGCGGGGGAGACGTCACCGGCCAGGACGCGGGCCAGGGCGGTGCCGGCCGCCTGGCCGCCGTGGGCCGTCCACAGGGCCGCTGCCAGGCCGGACGTGTCGAGCGCGTAGGGGTAGGACGAGACCAGGGCGAGCACCGTGCGGGGGTTCGCGGCGCGGGCCGCCCGCAGCAGCCGCTCCTGGTGCGGGGGGAGCCTGAGGGAGGCGCGGTCCTCGGTCTCGCGGCCGTTGATGTGCGGGTCGTTGCCCGCGACGACCACGACCACGTCCGCCTCGGATGTGACGCGGGTCACTGCGTCCTCGCCGCGTTCGGCGATGATCAGCTCGAAGGTCTCCGCGGTCGTGGCGTTCTCGTCGTTCCCGTCGGCAACCTTCACTCCGTCCGCGGCGACCGTGACGTGGCGGCCCGTGCCGAGATGCCTGAGGAGGTGACCGCCGGCGTGCGCTTCCAGGCGGAAGGTCTCCTGGACGACCCAGCCCCCGGGCTGGTCCGCGGACGCGCGCAGGTAGCCGTCCTCGGCGACCGAGAGGTAGCGGCCGTCGGGGGCGCGCAGCGTCAGCACGCCCTCGTCCCAGTCGATCAGCGCGAACTCCGTGCCGGTCGCGTCGGTGGTCAGCGGCGGCAGATCCGTACGGCCCGTGAGCAGCGCCGGGTCCAGGGCGCCCTCGGCACCGCGCACCGCGTCCTCGGCGCTGTCGGAGGCCGGGACATGCAGAAACGTCCCGGCGGTGGTCTTCAGGCGCACCCGGTCCACCCCCTCCGCGAACACCACCCGCTCGGCGCCGAACCGCTCGTACAGCCCCTCCAGCGGAGTGGAGCGGTGCAGGAGCGTGCCGCTGTACCAGTCGAGCTTGCACTCGTCGGCGAGCAGCCCGACCACCGCGATCCGGGAACTGGGCGGCAGCGGGAGCACGCCGTCGTTCCTGAGCAGGACGATCGCCTGCTCGGCGGCCTCCTGGGCGAGCGCGCGATGCGCCGGGGTGTCGAACTCCTTGGCGTCGGCGTGCGGGTCGGCCTGCGGGTCGAACTCGCCGAGCCGGAAGCGCACCGACAGCTGGCGGCGGACCGCGGTGTCGATGTCAGCCTCGGTCAACAGGCCCTGCTCATAAGCCCGTTCGATCCGGCCCACCATCTGCGAGCTGTCCGTGCCGTGGTCGGTGAAGCTGTCGACGCCCGCCTTCAGGGAGGCGGCCGTGGCTTCCTCGTGGGTGTCGAAGTAGTGCTCGGAGTCGACCAGGTTGGAGGGCGCCCCCGCGTCCGAGCAGACCAGCAGGTCCTCGTCCGTCCAGGTGCGCAGTTGCTCGCGCAGATACGGACCGACGTGGTTCGGGCGGCCGTTGACCAGGTTGTACGCCGGCATGACCCCGGCCACCGAGCCCGCCTCGACGGCCTCGCGGAAGGCCCGCAGGTCGTACTCGTGCAGCACCCTCGGGCGCACCGAGCTGGAGGCGGTGGCCCGGTCGGTCTCGTTGTTGTGCGCGAGCCAGTGCTTGAGCACCGGGGCCGTCCGCCAGTACGTGGGGTGGTCGCCGCGCAGGCCCCGGGTGTAGGCGGTGGCGATGGCCGAGGTGAGCTTCGGGTCCTCCGAGTAGCCCTCCTCGTTACGGCCCCACAGCGGATGGCGGAGCAGGTTCACCGTCGGGGCCCACACGTTGAGGCCGACGCGGTCGTCGCGGGCCCGCATCGCGCGGACCTCCTTCGACACCGCCTCGCCGACCCGCCGTACGAGATCGGTGTTCCAGGTCGCGCCGAGGCCCACCGCCTGGGGGAAGACCGTCGCCGGGCCCATCCACGCGACGCCGTGCAGTGCCTCCTGGCCGGTGCGGAACGCGCCGATGCCGAGCCGTTCCACGGCCGGGGCGAACTGGTGCAGGAAGCCGATCTTCTCGGCGAGGGTCAGGCGTGCCGTCAGGTCGTCGATGCGCTTCGCGAACGGCAGCTGAGGGTCGCGAAAGGGCGGGGTGGGCGGCGGGTGTGCGGTCACGTGGGGATCCCCTTGCGATGGATCGGTTCGATGCTTTCGAAGCGCTTCGATGCTGGTTCGACACCGGGGCGGGTGTCAAGGGATCGACACCGTCACTTCAAGCGGTGCATAAGAAAAGGTCACCTCCCGTACCGCGGAGGAATCTTGGGAACGACCCTTGTGCGCCCCGGGGGGTTCACTTAACCTCACAGCAACATCGAAGCGCTTCGACTAAGGATTTCGCAGCGATCGACGCAGCGCTTCAGCTCAGCCAGTTCTCCTCGAGACACCGCAGCCGACGGCTCTCCGCCGGGTGTCCTGGTGCGCCATGAAGGGTTGACGCAATGACGCCGAATGCCGCTTCCTCCTCCGCCGCCTCCTCGGGGCCCAGCCGGAGAAGCTTCCTCGCCTCGACCGCGGTCGCCACCGCCGCGGTGGCCGGGGGGATGCCGCTGCTCGCCGCCTGCGGTGGTTCGGACAGCGGGTCGCGCGACGGGACCACCTCGGGCAAGGCCGCGGACAAGATGCTCCCGGCGTACGTCGCCAGCACCGTCGCCACGCCGGACCTCCCGTCGAAGAACGGCTCGGCCGCCGGCTACACCGGCAAGGTCGACCTCGCCGGCCTGAAGACCTCGGTCCCGCAGAAGCTCGGCACCGGCGCCCCCTTCAAGATCATGTCCCCGTTCTGGGGCTCTCCGCCGAAGGCCGGCTGCGCCTACTACACCGCGCTCGACGCCGCCGCGGGTACCAAGATCACCTGGCAGAACCAGGACGGCAACACCTACGGCGAGAAGCTCGGCGCGGTCCTCGCCTCCAGCTCCATACCCGACATGGTGGTCGTGCCCGGCTGGGAACTGGTCGGCAAGATCGCCAACGCGGTCAGCGCCAAGTTCATGGACCTCAGCCCCTACCTGGCCGGCGACAAGGTCAAGAAGTACCCGAACCTGGCCGCGATCCCCTCCGACGCCTGGCGCATGGGCATCTTCGGCGGCGCGCTGCGGGGCATCCCCATGCCGGCCGCCACCGCGCCCGGGATCGCTCCCCTGTACCGCAAGGACATCTTCGACAAGAAGGGCTACACGGTACCCAAGTCGGCCGACGAGTTCCTGAGCTGGGCCAAGGACGCCACCAGCTCCAAGGCCAAGGTGTGGGCCTGCGACGGCAACCTGACCTGGTCGGCGTGGAGCTTCTTCGGCGTCCGCGGCTCCGGGCCGATCGGCTGGGACATCGGTTCCGACGGCAAGTTGACGTACCGCATCGAACAGCCCGAGTACCTCGAAGCCCTGGAGTGGGTTCGCAAGGTGTTCGACGCGGGCCTAGTCCACCCTGACGACAAGGCCCGCACGGGCGACGCCGGCCAGCGGTTCACCTCCGGGCAGATCCTGGTCTGGAACACCAACATCGCCGACTGGTACGGGAAGGCCTCCGAGCAGGCCCAGTCCAACCCGAGCTTGAAGATCGACGCCATGGACCTCTTCGGCGCGGACGGCGGCAACCCGAAGCTGTACGCGTCCTCGCCCGCCACCATCTGGTCGCTGATCCGCAAAGGCGCCTCGAAGACGACGATCGAGAACGCGCTCGCCGCCGCGGACTTCTCGGCCGCCCCCTACGGCACCAAGGAGCGGATGCTCGTCGACTACGGCGTCGAGGGCACCCACTACACCGTCAAGAACGGCGTCCCGGTCAAGAACGACCTCGGCAACTCCGAGGTCCTCAACGCCTGGGTGATGCTCGCCGCGCCGGCCGCCTACTACGCCCATCCGGACCTCCCCGAGATCGCCCGCAAGCAGGTCGAGTGGCAGCAGCGGATGGGCGCCTTCATGAAGAAGACCTCCACCTTCGGCATGAACATCGTCGAGCCGACCCGCTACGCCAACCTCTCCAGCCAGTTCGAGCAGCTGGAGATCGACTACGTGCGCGGCAACCGCAAGCTCTCCGACGTCCAGGCGGCCATCTCCACCTGGAAGTCGTCCGGCGGCGACAAGCTGCGCGACTGGTACAAGGAGCTCATCGACAAGAACGGCAGCGGCAACTGATGTCCCTCACCGCCGGGAGCAGGCCGGACGGGACGCGTCCGCCCGCGGCCGTGGAGGAACCGACGGCCGCGGTCACCGCCGCGGTGACCAAGGCGAGGGCGCCGCGCAAGGAACGCAGGGCGGGCAGGGCGGAGAAGGTTCCCCTCAAGGTCCGGCTGCGCCGCGACCGCACGCTCATCCTCATGACCCTGCCGGTCATGGTCCTGCTCCTGATCTTCAACTACGTCCCCTTGCTCGGCAACGTCGTCGCCTTCCAGGACTACGACCCCTACATCTCCAGCAACGGCATCACCGCGATCTTCCACAGCCCCTGGGTGGGGGTCGAGCAGTTCTCACGGATGATCGACGACCCGCTGTTCTGGGGCGCCGCGAAGAACACCATCGTGCTGTTCGTGCTCCAGCTGGTGCTGTTCTTCCCGGTCCCGATCGCCCTCGCGCTGGTCATCAACAGCGTGATCAGGCCCCGGGTGCGGGCCGTGGCGCAGGCGATCATGTATCTGCCGCACTTCTTCTCCTGGGTCCTCGTGGTCACCGTGTTCCAGCAGATCTTCGGCGGCGCGGGCATCATCGCCCAGACCCTGGAGGACCACGGCTGGAGCGGCTTCGACCTGATGACCAACGCGAGCCTGTTCAAGTACCTGGTCACCGCGCAGGCCGTCTGGAAGGACGCCGGCTGGGGGATCATCGTCTTCCTCGCCGCGCTGGCCGCGGTCAGCACCGACCTCTACGAGGCCGCCGCCATGGACGGCGCCGGGCGCTGGCGCCGCATGTGGCACGTGACGCTGCCCGCGCTGCGTCCGGTGATCGCGCTGCTGCTGGTCCTCAGGGTCGGTGACGCGCTCAGCGTCGGCTTCGAGCAGTTCCTGCTCCAGCGGAGCGCGGTCGGGGCCGGGGCCAGCGAGGTCCTGGACACCTACGTCTGGAACATGGGCATCCAGAACGGCGACTTCAGCTACGCGGCCGCGGTCGGCCTCGTCAAGGGACTCATCGGAGTGTGTCTCGTCCTGTCCGCGAACAAGTTCGCGCACCTGCTGGGCGAGCAGGGGGTGTACCAGAAATGAGCCTCAACACGCAGCTCGTGCGCAGCCTCAAGGCGCCGCCCCGGCCGGTGTGGGAGGAGGAGCCCAGCAAGGCCGGAATCACTGCCAAGAGCGGGTTCCTCCTGCTGTGCTGTCTGGGCGTGCTCGGTCCGCTGTGGATCGTGATCGTCACCAGCCTCTCCCCGAAACCGGTGATCGACCGGGTCGGCGGGCTCGTGGTGATCCCCGAGGGCATCACCTTCGTGAACTACACCGAACTGCTCAGCGGCGGCCAGGTCAGCCGGGCGATCATGGTGTCGGTCGGGGTCACGCTCTTCGGCACCCTGTTCTCGATGACGGTGTCGGTGCTCGCCGCCTACGGTCTGTCGCGGCCGGGGAGCGTGGGACACCGGTTCTTCCTGGTGACCATGATGGCGACGATGTTCTTCGGCGCCGGCCTCATCCCGACGTATCTGCTGGTGCAGTCGCTGGGTCTGACGGACACCTATCTGTCGCTGATCCTGCCGAGTGCCGTCAGCGTCTTCAACATCCTGGTCCTGCGGGCCTTCTTCATGGGCATCTCGCCCGAACTCACCGAGTCCGCGCGCATCGACGGCGCCGGGGACCTGCGGATCCTGCTGACCGTCATCATGCCGCTGTCCCGGGCCGTGCTGGCCGTCATCTCGCTGTTCTACGCGGTGGGGTACTGGAGCGCGTGGTTCAACGCGTCGATCTATCTCAGTGACCAGTCGATGATGCCGTTGCAGAACGTGCTCATCCAGCTGGTGCAGAAGAACACGGAGGCCCCTACGGGGTTGCAGCAGGCGGTGCGTACGGGGCAGTTGTCGCCGCTGGGGCTTCAGATGGCCGTGATGGTGATGGCGTTGATCCCGGTTGCCGTGGCTTCGCCGTTCGTGCAGCGGCATTTCAAGAAGGGCATGTTGACGGGGGCCGTGAAGGGCTGACCGTTCGCCATCCAGAAGGGGTGGTTCTGACTGACGGCGGCCGCGGGTTCGTTGTGGCCGGTCGCGCAGTTCCCCGCGCCCCTGAGTGGGTTCACTTTTCCTGCGTTCAGAGCGAGGTTTGTCATGCTTTCGTCCGGGCCGAGCCGTCGTGCCGTTCTCGCCGCGACCGCTGCCACTGCCGCTGTCACCGCCGTTCCGTCCTTCCCCGCCGTGGCCGCGGCGGCCGGTTCCCCCTCCCCCTCCTACCGATGGCGCCAAGTCGTCATCGGTGGCACCGGGTTCGTCAGCGGGGTGCTCTTCCACCCCTCCGTCCGTGGGCTCGCCTACGCCCGTACCGACATCGGCGGGGCCTACCGCTGGGACGACCGGAGCGCGCGCTGGATCCCGCTCAACGACGATCTCGGGTGGGACGACTGGAACCTGCTCGGTGTCGAGGCCATGGCCGTCGACCCCGCCCACCCCGACCGGGTCTATCTCGCGCTCGGCACCTACACCCAGTCCTGGGCCGGCAACGGTGCCGTGCTGCGGTCCGAGGACCGGGGTGCCACCTGGGCGCGGACCGACCTCACCGTGAAGCTCGGCGGGAACGAGGACGGACGGGGGACGGGGGAGCGGTTGCTCGTCGATCCCCGCGACAGTGACACGCTGTGGCTGGGGACCAGACACGACGGGCTGCTCAAGTCCACGGACCGGGGCGCCACTTGGGCCACGGCGAGCGGCTTCCCGGGAACCCCGAGCGGCAGCGGCCAGGGCGTCACCCTGCTCGTAGCCGCCGGCCGGACCCTCTACGCAGGCTGGGGCGACTCCGACGGCACCACCCCCAGCCTGTTCCGCACCTCGGACGGCACCACCTGGGAGGCCGTCCCCGGACAGCCCTCCGGCATCAGTGCCAAGGTGCCGATCCGGGCCTCCTACGACTGCCACACCCGCGAGCTGTACGTCACCTACGCCGATGCACCCGGTCCCAACGGGCAGGCCGACGGCAGCGTGCACAAGCTGGCCGCGGGCAAGGGCAAGGGCAAGGGCAAGGGCAAGGGCAGCGGCACGTGGACGGACGTCACGCCGGTGAAGCCGGGCGGCACCACGAGCGACGGCTCCGCCGACACCTTCGGCTACGGCGGGGTGTCCGTCGACGCCCGCCGCCCCGGCACCCTCGTCGTCTCCACCAACGACCGCTGGGCGGCCGGCGACACCGTGTACCGGTCCACGAACGGCGGCCGCACCTGGACCTCCCTGAAGGACTCCGCGGTCCTCGACGTGTCCGAGACGCCGTTCCTCACCTTCGGCGCCGACCAGCCCAAGTTCGGCTGGTGGATCCAGGCCCTCGCCCTGGACCCGTACGACTCGAAGCACATCGTGTACGGCACCGGCGCCACCCTTTACGGCACCCGGGACCTCAAGCACTGGGCCCCGCAGATCCGTGGCCTGGAGGAGACCTCCGTACGGCACCTGATCTCGCCCCCGACCGGTCGGGCGCACCTGCTCAGCGGGCTCGGGGACGTCGGGGTGATGTACCACGAGCGCCTCACCGCATCGCCCTCGCGAGGGATGGCTTCGAACCCCGTTTTCGGGTCCGCGACCGGACTCGCCCAGGCCGCCGCCAAGCCCTCCTACGTCGTCCGCACGGGCTTCGGCGACCACGGCAACGGAGCCTTCTCGAACGACGGCGGCAAGACCTGGGAGCCCTTCGCGACCCAGCCCGCCCTCGCCAAGGACGCGCCGGGACCGATCGCGACCAACACCGACGGCAGCGTGCTGCTGTGGACCTTCGTGCACTGGGACGGCACCAAGTACCCGGCCCGGCGCTCCACGGACAACGGCGCCGTCTGGTCCGAGGTCCCGACCTTCCCCAAGGGCGCCACACCCGTCGCCGACCCGGTCGACCCCAAGCGCTTCTACGCCTACGACACCGACACGGGAACGGTCTACGCCAGCACCGACGGCGGCCTCTCCTTCACCGCGGGCGCCACCGGACTGCCCTCCGGGGACACCCAGTTCGAGCTGGTCGCGGCGCCCGGGCGGGTCGGTGACCTGTGGCTCTCCGCCAAGTGGAACGGCCTCTACCGGTCCACCGACGGCGGTGCGACCTTCACCAAGCTCACCAGCTGCCGGGCCTCGTACACGCTCGGCTTCGGCAAGGCCGCCGAGGGCGCCGACTATCCGGCGCTCTACCTGGTCGGCTCCACCGAGAGCAGCACCGCCGTGTACCGCTCCGACGACGAGGCGAAGACCTGGGTGCGGATCAACGACGACCGGCACCAGTGGGGCTGGACCGGCGAGACGATCAGCGGCGACCCGCGCGTCTACGGCCGTGTCTACATCGCCACCAACGGTCGGGGCATCCAGTACGGGGACCCGGTCTGATGCCCGGCCTGAGCACGGCGACCCGCGGCCGCATCCTCTTCGGCGGCGACTACAACCCCGAACAGTGGCCGGAGGAGACCTGGCGGGAGGACGTGCGGTTGATGACGGCCGCCGGCGTCAACTCCGTCACGCTGGGCGTCTTCTCCTGGGCGAAGCTCGAACCCCGGCCAGGAGAGCGGGAGTTCGGCTGGCTGGACCGGCTGATGGACCTGATGCACGAGAACGGCATCGGCGTCGTCCTCGCCACCCCGACCGCCTCGCCGCCGCCCTGGCTGGGCCACCTGCACCCCGACACGCTGCCCGTCGACCAGGACGGCCGCACCGAGCACTGGGGCGGACGCCAGCACTTCTCGCACTCCAGCGCCACCTACCGGCGCTTCGCCGCCGCCATCACCGAGGACCTCGCCGCCCGCTACGGCGGCCACCCAGCCCTCACCATGTGGCACATCAACAACGAGTACTGCACCTACGACTGGAGCGACGCGGCCGCCGCCCGCTTCAGGGTCTGGCTCCAGCGACGCTACGGCACCCTCGGCGCCCTCAACTCCGCCTGGGGCACAGCGTTCTGGAGTCAGGGCTACGGCGACTGGGCCGAGGTGCACACGCCCCGGCACGCGCACTACATGAAGAACCCCACCCAGGTTCTCGACTTCCGGCGGTTCACCTCCGACATGCTCCTGGAGTGCTACCTCGCCGAGCGGGACATCGTCCGCCGGGCCACCCCGCACCTCCCCGTGACCACCAACTTCATGCCGCTGTGGTCCGGGCAGGACGCCTGGCGGTGGGCCGAGGAGGAGGACGTCGTCTCCGTCGACATCTATCCCGACCCGCGTGATCCGCTCGGGGCCCAACAGGGTGCCCTCGTGCAGGACATGACCCGCTCCCAGGCCCGCGGCCCCTGGATGCTCATGGAGCAGGCCGCGGGGCCGGTCAACTGGCGGGGCGTGAACCACCCCAAACCCCGGGGCCTGAACCGGCTCTGGTCCCTCCAGGCCGTCGCACGCGGCGCCGACGCCGTCTGCTACTTCCAGTGGCGCCAGTCCCGCCAGGGCGCGGAGAAGTTCCACTCCGGGATGGTCAGCCACGCAGGGGAGGACGGCCGCACCTATCAGGAGGTCAAGCAGCTCGGCGCCGAACTCGCCCGGCTGGCACGGAAGGTGACCGGCAGCCACACCACCAACGAGATCGCGATCCTGCACGACTGGCACGCCTGGTGGGCCGGAGCCCAGGACGGCCGGCTCTCCGGCGAGGTCGATCACGCGGACGTACTCACGTCCTGGCACCGCGCCCTCTGGGAGGCCCACCTCACCACCGACTTCGCCCACCCCGACCACGACCTCACCCCCTACAAGGTGGTCGTCGTCCCCCAGCTCTACCTCCTCACCGACGCCGCGATCGACAAGCTCCTCGCCTACGTCCGCCAGGGCGGCACCCTCGTCTCCGGCTTCCTCACCGGCGTCGCCGACGAGGACGACCGGATACGCCCCGGCGGCATGGACGCCCGGCTGCGCGCACTGTTCGGCATCCGCACCCTGCACGAGTGGTGGCCGCTGGACGCGGGCGAGCACACCGAGTGCGAGAGCGCGCCGGGCGGTTTCCGGGGCACGCTGTGGTCCGAGGAGATCGAGGCGACCGAGGACGCCGTCACGGAGGCCGCCTACAAGGGCGGTGAGCTCGACGGGATGCCCGCGATCCTCCGCAGGGGCCGCGCCTGGTACCTCTCCACGCTTCCCGAACCGCACGCCCTGCGCGAGCTGCTCGCCCGGATCGCCCACGACGCGGGAGTGCGGCCCGCCCTCACCGGACTGCCCGACCAGGTCGAGGCGGTCCACCGCGGTGACCTGCTCTTCCTCCTCAACCACAGCCGTGAGGCGGTCACCGTCGAGGTGCCCGGCCCGCACCGGGACCTGCTGACGGGGCAGACCGGCACCGACCGGCTGACGCTGGGCCGCTACGGAGTGGCGGTACTCGAACGATGAACGACGGACCCGTCCGCGCACCCACCGGGTCGCACTGAGGACTTCCTCCGGCGCCGAACCGCTCGACCTCGTCGCCGGGGAAGACCACGTCATCCGTCTGGAGGCGTGGTAACTCCCCCCGCATTTCCCCCCACCCATGGAAGGGACACCATGGCAAAGAGCACCCTGACCAAGATCACCACGACGGTGCTGGCCCCGGCGATGGCCGTCGGCGCCCTGGTCGGCCTCGCCTCCGCCCCCGCGTCCGCCGCCGTCTGGAGCAGTTGCGACCAGTGGGGCAGCACCAGCCTCAACGGCTACACCCTCTACAACAACATCTGGGGCTCCGGCGCGGGCAGCCAGTGCATCTGGGCCAACTCCGGCACCAACTGGGGCGTCTGGGCCGACCACCCCAACACCGGCGGCATCAAGTCCTACCCGGACTCCAAGAAGGTGATCAACAAGTCGATCAACTCGCTCGGCTCGCTCACCAGCAACTACAACGTCTCGGTCCCGTCGTCCGGCGCGTACAACACGTCGTACGACATCTGGGACACCGCCTACCGCTACGAGATCATGCTCTGGGTCAACAAGACCGGGGCGGTGGGTCCGCTCGGCACCTCGCAGGGCAACGTGTCGCTCGGCGGACACACCTGGACCGTCTACAAGGGCACCAACGGGTCCAACCAGGTCTTCTCCTTCGTCCGTACCTCCAACTCCAGCTCCGGCACGGTGAACATCCTGCCGATCCTGAAGTGGATCAAGGACACCAAGGGCTGGTTCGGCAACGAGACCATCGGTGACGTGCAGTTCGGCTTCGAGATCACCAGCTCCTCCGGCGGCCTGAATTTCACGGCCAACAACCTGACCGTGAGCAGCAGTTGACCTGATCTTGGGAGTACGTCGGGTTGGATGGGCACATGCGTACCACCACCCCCCTCCGACGTGCCCTGATCACCGTGACCGCGACCGCGGCCGTCGTCCTCGGCGCGACGGGTTCCGCGGTCGCGGTTCCGGTCTCCGGCACCGCCACGGCCCCCCACGCCGCCGCCCTCTCCCTGTCCCCCCTGCACCCGGTCGTCGAGCTGGCCGCCGAGCGCCTGGCCACCGCCGACCTCGTCGCCGCCGCAAAGTGGGGCACCGACAGCCCCATCGACGACCCGGCCCGCGAGCAGCAGGTCCTCGACAACGTGGCCGCCCAGGCCCAGCAGCTCGGCGCCGACCCGGACGAGATCCGGACGATCTTCCGCGACCAGATCGAGGCCAACAAGGTGGTCCAGCGCGGTCTGTTCCAGCGCTGGACCGACCACCCCGACCAGGCCCCGACGACCAAGCCGGACCTGACCGTCGTACGCCAGCAGATCAACCAGATCACCAGCGCACTGGTCCAGGCCCTGGCCGACACCGCGGAGAACCGCGGCACCTTCGTCTGCCGCCCCGAACTGGCCCTGGCGACTTTCCAGGTCCACTACGAGAACCACCTGGACGCCCTGCACACCCGAGCCCTGCACAGGGCGCTGCCGTCAATCTGCCGGGGCTGAAGGAGTCTTTTTCTTTTAGGGGCGCGGGGAACTGCGCGACCAGCCACAGCGAAGCCGCACCCGAGGAACGACCTACTGCGCCCCTTCCCGAATCGGCACCCGCGCCCCGTCCCGCAGAAACAACGGAATCCGGTCCAACGGCGCATCGACAGTCACCGTGGCCCCACCCTCATACGTCACTCCCGTCCAAGCATCCGTCCACGACGAACCCACCGGAAGATAAGCGGCCCGGGCCCTCGCTCCAGCGTCAAGCACCGGCGCCACCAGCACATCCGCCCCGAACAGATACGCGTCGTCGACCCCCCACGCCACCGGGTCCTCCGGGAACTCCAGGAACAGCGGCCGCATCGGCGGCAGCCCCTCCTCGTGCGCCTCGCGCATCACCCGGAGCACGTACGGCCGCAACCGCTCCCGCAGCCGCAGGTACTTCTCCAGGATCGCGCCGGCCTCCTCCCCGTACGACCACACCTCGTTCGGCCCGCCCGTCATGTCCGGCCCCAGCGGCATCCCCGGGTCACGGAACCCGTGCAGCCGCATCAGCGGTGACAGCGCGCCGAACTGGAACCAGCGGACCATGACCTCGCGGTACGCCGGGTCGTCCGGGTCGCCGCCGTGGAAGCCGCCGATGTCCGTGTTCCACCAGGGAATCCCGGACATCGCGGTGTTGAGTCCGGCCGCGATCTGCGTCCGCAGGGTGGCGAAGTCGGTGCCGATGTCACCGGACCACAGCGCGGCGCCGTAGCGCTGACTGCCCGCCCAGGCCGAGCGGTTGAGGGTGATGACCTCCTCGCCGGCCGCCGTCAGGCCCTCGTGGAAGGTGCGGGAGTTCTCCGCCGGGTAGCTGTTGCCGACCTCCAGTCCGGGCCCCGCCCAGTAGCGCAGGTTCTCCTGGAAGCCCGGCTTCAGTTCCGGCTCGCACGCGTCCAGCCAGAACGCCGTGATGCCGTACGGCTCCAGGTAGTTCTCCTTCACGCGCGACCACACGAACTCGCGGGCCTCCGGGTTCGTGGCGTCGTAGAAGGCGACCTGGACCGTGGAGGCGACCTCCTTGTCCGGCCAGTCGGCGTGCGCCATCGGGCCGTACTGGGTGCCGATGAAGTACCCGCGCTGCTCCATCACGGGGTGGTTCTCGCTCAGCGGCGACACCGACGGCCACACGCTGACCACCAACTTGATGCCCAGCTCCTCCAGTTCACGGACCATCGCCGCCGGGTCGGGCCACTCGGCCGGGTCGAACTTCCACTCGCCGAGGTGCGTCCAGTGGAAGAAGTCGCAGACGATCGCCGAGAGGGGCAGCCCGCGTCGCTTGTACTCCCGTGCCACGCCGAGGAGTTCGTCCTGGGTGCGGTAGCGCAGCTTGCACTGCCAGAACCCGGCCGCCCACTCCGGCAGCATCGGCGTACGGCCCGTCACCGCGCTGTAGCGGCGCTGGCCGTCCGCCGGGTCGCCCGCGGTGATCCAGTAGTCGATCTGGCGGGCCGAGTCGGCCACCCAGCGCGTGCCGTTGTGGGCGAGTTCCACTCGGCCGATCGCCGGGTTGTTCCACAGCAGGGTGTAGCCGCGGCTGGAGGCCAGGACCGGGATGGCGACCTCGGCGTTGCGCTGGACCAGGTCCACCACCAGGCCCTTCTGGTCCAGCCTGCCGTGCTGGTGCTGGCCGAGCCCGTACAGCTTCTCGTCGTCGTAGGCGGCGAAGCGCTGCTCCAGCCGGTGGTGGCCGTTGCCGACCGCCGTGTAGAGGCGAGAGCCGGGCCACCAGAAGTGGGCGCGGGCCTCCGCGAGCAGTTCGGCGGAGTCCTCGGTGCGCAGGAAGCGGAGCTGCCCCTCGGCGTCGACGTGGACGGTCAGCGCGCCCACGGTCAACCAGGCTTCCCCGTCAACGGTCTTGACCGTGCTCTCGGTGGCCGGCGGCTCGTCGAGCAGAGCGCCCGGCAGCCCCTCGAGGACCGGCCCGCCGAGCCGGGCCCGCACCCGGACCGCGTCCGGGCCCCAGGGCTCGATGCGCACGGTCTCCTGGCGCCCGCTCCACTCCAGCGCGCCGTCCCGCTCCCGGAAGGTGCCGACGGTGGGGGAGGACTGCGCGAGGCTGACCTTGGGCTGTACTGCGGCAGGCTGGTTCACGAGGGGGCTCCTGAAGGCATGCGGACAGGGGCGTGCCGCACAGTCACGGAACGCGTGGTGTGGGGTGGGTCGGATCCGGTGGGCGGGATCTGACGGATGGGGCCGACGGATGGGATCCGGTGGACGGGATCGGGTGGAAGGGCTCCGATGGACTGGCTCCGGTGGTGTCAGGACACCGAAGGCGCCGGCCCCGTGCTCGACCGGACCGTCAACTCGGGTTCGAGCAGGACGACTTCGTCCTCACCGCGGCCCTCCAGCTTCGCGGCGAGACGTTCCACGGCGTGCCGGCCCATCTCCTGGGCGGGGATGGAGACCGAGCTCAGCCGCACCGAGGCCTGGAGGGCGACCTGTTCGGGGCAGATCGCGACCACCGAGACGTCCTCGGGGACGGCCCGGCCCTGCTGCCGCAGCAGCGCGAGCAGCGGCTCCACCGCCTGTTCGTTCTGCACGACGAACCCGGTCGTGGCAGGGCGCTCGTCGAGGATCCGGGCGACGGTCACGGCCATCGCGTCGTACCCGCCGTCGCACGGCCGGTGCAGCAGTCGTACGCCCAATTCCAGGGCGCGGGACCGCAGTCCGTCGAGTGTGCGCTCGGCGAAACCGGTGTGCCGCTCGTAGACCGCGGGGGCCTCGCCGATGACAGCGATGTCGCGGTGACCGAGCTTCGCGAGATGCTCCACGCACAGCGCGCCGGTGGCCCGGAAGTCGAGGTCGACGCAGGTCAGCCCCGAGGTGTCGGCGGGGAGGCCGATGAGCACGGACGGCTGGTCGGTGCCGCGCAGCAGCGGCAGCCGCTCGTCGTCGAGCTCGACGTCCATCAGGATCATCGCGTCCGCCAGACCGCTGCCGGTCACCCGGCGCACCGCGTCGGGACCCTCCTCACCGGTCAGCAGGAGCACGTCGTAGCCGTGCGTACGGGCCGTGGTGGCCACCGCGATGGCGATCTCCATCATCACCGGCACGTACATGTCGGTGCGGAGCGGGACCATCAGCGCGATGATGTTCGACCTGCTGCTGGCGAGCGCGCGGGCGCCCGCGTTCGGGTGGTAGCCGAGTTCCCGGATGCTCTGCTCGACCCGGTGCCGGGTGGTCGTGGAGATGGACCGCTTGCCACTGAGGACATAGCTCACCGTGCTGGCCGAGACTCCGGCGTGCTGGGCGACCTCGGCGAGGGTGACCATCCAGCTCTCCAAGCTTTGTGAAGCGCTTCGACAGTGCGCAGTGCGAACAGGTGGGGGTGGGGGGTGGTTCGACAGTAGCTCCCCCGCGAGTGGGTGTCCATAGGCTGTCGAAGCGCTTCGACAGAGACTCCTGTGCGGGACGAGGCCTCCTGCCTACCACGACAGGAACACCGAACACGAGTACGCCGCCGGTACCGGGCCCTCCGGGGCGCCGACCGCTCGACACCGCGTCGCGTTCCGTCGGCTTCGGCCGAACGGCCGCGCGCGGGGTGGTGGCCTCGCCCGGGATCAGGTACATACGATCGAGTAGCACCGGTCAGTAACGCATCGGCACCAAGATCCCGATTCGCGACGAGGTGAGCCCCAATGTCCGCACCGTCCACCAAGCCCGTCGTCACCGAACGCGAGGCCCGCGAGGTGGCGGAGGCCGCCCGGGAGCAGGACTGGCGCAAGCCCAGCTTCGCCAAGGAACTGTTCCTCGGGCGGTTCCGGCTCGACCTCATCCACCCGCACCCCGTGCCCCCCGCCGAGGACGCCCGGCGCGGCGAGGAGTTCCTCGCCCAGCTCCGCGACTTCTGCGAGACGAAGGTCGACGGCGCTCTCATCGAACGCGAGGCCCGCATCCCCGACGACATCGTCAACGGGCTCAAGGAACTCGGTGCCTTCGGCATGAAGATCGACCCCAAGTACGGCGGCCTCGGCCTCACCCAGGTGTACTACAACAAGGCACTGGCCCTCGTGGGTTCCGCCAGCCCCGCCATCGGCGTGCTGCTCTCCGCCCACCAGTCGATCGGCGTACCGCAGCCGCTCAAACTCTTCGGCACCCAGGAGCAGAAGGAGAAGTTCCTGCCCCGGTGCGCCCGCACCGACATCAGCGCCTTCCTGCTCACCGAGCCGGACGTCGGCTCGGACCCCGCCCGGCTGGCCACCACCGCACTGCCCGACGGGGACGACTACATCCTCGACGGAGTGAAACTCTGGACCACCAACGGCGTGGTCGCCGACCTCCTCGTGGTCATGGCCCGCGTCCCCAGGAGCGAGGGCCACAAGGGCGGCATCACCGCCTTCGTCGTGGAGACCGACTCACCCGGCGTCACCGTCGAGAACCGCAACGCCTTCATGGGCCTGCGCGGCATCGAGAACGGCGTCACCCGCTTCCACCAGGTCCGGGTTCCGGCCGCGAACCGCGTCGGCCCCGAGGGCGCCGGCCTGAAGATCGCGCTCACCACCCTCAACACCGGCCGCCTCTCCCTGCCCGCCTCCTGCGTGGCCGCCGGCAAGTGGAGCCTGAAGATCGCCCGCGAATGGTCCGCGGCCCGCGAGCAGTGGGGCAAGCCGATCGCCCACCACGAGGCCGTCGGCTCCAAGATCTCCTTCATCGCGGCGACCACCTTCGCCCTGGAGGCCGTCCTCGATCTCTCGTCCCAGATGGCCGACGAGAACCGCAACGACATCCGCATCGAGGGCGCCCTCGCCAAGCTCTACGCCTCCGAGATGGCCTGGCTCGTCGCCGACGAACTCGTCCAGATCCGCGGCGGCCGCGGCTTCGAGACCGCCGAGTCCCTGCGCGCCCGCGGCGAGAAGGCCGTCCCCGCCGAACAGGTCCTGCGCGACCTGCGCATCAACCGCATCTTCGAGGGCTCCACCGAGATCATGCACCTCCTCATCGCCCGCGAGGCCGTCGACGCCCACCTCTCCGTGGCGGGCGACCTGATCGACCCGGACAAGTCCCTGTCCGACAAGGCCAAGGCAGGCGCGAACGCCGGCGTCTTCTACGCCAAGTGGCTCCCCAAACTGGTCGCAGGACCCGGACAACTCCCCACCTCCTACGCCGAGTTCAAACGCGAGGTCGACCTCTCGACGCATCTCCGCTACGTCGAACGCACCTCCCGCAAGCTAGCCCGCACCACCTTCTACGCGATGTCCCGCTGGCAGGGCCGCATGGAGACCAAGCAGGGCTTCCTCGGCCGGATCGTGGACATCGGCGCGGAGCTGTTCGCCATGTCCGCGGCCTGCGTCCGAGCCGAACTGCTGCGCAGCACCGAGTCCCACGGCCGCGAGGCCTACCAGCTCGCCGACGCCTTCTGCCACCAGTCCCGGCTGCGCGTCGAGGAACTCTTCGGCCGCCTCTGGAACAACACCGACGACCAGGACCGCAAGGTCGTCAAGGGAGTCATGTCCGGCACCTACGCCTGGCTGGAGGACGGCATCGTCGACCCCTCCGGCGAAGGCGCCTGGATCGCCGACGCCACCCCCGGCCCCTCCGAGAAGGAGAACGTCCACCGCCCGATCCGGTGACCCCGCGAGGACAGCGCACCCCCTGAGGGGACGCGCTGTCCTCCTACGCCGTCCTTACGGCCACAATGGAACGATGAGCGACAGTCCAGCCCCCCTCGCCGACCCGCACCTCGTCTACGACCCGGTCGCGGGCGACGGGCCGAAGGACGTGGTGATCCTCGGCTCCACGGGCTCCATCGGCACCCAGGCCATCGACCTCGTGCTGCGCAACCCCGACCGGTTCCGGGTCACCGGGCTCTCCGCCAACGGCGGCCGCGTCGCGCTCCTCGCCGAGCAGGCACACCGGCTCGGGGTACGGACCGTCGCGGTCGCCCGCGAGGACGTCGTCCCGCAGCTGCGCGAGGCGCTCACCAGTCTCCACGGCCCGGGTCGACCGCTCCCCGACATACTCGCCGGACCCGACGCGGCCACCCACCTGGCCGCCTCCGACTGCCACACCGTCCTCAACGGCATCACCGGCTCTATCGGCCTCGCCCCCACCCTCGCCGCCCTGAAGGCGGGCCGCACCCTCGCGCTCGCCAACAAGGAGTCCCTCATCGTGGGCGGCCCGCTGGTCAAGGCACTCGCCGAGCCCGGCCAGATCATCCCGGTCGACTCCGAGCACGCGGCCCTCTTCCAGTCCCTGGCCTCCGGGACCCGGGCCGACGTCCGCAAGCTGGTCGTCACCGCGTCCGGCGGCCCCTTCCGCGGCCGTACCAAAGCAGATCTCGCCCAGGTGACCGTCGAGGACGCCCTCGCCCACCCCACCTGGGCCATGGGCCCGGTCATCACCATCAACTCCGCGACCCTCGTCAACAAGGGACTCGAAGTCATCGAGGCACACCTCCTCTACGACATTCCCTTCGACAGGATTGAGGTGGTCGTGCATCCCCAGTCGTATGTCCACTCGATGGTTGAGTTCACCGACGGATCCACGATCGCCCAGGCGACGCCCCCCGACATGCGGGGGCCGATCGCCATCGGTCTCGGCTGGCCCGAGCGCGTCCCCGACGCGGCCCCCGCCTTCGACTGGAGCAAGGCGTCGACCTGGGAGTTCTTCCCGCTCGACAACGAGGCGTTCCCCTCGGTGAACCTCGCGCGGCACGTGGGCGAGCTCGCGGGCACGGCCCCGGCGGTGTTCAATGCCGCCAACGAGGAGTGCGTCGAGGCCTTCCGGGCCGGCGCACTGCCGTTCAACGGGATCATGGAGACCGTGACCCGGGTGGTGGACGAGCACGGAACCCCGAGCCGGGGAACCTCGCTCACCGTCGCGGACGTCCTCGAAGCGGAGACCTGGGCGCGGACCCGGGCCCGGGAACTGACGGCACAGACGGCGGAGGCCCGTGCATGACGACCCTGATGTTCATCCTCGGCATAGGGCTCTTCGCCCTCGGCCTCCTCGTCTCGATCGCGTGGCACGAACTGGGTCACCTGTCCTTCGCCAAGCTGTTCGGCATCCGCGTGCCGCAGTACATGGTCGGCTTCGGGCCCACCGTCTGGTCCCGCAAGAAGGGTGAGACGGAGTACGGCATCAAGGCCGTTCCCTTCGGCGGCTACATCCGCATGATCGGCATGTTCCCGCCCGGCGACGACGGCCGGATCAGCGCCCGTTCGACCTCCCCCTGGCGCGGCATGATCGAGGACGCCCGCTCGGCCGCCTTCGAGGAACTCCAGCCGGGCGACGAGAAACGCCTCTTCTACACCCGTAAGCCCTGGAAGCGCGTCATCGTGATGTTCGCGGGCCCCTTCGCGAACCTCGTCCTCGCGGTCGCCCTGTTCCTCACCGTCCTCATGGGCTTCGGCATCTCCCAGCAGACCAACACGGTCAGCTCGGTCTCCAAGTGCGTGATCGCCCAGAGCCAGAACCGCGAGACCTGCAAGGCCTCCGACCCCGCCTCCCCGGCCGCGGCCGCCGGCCTCAAGGCGGGCGACAAGATCATCGCGTTCAACGGCGTGAAGACGGACGACTGGAACAAGCTCTCCGACCTCATTCGTGCCAACCCCGACAAGACGGTCCCGATCGTCGTCGAGCGCGACGGCAAGGGCCTCACCCTCACCGCGAAGATCGCCTCCAACCAGGTCGCCAAGAAGGACTCCAGCGGCCAGTACGTCCAGGGCGAGTACGTCACCGCCGGCTTCCTCGGCTTCAGCGCCGCCACCGGCATCGTCAAGCAGGACTTCGGCGACTCCGTGGTGTGGATGGGCGACCGCGTCGGCGAGGCCGTCGACTCCCTCGCCGCCCTGCCCGGCAAGATCCCCGCCCTGTGGAACGCGGCCTTCGACAACGCCCCGCGCCAGCCGGACTCCCCGATGGGCGTGGTCGGAGCGGCGAGGGTCGGCGGCGAGATCTTCACCCTGGACATCCCGCCCACCCAGCAACTCGCCATGGCGCTGATGCTGGTGGCGGGCTTCAACCTCTCCCTGTTCCTCTTCAACATGCTCCCGCTGCTCCCCCTGGACGGCGGCCACATCGCGGGCGCCCTCTGGGAGTCCCTCCGCCGCAACCTGGCCAGGCTCCTCAAGCGCCCGGACCCGGGCCCGTTCGACGTGGCGAAGCTGATGCCGGTGGCTTATGTGGTGGCGGGGATCTTCATCTGCTTCACGGTCCTCGTCCTCATCGCGGACGTCGTCAACCCGGTCCGCATCTCGTAGCCGTACGGCGTTCAAGGCGGCCCGGTGTGCCCCATGCCGGGCCGCCTTCCATTGAGTGGGTTTGGTGGGCGGGATGTGCTCGTGGGCCGGTCGGTGCCGTAATCTCGAAGTCTGGAGCCCGCCGCTGACGGGACCTGGACCTTGATCCACGACTTGGGGTTGCACAGCAGATGACTGCGATTTCTCTCGGCATGCCGTCCGTTCCGACCAGGGTTGCCGAGCGCCGCAAGAGCCGGCAGATCCAGGTCGGGTCTGTGGCGGTCGGCGGTGACGCCCCCGTCTCCGTGCAGTCGATGACCACGACGCGTACGTCGGACATCGGCGCCACGCTCCAGCAGATCGCCGAGCTGACGGCGTCCGGTTGCCAGATCGTGCGGGTGGCGTGTCCCACCCAGGACGACGCGGACGCGCTGGCGACCATCGCGCGCAAGTCGCAGATCCCGGTGATCGCGGACATCCACTTCCAGCCGAAGTACGTGTTCGCGGCGATCGAGGCCGGCTGTGCGGCCGTCCGCGTCAACCCCGGCAACATCAAGCAGTTCGACGACAAGGTCAAGGAGATCGCGAAGGCGGCGCGCGACCACGGCACCCCGATCCGCATCGGCGTGAACGCGGGCTCCCTGGACCGCCGGCTGCTCCAGAAGTACGGCAAGGCGACCCCGGAGGCCCTCGTGGAGAGCGCCCTGTGGGAGGCATCCCTCTTCGAGGAGCACGACTTCCGCGACATCAAGATCTCCGTCAAGCACAACGACCCGGTCGTCATGATCGAGGCGTACAAGCAGCTCGCCGCCCAGTGCGACTACCCGCTGCACCTCGGTGTGACGGAGGCCGGCCCGGCGTTCCAGGGCACGATCAAGTCGGCCGTGGCCTTCGGCGCCCTCCTCTCCCAGGGCATCGGCGACACGATTCGCGTGTCCCTCTCGGCCCCGCCGGTCGAGGAGGTCAAGGTCGGCAACCAGATCCTGGAGTCCCTGAACCTCAAGCAGCGCGGCCTGGAGATCGTCTCCTGCCCGTCCTGCGGCCGCGCCCAGGTCGACGTCTACAAGCTGGCCGAGGAGGTCACGGCAGGCCTGACCGGCATGGAGGTCCCCCTCCGCGTCGCCGTCATGGGCTGTGTCGTCAACGGCCCCGGCGAGGCCCGCGAGGCCGACCTCGGCGTCGCCTCCGGCAACGGCAAGGGCCAGATCTTCGTCAAGGGTGAGGTCATCAAGACGGTCCCCGAGTCCAAGATCGTGGAAACCCTCATCGAGGAGGCGATGAAGATCGCCGAGCAGATGCAGGACGCGGGCGTGGAGTCGGGTGAGCCGTCGGTGTCCGTGGCGGGCTGACGCCCGTGGCTCACCGGTGCCGCATCCAGACGTTCGGCTCCCGGTAGAGGCCGAGGTCGGCGTCCCGGTCGACCCGCAGCACCGACAGCCCGTCGGGGATGACGTAGTCGCCGGACTCGGGGAGGGCGGGGCCCGTCCAGCCCTCCCACTCGGCCATGGTCCCGGTCATCGTCTGTGACTCGGGCGCGGCGGCGAGGATCTCGGCGCCCAGGCGTTCATGGGTACGGATCCACGGGTCGAGGGAGGTTCCGTCGGTCCGCCGCCATCGCAGATACGACTCGATGGGCGTCAGGGGACAACGGGCCTTGGCGGTCGGCCGCACCGGGGCGACCACGCGCCGCAGCCCCGCCTCCTGCCCGGCGTCCCGCAGCGCGGTGAGCACACGTCCGGCGAGCCCCCGCCCCTTGAGCGACGGCGTGACGAGCGCTCCGCAGATCACGAGGGTGCCGGGTCGGACACGGTTCCGGTTGTTCAGTCGTCCCGTGCTGTCTGTGCACAGCTCAGCACAGGTGTGGCAGCGCATCCCGGCGCGGGCCAGGCATTCCAGCCCGTCCGGTGTTTGAGGACGAGGCCCTTTCGGGGGCCGAAGCGGGGGGCCGGGGGCGGCAGCTCCCGGAGACGGTCACCGGAACTCCCGTGGCCTCCAAAGCGACCGGCACCGAAACACAGGTCGGCACGGCTCAGCTTCCGCAGGTACAGTGCGGAGATCAGCAGACCCCACCGTGAGGCCCGCCCGTGTTGACCCAGACGACCTCCCGGGTCCTCGAACCGAGCGACCTGGACGCCGCGCTCGCCGTCCTCGACCGTGAGCCGGTCGCGAACGCCTTCGTGACGTCGAGGGTTCAGGTGGCCGGCCTCGACCCCTGGCGGCTCGGCGGCGAGATGTGGGGCTGGTACGAGGACGGCATGCTGACGTCCCTCTGCTACGCCGGCGCCAACCTGGTGCCCATCTGCGCGACCCCGCGAGCCGTCCGCGCCTTCGCCGACCGGGCGAGACGGGCCGGCCGCCGCTGCTCCTCCATCGTCGGGCCCGCCGAACCCACCGCCCAGCTGTGGCGGTTGCTGGAACCCACCTGGGGTCCGGCCCGGGAGGTCCGCGCCCACCAGCCCCTCATGGTCACCGACCGCATGTCCACCGAGGTCGCCCCGGACCCGTACGTCCGTCGCATCCGCAAGGACGAGATGGAGACGATCATGCCGGCCTGCGTGGCGATGTTCACCGAGGAGGTCGGCGTCTCACCGCTGGCCGGCGACGGGGGACTGCTCTACCAGGCCCGGGTCGCCGAACTGGTCGGCTCCGGCCGCTCCTTCGCCCGCCTCGACGAGCACGGCAAGGTCGTCTTCAAGGCCGAGATCGGCGCGGCCACGGACCGGGCCTGTCAGATCCAGGGCGTCTGGGTGGCCCCCGAGTACCGGGGCAGGGGAGTGGCCGCCCCCGGTATGGCGGCGGTGCTGCGCTACGCCCTCGCGGACGTGGCCCCCGTGGTGAGTCTCTACGTGAACGACTTCAACACGCCCGCGAGAAGGACGTACACGCGCGTGGGGTTCCAGGAGGTCGGGGCGTTCATGAGCGTGCTGTTCTGACTTTCGGGCTGCCGGTCGGGGCGTGCTGTTCCGACTCTCCGGCTGCCGGCCGGTCCGGCCCGCTCACCCGCGAGCAGCCCCGCCCCCGATGGGAGCCGACGGATCGGCATGCCCGGCCGCGGGCACCCCTGCCCTTGGGGCAGCGCAGCGCACCGATCCGCCGCAACCACCCACCCGCCGACCACTCCGCCCCGCAGCCGCCCCGCCCCTCGGCCCCCCGCCCGAACACCCCCTGTACCCTGCCGACATGGACCTCGTCATCGGCCCCCTGGACCTGTCCGCCCACGTGGACGAGGCCCTCGCGGTGCAGGCCGTCGCCTTCGGTCTCGGTGCGGACGAGGTCGCGGTGCGGCGGCAGATCGTGCTGCGGCACATGACCTACCCCGGTGCGAGAGCCCTCGGCGCCACGGTCGCCGGGGCCCTCGTCGGGTTCGTGTACGGCATGCCCAACGACCGCACCCACTGGTGGTCCACCGTCGTGGAGCCCTACCTCCGCGCCCAGCACAACGACCTCTGGCTCGACGACTCCTTCGTGATCACCGAGCTGCACGTCCACCCCCACCACCAGAACCGCGGCATCGGCCGGACCCTGATCACCACCATCACCGACGGCGCCACGCAGCCCCGCTCGATCCTCTCCGCGATCGACACCGACAGCCCGGCCCGCGGCCTGTACCACTCCCTCGGCTACCAGGACCTCGCCCGCCAGGTCCTCTTCCCGAGCGCCCCGAAGCCGTACGCCGTGATGGGCGCCCCTCTGCCGCTGCGCCGCCGCTGACGGATTTCCACCGGCACCGGCCCCCGGCTTAAACTCGCGCCGGGGATCCCCGTCGAGGGTGGCTCCGGCGCCTCGCGATCACCCGCACCGGATCCCGCGCGGCCGCCCTCCCGGCGGACGACGGGAAGGTGCCAGGCATCCCCGGCCATCACCCTTTCCCGGCAGGAGTACGAGAACCATGGCGAACGCACCGGTCCAGCGCATGTCGCAGTTGATGGCGAAGACGCTGCGCGACGACCCGGCGGACGCCGAGGTCCTCAGCCACAAGCTGCTCGTGCGCGCCGGGTACGTGCGCCGCACCGCCGCCGGCATCTGGTCCTGGCTGCCGCTCGGCAAGAAGGTGCTGGCCAACGTCGAGCGGATCGTCCGCGAGGAGATGGACGCGATCGGCGCCCAGGAGGTCCTGCTCCCGGCCCTGCTGCCGAGGGAGCCGTACGAGGCCACCGGCCGCTGGGACGAGTACGGCGCCGAACTGTTCCGGCTCCAGGACCGCAAGGGCGGCGACTACCTCCTCGGCCCGACCCACGAGGAGATCTTCACCCTGCTGGTGAAGGACCAGGCGTCCTCCTACAAGGACCTGCCGGTCATCCTCTACCAGATCCAGCACAAGTACCGTGACGAGGCCCGCCCCCGGGCCGGCATCCTGCGCGGCCGTGAGTTCCTGATGAAGGACTCCTACTCCTTCGACACCGAGGACGAGGGCCTGGCACAGTCCTACGCCCTGCACCGCCAGGCCTACCAGAAGGTCTTCGAGCGCCTCGGCCTCGACTACCGCATCTGCGCGGCCACCGCCGGCGCGATGGGCGGCTCCAAGTCGGAGGAGTTCCTCGCCCCCGCCGAGGCCGGCGAGGACACCTTCGCGGACTGCCCGAACTGCGACTTCGCGGCCAACACCGAGGCGATCACCTACGAGCTGAAGCCGGTGGACGGTACCGCCGTCCCCGCCCTCGAGGAGATCCCCACCCCGGACACCCCGACCATCGAGACCCTCGCCGCCCACCTCGGCGTCGAGGCCGCGGCCACCCTCAAGAACCTCCTCGTGAAGGTCGACGGCGAGATCGTGGCCGTCGGTGTCCCCGGCGACCGCGAGGTCGACCTGGACAAGGTCGAGGCGCACTTCGCGCCCGCCGCCGTCGAGATGGTCACCGAGGCGGACTTCGCGGGCCGCCCCGACCTGGTCCGCGGGTACGTCGGACCGCAGGGCCTCGGGGAGAAGGTCAAGTACATCGCCGACCCGCGCGTGGCCCCCGGCACCGACTGGATCACCGGCGCCAACAAGGAGGGCACGCACGCCAAGCACGTCCTGGTCGGCCGTGACTTCGAGGTCGACGAGTACGTCGACGTCGTGGTCGTCCAGGAGGGCGACCCCTGCCCGAAGTGCGGCACCGGCCTCAAGCTGGACCGGGCCATCGAGATCGGTCACATCTTCCAGCTGGGCCGCAAGTACGCCGACGCCCTCAAGCTCGACGTCCTCGGCCAGAACGGCAAGCCGGTCCGCGTGACCATGGGCTCCTACGGCATCGGCGTCTCCCGCGCGGTCGCCGCCCTCGCCGAGCAGACCGCCGACGACAAGGGCCTGTGCTGGCCCGCCGAGGTCGCCCCGGCCGACGTCCACGTCGTCGCCGCCGGCAAGGCCCTCCAGATCGAACTTGCCCTCGACGTCTCCGAGAAGCTGCGCGCGGCGGGCCTGCGGGTCCTGGTCGACGACCGGGCCGGGGTGTCCCCGGGCGTGAAGTTCACCGACTCCGAGCTCATCGGCGTACCGCAGATCCTGGTCGCGGGCCGCCGTGCCGCCGAGGGCGTTCTGGAGCTCAAGGACCGCCGCACCGGCGAGCGCGAGGAGCTGACGGTGGACGAGGCGATCGCCCGCCTGAGCGCGTAGGGCACCGCGTCGGAGCCGTCTCCGACAGCCGGGCCGATGTGATGAGGGGCAGGACGGCGACGCCCTGCCCCTCGGATCAAAGCCACCCGGCGAACTCCAGCAACAGCTCCGCGTCCCGGGGCCGGCCCACCCGCAGCGCGCGCACTCCGGACTCCGCGGCCCGGAACAGCGTCCACCCGCGCAGCCGCTCCTGGTCCACGTCCAGCGACTCCGCGAGCCGCTTCACCCGGCGGCGCGTGGTCGCGGCCCCCGACGGCGAGGCGATCAGGTCCTCCACCCGGTCCCGCACCAGCCGGGCCAGGTCGAACGCGCACTCCCCGACCACCGGATCCGGCCCCACCGCCAGCCAGGGGGCGCGGTCGCCCGCCAGCACCTTGCTCTGCCGGAAGGTCCCGTGCAGCAACCGCACCTCGGGCGGTGCGGCCAGCAGCTCCTCGCGGGCCGCGAGCGCCGCGTCCACCAGCGCCGCCACCTCCGCCGGGGCGGACGCGCCCCGCATGGCCACGGCCTGCCGCCCGGTCCGCTCGGCCACCGTCTCGAAGACGGTCCCCTCGGGCGGCGCCACCCACAGCCGCCGCAGCGTCCCCGCCGCCTCCAGCCACGCCTTCGCCTCCGGCAGCGAGCGCACGGAGACCTCCGGATGCAGCCGCTCCAGCAGCAGGACACCCTCCGTCGACGGGACACCGTCCGTCGCGGCCGACTCGATCAGCTGGACGGCCCCCAGCCCGCCCCAGTGCGCCAGGGCCGCCCGCTCGGCCTCCGGCCGGTACCGCGGCGGGGCCAGCTTCAGCGCCGCGGGGGTGCCGTCGGGCAGCCGCACCAGCACCACCAGGCTGCTGCGCCCGCCCGGCACCTGGACCCGCTCCACGGTCAACTCCCGCGCGGCGACGGCTCGTTCGGCCGCCTCGGGCAGCTCCTCCACCCAGGCGTCACCGTCCGGCGCGCTCTCGGCGAGCGCCCGTACCAGCCGCTGCGGCGGTTCGAAAGCCATGCGCGAGTCGTTCCCTTCCGATGCCGTGTCCCGCCGTGTCCCGCAGGCGCGACCGCCGTGTCCCGCAGGCGCGACCGCCGTGTCCCGCAGGTGGCGACTGCCGTGTCCCGCCGTTCCCGCCGTGTGCGATCGCCGCTCGCGAACGCCGTCTCACGCCGTGGGCGTTGCCGTTCCCGCCCGCTCCGCGAGCCCAGGGAAGGCTACGCTGCCGCCTCGCCAGCGCACCGCCCGCACCGCGGCCTCCCGCAGCGCCTCGGCGGCCGTGCCACGCCGCTCGCCCTCGGTTGCCCGGACCACGTCCGCGTACACCCCGGCCACCCGGTCCTCCAGGACGGCGGCGAACCGTACGGCCGCGGCCGCGTCCGGCACCGGGAAGGGCAGGGCGTACGCCGCCGACGCCGCCACCGGGGTGCCGCCCAGGTCCCCTATGGCACGCGCCAGCGCGTCCCGGCGGGCCCGGTGGGAGTCGTAGGCGGCCACGGCCTCCGTGTGCCGGGCGGCGCCGATCCGGCCGCCGACGACGCCGTAGCCGTAGACCGCCGCGTGCTCGGCGGCCAGCGCCTCCTGAAGGGCCTCCAGCTCACGCTTCTCGCTCATCGGGAACCCTCCGTCAGCAGATAGGCGTGGGCCGCCCCGGCCGCCGCCACCGAGGCCAGCAGCCGGGCCAGCTCGCCCGGCACGTCCAGCAGCGCCTTGGCCCGCCGGTCGGCGAGCGCCCGCTCGGCGTCGGCGAGCTGGGCGAGGGCGTCCTTCTCGGTCGCGGGCACAGGGGCCGACGGAGAGGCGGAGGGCGAGGACGAGGCGCCGTCCGGTGTGCCGGAGGGGCTGACCGACGGGCTCGGGGAGGCCTTGGGGGCCGTCTCCCCGAACGCCTCCGCGTGCCGCACCGCTTCCGCCCGCAACGGCCCCACGCGCTCCGCGAGCGCAGGGAAGGCGGCCAGGACGGCGTCGTACCGCTCGACGATCCCCCGGCTGTCCCGCGCCGCACGCGCGCGTACCCGCTCGGCGACGGAGGGACTGCCGGCGGTCCCCTCCTCGCCGCTCTTGCCGCCGTCGGAGCATCCCGTCAGCAGGACGCCCCCGGCGACCGACGCGAGCAGGGATCTTCTGCGCGGCCCCGGGGGAACGCGCGGCGGAGGGGGGTACGACACGGCAGACGTCCTCGGGAAGCTCGTACGAACACACGGGCGGGAGGTCGGGCCCGCCGGCGATCACGGTACCCGCGCATCCGACCTCACCTGGACGGCAACACCCCCCGCGACCGGATACCCTTTGACCAGACACGCGACCTACCCACAACAGCACACGCGGCCGAGGAGTCACCCGGATGAGCACCACCCAGAGCGAGAGGCTGCGAGAGCTCCTGGAACCGCTCGTCACCTCCCAGGGCCTGGATCTCGAAGAGATCGCCGTGGACTCCGTCGGCCGGAAGCGCGTGCTGCGCGTCGTCGTGGACTCCGACACCGGTGCCGACCTGGACCAGATCGCCGATGTGAGCCGTGCGCTCTCGGCGAAGCTCGACGAGGACGACGCGATGGGCGCGGGGGAGTACACCCTCGAGGTCGGCACCCCGGGCGCCGAGCGGCTCCTCAAGGAGCACCGGCACTACGTGCGCGCCGTGGACCGGCTGGTGAAGTTCCAGCTGACCGACGGCGGCGAACTCGTCGCGCGGATCCTGACCGTCGACGACGAAGGCCTCGACCTCGAGGTCCCCGGTGTGAAGGGCCGTAAGGCCACCGCGCGCAGAATCGCCTTCTCCGACATCGACAAGGCACGCGTGCAGGTCGAGTTCAACCGCAAAGACAAGAACGAAGAGGAGGCGTAGCCGTGGACATCGACATGAGTGCCCTGCGGGGCTTGGTACGGGAGAAGGAGATCTCCTTCCCCCTGTTGGTCGAGGCGATCGAGTCGGCCCTCCTCATCGCCTACCACCGCACCGAGGGAAGCCGCCGTCACGCGCGCGTGGAGCTCAACCGGGAGACCGGCCATGTGACCGTGTGGGCGAAGGAGGACCCCGACGACCTCGAGGAGGGCCAGGAGGCCCGCGAGTTCGACGACACCCCCTCGGGCTTCGGCCGGATCGCCGCCACCACCGCCAAGCAGGTCATCCTCCAGCGGCTGCGCGACGCCGAGGACGACGCGACGCTCGGCGAGTACGCGGGACGTGAGGGCGACATCGTCATGGGCGTGGTCCAGCAGGGCCGCGACCCGAAGAACGTCCTCGTGGACATCGGCAAGCTGGAGGCCATCCTGCCGGTGCAGGAGCAGGTCCCCGGGGAGACGTATCCGCACGGCATGCGGCTGCGGTCGTACGTCGTACGGGTGGCGCGGGGTGTGCGCGGCCCGTCCGTCACCCTCTCGCGCACCCACCCCAACCTGGTGAAGAAGCTCTTCGCCCTGGAGGTGCCGGAGATCGCCGACGGCTCCGTCGAGATCGCCGCCATCGCGCGTGAGGCCGGTCACCGCACCAAGATCGCCGTCCGGTCCACCCGTTCGGGCCTGAACGCCAAGGGCGCCTGCATCGGCCCCATGGGCGGCCGGGTGCGCAATGTCATGGGCGAGCTCAATGGTGAGAAGATCGACATCGTCGACTGGTCGGACGACCCGGCCGAGATGGTGGCGAACGCGCTGTCGCCGGCCCGGGTCTCCAAGGTGGAGGTCGTGGACATGGCGGCCCGCTCCGCGCGCGTGACCGTCCCCGACTACCAGCTCTCCCTCGCCATCGGCAAGGAAGGGCAGAACGCCCGGCTCGCCGCCCGGCTCACCGGCTGGCGGATCGACATCCGGCCGGACACCGAGCAGCCCGCCGACCAGGACCGCTGAGACCGTCAGGGCCGCAGCACAGGACAGCGGAGCAGGGCTGAGGAATAGATCCAAGCCGTACGCCGCTGAGATCACGACAACAACCGTTCGATCCCTGCCCCCAAGGGGTGAGGTCGTTACGGGGAGGTAGACTTAAGAGTGTCTGGCCGGACGCACGCCCGAGCATGCCCTGAACGCACCTGTGTGGGATGCAGGCAGCGAGCGGCCAAGACCGATCTGCTGCGCATCGTGGCGATCAAGGACGCATGCGTCCCCGATCATCGCGGTACGCTGCCCGGCCGGGGTGCGTACATCCACCCCGCCCTGGTCTGTCTCGACCAGGCGGTACGCCGCCGGGCGTTCACGCGGGCGCTGCGCGCCCCGGGAGCGCTCGACACAAACGCGTTGCGCCAGTACGTCGAGCAGACAGAGAGTTGCCGGCAGGCAACACCGTAAGGAAGGTCGCGCGGAACCCCCGTGCGGCCCTGGTACCCCGCGAGTTGGAAGTAGGTCGAGATTGCGATGAGCACTCGATGAGCACGCGATGAGTACGCCCATGAAGTAGCGACGGTCCGGACACACCCGGACCTAAAAGGAGCGAAGTGGCTAAGGTCCGGGTATACGAACTCGCCAAGGAGTTCGGGGTTGAGAGCAAGGTCGTCATGGCCAAGCTCCAGGAACTCGGTGAATTCGTCCGTTCGGCGTCTTCGACCATCGAAGCGCCCGTCGTCCGTAAGCTGACGGACGCCCTCCAGCAGGGCAACGGAGGCGGCAAGGCCGCCCCCGCACGCAAGGCCGCCCCGGCACGTCCGGCGGCCCCCTCTCCCGCGCAGGCAGCCCGTCCGGCCGCCCCGCGCCCGCCGGCCCCCAAGCCGGCCGCCGCCGAGCGGCCCGCGGCTTCCGCCGCGCCGGTCACTCCCGGCCCCCGTCCCACCCCGGGCCCGAAGCCCGCGCCGCGCCCCGCGCCGGCGTCCCCGGCTCCGACCACGCCCGAATTCACGGCACCCCCGTCGGCTCCCGCCGCTCCGGCCTCCCAGGGCCAGGGTGCGCAGGGCCAGGGCTCCGGCCCGCGTCCGGGCGCCCCGCGTCCGGCCGGCCAGCAGGCCCCGCGTCCCGGCGCCCCGCGTCCGGCCGGTGCCCCCGGTCAGGGCGGCCAGGGCCGTGGTGACCGCACCGACCGTCCCGGCGCCCCGCGTCCGGGTGGCCAGGGTGCTCGTCCCGGTGCCCGTCCGGCCGGTCCCCGTCCGGGCAACAACCCCTTCACCTCTGGTGGCTCCACCGGCATGGCGCGCCCGCAGGCGCCCCGTCCCGGCGGCGCCCCGCGTCCCGGCGGCCCGGGTGGCCCCGGTGGCGCTCCCGGCGGCGCCCCGCGTCCGCAGGGTCAGGGCCAGGGCGGTCCCCGTCCCCAGGGCGCGGCGGGCGGTCCCCGTCCGCAGGCTCCGGGCGGCGCCCGTCCCAGCCCGGGCGGCATGCCCCGTCCGCAGGGCGGTCCCCGTCCCGGCGGCGGCCCCGGCGGCCCGCGTCCCAACCCCGGCATGATGCCGCAGCGTCCGGCTGCCGGGCCGCGTCCCGGCGGCGGTGGCCCCGGCGGTCGCGGTCCCGGCGCAGGCGGTCGTCCCGGTGGCGGCGGCGGTCGCCCGGGTGGCGGCGGCGGCTTCGCCGGTCGTCCCGGTGGCGGCGGTGGCGGTTTCGCCGGTCGTCCCGGTGGTCCCGGTGGCGGTGGCGGCGGCTTCGCCGGTCGTCCGGGTGGTCCCGGCGCCGGTGGCGGCGGTCGTCCCGGTTTCGGTGGTCGTCCCGGCGGTCCCGGTGGCCGTGGTGGCACGCAGGGCGCCTTCGGCCGCCCCGGCGGTCCCGCGCGTCGCGGTCGCAAGTCGAAGCGGCAGAGGCGCCAGGAGTACGAGGCCATGCAGGCCCCGTCGGTCGGCGGCGTGATGCTGCCTCGCGGCAACGGACAGACCGTCCGCCTGTCGCGCGGTGCCTCCCTCACCGACTTCGCGGAGAAGATCAACGCCAACCCGGCGTCGCTCGTCGCCGTGATGATGAACCTCGGCGAGATGGTCACTGCCACGCAGTCCGTCTCCGACGAGACCCTCCAGCTGCTCGCCGGTGAGATGAACTACATCGTCGAGATCGTCAGCCCGGAGGAGGAGGACCGCGAGCTGCTCGAGTCCTTCGACATCGAGTTCGGCGAGAACGAGGGTGGCGAGGAGTTCCTCGTCGCGCGTCCGCCGGTCGTCACCGTCATGGGTCACGTCGACCACGGCAAGACCCGCCTCCTCGACACCATCCGCAAGACGAACGTCGTCGCGGGCGAGGCCGGCGGTATCACGCAGCACATCGGCGCGTACCAGGTCACCACCCAGGTCAACGACGAAGAGCGCAAGATCACCTTCATCGACACCCCGGGTCACGAGGCGTTCACCGCCATGCGTGCCCGTGGTGCGAAGTCGACCGACATCGCGATCCTGGTCGTCGCGGCCAACGACGGCGTCATGCCGCAGACGGTCGAGGCGCTCAACCACGCCAAGGCGGCTGACGTCCCGATCGTCGTCGCGGTCAACAAGATCGACGTCGAGGGTGCCGACCCGACCAAGGTGCGCGGTCAGCTGACCGAGTACGGCCTGGTGGCCGAGGAGTACGGCGGCGACACCATGTTCGTCGACATCTCCGCCAAGCAGGGCCTCAACATCGAGAGCCTGCTGGAGGCCGTGGTCCTCACCGCGGACGCCTCGCTCGACCTGCGGGCCAACCCGGAGCAGGACGCGCAGGGTATTGCGATCGAGTCCCACCTCGACCGTGGCCGCGGTGCCGTCGCGACCGTCCTGGTGCAGCGAGGCACCCTGCGGGTCGGCGACACCATGGTGGTCGGCGACGCGTACGGCCGTGTCCGCGCGATGCTCGACGACAAGGGCGGGAACGTGGAAGAGGCGGGTCCCTCGACCCCGGTCCTCGTCCTCGGTCTCACCAACGTCCCGGGTGCCGGCGACAACTTCCTGGTGGTCGACGAGGACCGTACGGCCCGTCAGATCGCCGAGAAGCGCGCGGCGCGCGAGCGCAACGCCAACTTCGCCCGGCGCGGAGTCCGGTTCTCCCTGGAGAACCTGGACGAGGCCCTCAAGGCCGGTCTGGTGCAGGAACTCAACCTCATCATCAAGGGCGACGCGTCCGGTTCGGTGGAGGCTCTCGAGTCCTCGCTGCTCCAGCTCGACGTCGGCGAAGAGGTCGACATCCGCGTCCTGCACCGCGGCGTGGGTGCGGTCACCGAGTCGGACATCGACCTGGCGACCGGCTCCGACGCCATCGTCATCGGCTTCAACGTCCGCGCTGCGGGCCGCGCGGCGCAGATGGCGGAGCGCGAGGGCGTCGACGTCCGGTACTACTCGGTGATCTACCAGGCCATCGAGGAGATCGAGGCGGCCCTCAAGGGCATGCTCAAGCCGGAGTACGAGGAGGTCGAGCTCGGCACGGCGGAGATCCGCGAGGTCTTCAAGTCGTCCAAGCTGGGCAACATCGCCGGTGTCCTGGTCCGCTCGGGCGAGGTCAAGCGCAACACCAAGGCGCGCCTCGTCCGCGACGGCAAGGTCATCGCGGAGAACCTCAACATCTCCGGTCTGCGCCGCTTCAAGGACGACGTCACCGAGATCCGGGAAGGCTTCGAGGGCGGTATCAACCTCGGAAACTTCAACGACATCAAGGTCGACGACGTCATCGCGACGTACGAGATGCGCGAGAAGCCGCGCAGCTGACCGTCACAGCACGCGATCGGGGCCGATCGGCGGAGCCGTTCCCTCTGGGAATATCCGTCGATCGGCCCCGGCCGTTGCGTGTACGGTTCCCGTATCGGCGTCGACGCGGCGCCCGTACCCCGAACCGGCGGGACATCCGGACACACATGTATGTGGGGACTCTGTCCTTCGACCTGCTCCTCGGCGACGTGCACTCGCTGAAGGAGAAACGCTCTCTCGTCCGTCCGATCGTGGCCGAGCTCCAGCGCAAGTACGCGGTGAGCGTGGCGGAGACGGGGAACCAGAACCTCCATCGCCGGGCCGAGATCGGGCTGGCGGTGGTGTCCGGGGACACGGGACACCTCACCGACGTACTGGACCGCTGCGAGCGGCTGGTGGCCGGGCGGCCCGAGGTGGAACTGCTCTCGGTTCGACGCAGGCTCCACAGCGACGAAGACTGACGCAACAAGTAAGTACTTAAGGAGACGGACCAGTGGCCGACAACGCGCGCGCCAAGAGGCTGGCGGACCTCATCCGAGAGGTGGTGGCCCAGAAGCTGCTGCGCGGGATCAAGGACCCGCGGCTCGGCTCACACGTCACCATCACGGACACCCGGGTCACCGGTGACCTGCGGGAGGCGACCGTCTTCTACACGGTGTACGGGGGCGAGGAGGAGCGGGCGGCCGCGGCCGCCGGACTGGAGAGCGCCAAGGGCGTGCTCCGTTCCGCGGTCGGAGCGGCGGCGGGCGTGAAGTTCACCCCCACGCTGACCTTCGTGGCCGACGCGCTGCCCGACACCGCCAAGACCATCGACGACCTCCTCGACAAGGCCCGCCAGTCCGACGAGAAGGTGCGCGAGGTCTCGGCCGGCGCCAAGTACGCCGGCGAGGCCGACCCGTACCGTAAGCCGGGCGACGAGGACGAGACGGACGACGCCGCCGAATGACCGAGAAGAACCGGACGCCCGACGGCCTTGTCATCGTCGACAAGCCGTCGGGCTTCACCTCGCACGACGTGGTCGCCAAGATGCGCGGGATCGCCAGGACCCGCCGCGTCGGGCACGCCGGCACCCTTGACCCCATGGCGACGGGCGTGCTCGTCCTCGGCGTCGAGAGGGCGACCAAGCTCCTCGGGCACCTCGCGCTGACCGAGAAGGAGTACCTGGGCACCATCCGGCTCGGCCAGACGACCCTGACCGACGACGCCGAGGGCGAGATCACGGGGTCGGTCGACGCCTCGAAGGTCACCCGGGAGGCTGTCGACGCCGGGATCGCCAAGCTGAGCGGCGACATCATGCAGGTGCCGTCGAAGGTCAGCGCCATCAAGATCGACGGCGTGCGCTCCTACAAGCGGGCGCGTGAGGGCGAGGAGTTCGAGATCCCGGCACGCCCCGTGCGGATCTCGTCCTTCGCGGTGTACGACGTCCGGGACGCGGTCGCCGAGGACGGCACCCCGGTCCTCGACCTGGTGGTCTCCGTGGTCTGCTCCTCCGGCACCTACATCCGGGCGCTCGCCCGTGACCTGGGCGCCGACCTGGGCGTGGGCGGCCATCTGACGGCTCTGCGCCGGACCCGGGTGGGACCGTACAAGCTGGACTCCGCGCGGACCCTCGACCAGCTCCAGCAGGAGCTGACGGTGATGCCCATCGGTGAGGCCGCGGCCGCCGCCTTCCCGCGCTGGGACGTCGACGCCCGTCGGGCCAAGCTGCTCGCCAACGGCGTACGGCTCGACATGCCCGAGGAGTACGCGGGCGCCGGCACGGTCGCCGTCTTCGGCCCCGAGGGCGCCTTCCTCGCGCTGGTCGAGGAACAGAAGGGCAAGGCGAAGAGCCTGGCCGTCTTCGGCTGAGGCCTCTTCGCGGGGCACCGGGGCGGTCTTCGCCCGTGGAGCGGCGATCACGGGGTTGTGCCGCCGCTCCACGGTCCCCCCTCGGTTCCCCCACCCCTAGGGTGTATCCGCAGGTCCCTTTCCATTCACCCGCGCGGGCAGGCGCTCGGAGTGAACCGGGGGAGTGGAAGGGGGCGCGTTCCGCACGCGATCTGTCCCGCTGATCACGCCGCACCTACCGTCGAAAACAGGAACGTGCGTACGGCGGGAAGGCTCGACCATGACGGCAGGGGGTGACTCCGTCGGCGGAGCGGTTGGCTCCGCAGGGAAGAGCGGGGGACGGGGATACGGGGGCGCGGGGGAGACGGCCCGGCCGGGCGGGCGGGATAACGACGCCGGAGCGGGGGCCGCGGGGCGGATTTCCGGCGGGGGTGGGAGCCTTGCGGCCGGTGACGGCGGATGGGCTGATTCCGGCGCGGATCTCACATCCGGTGACGCGACTCGGGCGGGTTCGGGCGCGGACGCTTGCCTTGCGGCCGGTGACGCCTCTTGGGCCGGTTGGGGTGCGGGTCTTGCGGCCGGTGATGCCGAGCGGGTTGGTCTTCGTGCGGGTCTTGCGGCTGGTGATGCCGAGCGGGTTGGTCTCCGTGACGGTCCTGCGGCCGGTGATGCCGAGCGGGCCGGTCTTCGTGCGGGTCTTGCGGCCGGTGACGTTGAGCAGGTGGGTTCCGGTGTGGGCCTCGCCGCTGGTGACGTCTCTTCGGCCGGTTCGGGTGCGGGTGTCGCGGCCGGTGGCGTCGAGCGGGTCGGTTCTGGCGCGGGCATCGCTGGTGGTGGGTGTGTCGGGGGACGGGCGTCGGGGTGGGGGCGGCGGTTGCGGCACGCGGGTGGGCGGTCGGCGCGTACTCAGGGCGGCGGGGCCGGGCGGGACGACGATCTCGTGCGGCTGCACGACCTGGCCGGACGGCTCCGCGGGGTCGGCTTCGTGGCCGATCACCACGGCACCGTCGTCACCAGTCACGAGGCCGTCGACGGGCTGGCCCGGATCGTGCTGCACGCCGGTGACCGCAGCTGCGTGGTGAGCGCCGACGCCGTGACCCCGCTGCCCGGGCAGGATCTCGCGCTCGTCCGCACCGAGGGCCTCGGCGTGGACCCGCTGCCCCTCTCCCCGCGCGACACCGTCGAGCCCGGTACCTATGTGCGCCTGCCCGCGGGCTGCTGGCGCGAGGCCCGCGTGCTCGGCCCGGCCACCGTGACCTACACGGCCACCGACCGCCGCCATCTCCTCGACGGCGTCCTGGAGCTGGCCATCGGCACCGCGGGCCGCGACGCACTGCGGCTGGGCGGCGGAGCCGCCGGAGGGCCCGTGCTCGACGCCGCTACCGGAGCCGTCGTCGCCGTCCTCGGCACCGCCCTCCAGAGCGGCCACCGCGACACCGGTCACGCCATCCCGCTCCGCACCGCCGCTCCCGGCCCCCTCGCCGGTCTCCTCGCGGAGAACGCGGCCACCGTCCCCGCCTACGGCGCCGACCTCAACCTCGCCGGAGTGCTGGAGCTGACCGCCACCTCCGTGGGCCAGGACGGCCCACCCGCGGGCCGGGGGGACGCGACGGAACCGGTCGAACGAGCCGTCACGGCACGGGAGTTCGCCGCCTTCACCGACGGCACGGCCAGCGTCCTCGGCCTCGTCGGGCCGCCCGGCAGCGGCCGTACGACGGAACTCGCCGCCCTCGCCGCCCGCCGCCACCGAGGCCCCGCCCCGGCCCCCACCCTCTGGCTGCGCGGCGCCGACCTGGAGGACACCGACGACTCGGTCGCCGACGCGGCCCGCCGCGCTCTCGGCCGGGCCGCCCGTATCGTCGCGACCTCAGCGGACTCCGGCCCGGCCGACCTCGGCGACCTCACCCCCGAACGCCTGGCCCACCTCGCCCGGGACGCAGGCCGCCCCCTGTTCCTCCTCCTCGACGGTCCCGAGGAGATGCCCCCGGTCCTCGCCCACCGCCTCGGCGACTGGACCCGGGGCACGGCGCGCTGGCTGCAAGAGACGGGCGCCCGGCTGGTGGTGGCGTGCCGGGAGGAGTACTGGGAGGGCACGGACTTCCCGGCGGACCTGCTCCACGGCGATCCCGGCCGGCACATCCCGCCCCGCGTGCCCCTCACCGACCTCACCGACGACGAGGCCCGCCGGGCCCGGGCCCGCTACGCCCTCCCCGACGGCACCCTCACCGCCCCGGACGACCGGCACCCCCTCACCCTCCGGCTGCTCTCCGAGGTCCGCGCCGCCCTCCCCGACACCCCCCATGCCCCCGTCGACCGTGACCAGGTCTTCGAGGCCTACCTCGACCTGATGTGCCTGCGCATCGCGGTCCGGCTGGCCGGTCCGGGCGGGCTGCGCGGCACCGCCGTGCGCAGACTCGCCGCGAAGGTCTCCGGGCAGGTCCACGAGGCCGCCCGCCGCAGCCTCGGTCCCGGCCAGGGCGAGCTGGACCGCACGTCGTTCGAGGCGGTGTTCCCCTGGGGGCCGGCGCCGAAGCGGCTCGGCGGCTCCGGCTGGGCCTCCGCCGTCCTCGCCGAGGGCCTCCTGGTCCCCGCCGGCACCGGCTACCGCTTCGCCCACGAGGAGCTCGCCGACTGGATCCAGGGCACGCACCTCGACCTGGACGAGGCCCTGCGCGCCCTCGTCCACCGCCGCCGCTCCGGTCCGCCGCAGCACCCCCTGCCCGTCCCGCACCACCGCATCGGCCCCGTCGTCCAGGCGCTGCTGCTCGTCGCCCGCCAGCACGGCACCCCGCAACTGGCCCACCGGCTCGAGGAGTTGCTGCACGCCCTCGACGCGGACCCGCGCTCCTGGTGGGCCGCCCGGCTCCTCACCGAGACCCTCCGGCGGGTGACCGACGCGACGCCGTACACCGACGTCCTGCGACAGCTCGCCGACCGTCTCGTGGCCGGGCGCCGCCGCGGCGAGCCGGTCCCGGACGCCTTCGGACCCGCCTTCTGGACCGCCCTCCCGCTCCCGCCGGGCGCCCGCTTCGACCTGCTGCGCCGACTCGTCCTCGCCGACGGACCCCCACAGGAGCCCGGACCCCGGTTCTTGGACGCCGTGGCGGAGCTGCTCGCCGTCGACCCCACCGCCGTACAGCCGCAGCTGACCCGCTGGTTCGACGACGACCAGGCGCTGCCCGCGACCCCGCACGCGACCGTCGCCGAGGCCGCCCAGGCGCTGCTGCACACCCACCGTGCCAGGGCCCTGGACGACCTCACCGAGGTGCTCGTCGCCTGCGCGCACCGGCGGGGCGACGAACTGCTCACCGTGCTGGCCGAGGACGAGCCGTCGGCGGTGTGCCGGGCCGTGGACCGGTGGGCCCACGACGAGCGGCCGGGGAGAAGGGTGGCGGCGATGACCTACGGACTGCGGGCCGCGCCGCACGTACGCACCGACGCCGACCGCGAGCTCCTGCGCTACGCGGCCCTCGCCCTGCTGGCCCGCCCCGAGGACGCCACCCTGCACGGCGGCGCGCTCGCCCTGCTGGTGCGCGACCCGCAGACACGGGACCGTCATCTCCCGCAGGCGCTCGGGCACTTCGCGGCCGGCGACCCCCGGTTCCCGCTCGACGCGCTGGTCCCCGCCCTCGCCACCCACCTCGGCCCGGTCCTGGACGCCTTCCGGGAGCGGCTGCGGCGGCCCGGCGCCGGGGGCGTGCTGCGCACCCTCGCCGACGTCACCACGCCCGCCCTGGCCCGCCGGGTGGCCGCGCTGGTGCGGGAGGCCGTCCAGGGACGCCCGGAGACCGCCGGGGACGTGGCCGCGTACGTCGACCGGCGCCTCGACCAGGGGCCCACCGTCCGGGCCGTCCTCCTGCCGCTGGTCACCGGGCTCCTCGACGGCGGTCCGGAACGCGTACGGGCCGTGCTGGCGGCCGTCCTCGCGGGCCCGGGCACCCCCGCCTCCCGCCCGCTGCGCGACGAACTCCTCGACCACCTCCTGGACCACGAGGAGGAGCCCGCGGTGCTGATCGCCCTGCTGCCCGCGGTCGCCGCGCGCGCGGACGCCGACATCCGCGAGCTCGTGCACCGCATCGGCCTCCTGCTGGTCCGCACCCCGGACGGCGCCTCCCGCTTCGACAGGGGACTCGTCGACCTCGGCCGGCACGTCCCCGGGTTCGCCGCGCTGGTGGCCGGCTGGCTCGCCGAGGCCCCGCAGGAGTGGGCGGCGGTGGTCGGGCCCAGCACCCGGAGGATGATCGGGAACCTCGCGGGCGTACGGGTCCCCGCCTGAGGTCCGCCACGTCCCGGGCGCGCGTGCGTCGGGTCACACCCCCATGCCGATGCGAGCGACGGGCGCCCGGCATGGCACCCTTAGACCTGCGCAGGTCTTGAGAGTCAATACGGACACGGGTTCGACGAGGAGCGGTCACAGTGCAGCGCTGGCGTGGCTTGGAGGACATCCCCGAGGACTGGGGGCGCAGCGTCGTCACCATCGGGTCCTACGACGGGGTCCACCGCGGGCACCAGCTGATCATCCGGCACGCCGTGGACCGCGCGCGTGAGCTGGGCGTTCCCTCGGTCGTCGTCACCTTCGACCCGCACCCCAGCGAGGTCGTCCGCCCCGGCAGCCACCCGCCGCTGCTGGCCCCGCACCACCGCCGCGCCGAACTCATGGCGGACCTGGGCGTGGACGCGGTCCTGATCCTCCCCTTCACCACCGAGTTCTCGAAGCTCTCGCCCGCCGAGTTCGTCGTCAAGGTCCTCGTCGACAAGCTGCACGCCAAGGCGGTCGTCGAGGGCCCCAACTTCCGCTTCGGCCACAAGGCCGCGGGCAACGTCGACTTCCTCGCCGAGCAGGGCAAGACGTACGACTTCGAGGTCGAGGTCGTCGACCTGTACGTGTCCGGCACGGCGGGCGGCGGCGAGCCCTTCTCCTCCACGCTGACCCGGCGCCTGGTCGCCGAGGGGGACGTCGAGGGAGCCGGGGAGATCCTGGGCCGCCCGCACCGCGTGGAGGGCGTGGTCGTCCGAGGCGCCCAGCGGGGACGGGAGTTGGGCTTTCCCACCGCCAACGTCGAGACCCTCCCGCACACCGCCATCCCCGCCGACGGCGTCTACGCCGGCTGGCTGCACGCCCAGGGCGAGGCGATGCCGGCCGCGATCTCCGTCGGCACCAACCCGCAGTTCGACGGCACCGAGCGCACGGTGGAGGCGTACGCCATCGACCGCGTCGGGCTCGACCTGTACGGCCTGCACGTGGCGGTGGACTTCCTCGCCTACGTCCGCGGGCAGCAGAAGTTCGACACCCTGGACGCCCTGCTGAAGGCGATGGGCGAGGACGTGAAGCGCTGCGGCGAGCTGATCGAGGCCGCCGCCGGAAACTGACGGCACTGACGGGACCGTCGAATCCGACGGGACCAACCCCGGACGCACGGAAGGGGGCCGGCACCTTCGAGGTGCCGGCCCCCTTCCGTGTTCGGGTCACTGCTGCGGCGGCTGACCCGCGTTCGGGTCGTACGGCTGCTGCGGGTATCCGGGCTGCGGCTGACCCGTCTGCCACGGCTGACCGGGCTGGGCGCCGGGGAAGCCCTGGAACGGCGGCTGCGGGGCCGGCGGCTGCGGCTGGCCGGGGGCCTGCTGCTGACCCGGCATCGGGGGAGCCATGGTCGGCGGCTGGTTGGTGCCGTTGCCCGTCCACAGACCCTGCTCCTGCTGGGCCCGCGCGAAGTCCTCGGCCACCATCGTGGCCAGGTCGAAGTACGCCTCCCGGACCTTCGGGCGCATCATGTCGAGGTCGACCTCGGCACCGGCCGCCAGGTGCTCGTCGAACGGTACGACGATCACGCCCCGGCAGCGCTGCTCGAAGTGGGTGACGATGTCCTCCACCTTGATCATCTTGCCGGTCTCGCGGACACCCGAGATCACGGTGATGGAGCGCGAGACGAGGGACGCGTATCCGTGCGCGGAGAGCCAGTCCAGGGTCGTGCTGGCGCTGCTCGCCCCGTCCACCGACGGCGTCGAGATGATGATCAGCTGGTCGGCGAGGTCGAGCACCCCGCGCATCGCGCTGTAGAGCAGACCGGTGCCCGAGTCGGTGAGGATGATCGGGTACTGACGGCCCAGCACGTCGATCGCACGCCGGTAGTCCTCGTCGTTGAACGTCGTGGAGACGGCCGGGTCGACGTCGTTGGCGATGATCTCCAGGCCGGACGGCGCCTGCGAGGTGAACCGCCGGATGTCCATGTACGAGTTGAGGTACGGGATCGCCTGGACCAGGTCACGGATGGTGGCCCCGGTCTCGCGCCGCACCCGGCGGCCGAGGGTGCCGGCGTCCGGGTTGGCGTCGATGGCGAGGATCTTGTCCTGGCGCTCGGTGGCGAGGGTCGAGCCGAGGGCGGTGGTCGTGGTCGTCTTGCCCACGCCGCCCTTGAGGCTGATCACCGCAATCCGGTAGCAGGACAGCACCGGCGTGCGGATGAGGTCGAGCTTGCGCTGCCGCTCCGCCTCCTCCTTCTTGCCGCCGAGTTTGAACTTCGATCCGCCCGGCGTCGGCCTGCTGCTCTTGGCCTTCTGCTTCTTGCTGTTGACCAGCCGGTCCGAGGTCAGCTCGACGGCGGCGTTGTAGCCGAGCGGCGCACCCGCGCCGGCGACCTGCTGCCGCTGGTCGTGCTGGACGGCGGCCGGCCACCCGGCACCGGTACGGGGGTCCACGCCGGGCTGGCCCGGAGCGCCCGCGTAGGGGTTGGGGTTCGGCGCCTGGGGCGGCTGCTGCCCCGGGAACTGCGGCTGCGGCTGCTCCGGCTGGGCGGGGGGTCCCGGCTGGGCGGGGGGCGGCGGCACGGGCTGACCCGGCTGGCCGGGCTGCCCCTGAGGTGCCGGGGGCTGCTGCTGGGGGTAGCCGTAACCGCTCTGCGGGGGCTGGGGGGCGGGCGGTTGGGGGAAGCCGTAACCGCTCTGGTGGGGCTGGGGCGCCGGCGGCTGCGGGTACCCGTAGCCGGGCTGGGGCGCGGGCGGCTGCGGGTAGCCGTAACCGGGCTGGGGAGCCGGGGGCTGCGGGTAGCCGTAACCGCCCGGTGCCGCCTGGGCGTCGGGGTGGTGCGGGGTGGCCGGCCACGTGCCCGGGGCGGGCTGCGGGGCCTGCGGAGCTTGGGGTTGTCCCGCGGTCGGCGTCGGCTGGGCGGGCGGGAGCGCGGCGCCGGGCTGAGCGGTGGGCGGCTGCGGCTGTCCGCCCGTCGACCACTCCGGCGCCGGCGCGGGGGCCGCACCCGGGGCCGCCTGGGCGAACTGCGGCGGCAGCGGCGGGACCGCGCCCTGCGGCGCCGGTGGAGGACGCCAGCCTTCGGGCTGGGTGTCGGGCTGCGGCTGCTCGGGAGCGGGTGCCTGGGCTGCTGTTTGCGGCTGCTCCGGTGCCGGGATCTGGGGGACCTGCGGGACCTGGGCGGCCTGGGGCTGCTCCGGGGAGGCGCTCTGGGGTGCCTGCGGCTGCTCAGGGGATGCGGTCGGTGCGGCCGGGGTCTGCTCCGGGGCGTCGGCCTGGACGGCAGGGGCGTCGGGCGCGGCTGCCTGGGGTTCGGCGCCGGGCTCGGGGTCGACGGCGGGAGCGGTGAGCGGGGCTTCAGGGGCTTCCGGTGCCGTGTCCTCGGAGGCCTGGGCGGTGTCCGCGTCCTCGCTGCCGGATCCGGTTTCCTCGGGGGAGGCGGGCTCGGCCGGAGCCGCCTGCGCCTCGGCTTCCGAGGGTGCCTGCGGGGCTACGGCGGGTGCCGCGGGCTCGGGGGCGTTGGCCACCGGAGCCGAGGGGGCCGTAGGGGGCTCGGGGGTGCTCGCCGTCGGGGCGGGGGCGTCACCGGGGGAGACGGGAGCGACCGGGGGCGCCGGGGGTGCCGAGGCCGCGGGGGGCGCCGTAGGAGGCGCGGGGGGTTGCGGGTAGCCGTAGCCGCTCTGCGGGTTCGGGGGCTGCGGATAGCCGTAGCCACTCTGGGGGTTGGGCGGCGCGGGCGGCTGGGGGTAGCCGTAACCGGCCTGCGGGTTCGGCGGTTGCGGGTAGCCGTAGCCGCCCTGGGGGTGCGGGGGTGCCGGCGGCTGAGGGGCCGTCGGGGCGCCGGACCACGGCGGGGGCGGCGGGGTCGCGGCGGCCGGCGACGGCGCGGGACCGGACGGATCGGGGTGACCGGGGTGCGGTGCGGGCGCGGCGGGGGCAGAAGTCGGCGCGGGAGGCGCTGCCTCGGGCTCGGGCTCGGGCTGGGGCGCCGCGCTCTGCGTGTACCAGGCGGGTGCGGCGTAGTCGATGGTGAACTCGCCCGTCATCTCCGTGGCGGACTCCGCGTCGGACTGGTCGTCGCTGGGCGTGGTCCAGCCCGCGCGCAGCCCGTCCCGATCGCTCTGCACAATTCCTCCTGGTTGGTCGAGCACCCTCGTGCCGTGTGGGCACTCATGTGCCGTGCCGGGGGCGACCGTTCCTGTCGGCCGATCCGACTGAAGTCCCTGGACGCGAACGACCCACCCGTGGGTTCCTGCGTCGCACCCGCATCAAGCCTAAACGCCACACCCGTCAGCGGGGCAGGCCCGTCCGCTGTGCGCTCGCACGCACCGGACGTCCGCCTGCCCCGATGTCGGCCTTGTGACGGTTGTCTGTCTTCTGGCTGTCTTCTGGAGGGACGGTCGGTTCCGCGGCCCGGCCGCCGCCCCTACTCCGCCGGGAGACCGCCGGGGTCCGACGCGGGCTCCAGGTCGAACTCGCCGTCGCGGGCGCCCAGTACGAAGGCCTGCCACTCCGCCTCCGTGTACCGCAGCACGGTGTCCGGGTCCAGGGAGGACCGCATGGCCACCGCGCCCTCGGGGAGGTAGGCGATCTCGACGCGTTCCTCGTGATCCTCGGTGCCGGGCGCGCTGTGCCACTCGACACCGGAGATGTCCAGGCCGTACAGCTCGTCCCGTTCCCTCGCCTTTCGCGCCCGGACGTCGTCGTCCGGTGTCTTTGCGGCGATGTCGTCCGCGTCAGCCATGGTCGGCGGGCCCTTTCTCCTGAGCGAACCTCGTGCAGGAGCACCCTACTTGGCCTGGCCCCCCTCACACAGCGCTACGGTGCGATCACGAACTCGTGTGAGAGGGTGCCGCCTTGGCCTGCCGTGACCGCTCCGGTCAGTCCATCCGGCGAGGCGCTCCGAGGAGACCGGTCTCCGCGTCGGTGGGCTGGGTCATCACGTACTGCCGGGACTTCTGCGTGCACCACAGGGCGACGTTGTCGGCGAGTGAGGACAGGGACGCGGAGTCGCCCTGGGGCAACCGCATGGACTTGCCGACCACTTGGGACTCCTGCGGGGAGATCCGCTGCACCCCGACGACGTCCGCGTTGGCGAGCAGCCGGGGCGCGGTGGGGCCGAGATAGGGGAGCAGGGTCAGCACCGACTGCCAGGGCGTCGTGGTGAGACGGCTGCGCGGCGGGCGGATGCCCAGGTCGCGGATGATCAGCACCGGGCTGGCCGGGGACGGGCCCTGCGGGGCGATCCGCCCCACCTGGTGCACGGTCACGCACTGCTGGCCCCCGCCGGCCGCCTGCGCCATCGGCGCCCACAGCTGCGGACGGGCCGTCTCGACGGCCACGCGCGCGCCGATCGCCGCCGCGCGCAGGGCGATGACCTGGGCCATCCAGGTTCCGCCCACCAGCACCATGTCGAGGCGGGTGGGACGGCACAGGCCCAGCACGGCGGGGTTGTTGTCCTGGTCTATGCCGAGGATCAGGCCGTCGTCGCCGACCGGCAGGGTCAGCTGCGCGAGCACGTCGGCGTCGACGAGGTGGCGCTCACGGCGCGGGCCGAGCAGGCCGAACGCCTCCCGCAGGCGCCGCTCGGGACCGAGCCGGGCGGGCTCGGGGGAGCGGGGCAGATGCCCGGGGCGCTGACCGGGGAAGCCCGGGGTGGAGTTCCCGAAGCCGGAGCGGCCGCCGGGACGCATGGTGGGAGCGGACATCAGCGGGTACCTCCCAGCGGCAGGGTGGCCAGGACTCCGGGCAGCTGCTCACGGTCGAGCCGTACCAGGCCGACCTTGAACGCGGACGCGGCGCGCTCCAAGTGCTGGGCGGCCTCGCCCAGTTCGTTCTCGCCGCGGCCGGTCAGCCGTACGTGCCCGGACAGGGCGAGGAGCTTGCCGCGCCGCCTGCTGATGGTGAGCGAGAAGGTGCTGGCGAGCGTCGGCGCCGAGGTCAGCGCACCGACCAGCCGGGGGAAGGCCGGTCCGGCACCGCCGAACTGGGGCCACTTCGAGATCCAGTACGTGGTGTGCAGCCGGTCGTCGCAGCGCCAGGTGCGGGTGCTCTCCGCCGTACGGCGTCCGGAGCGGCTGCCGTCAAGCGCGGCACCGCCGGTCGTCGCCATCGGGTTCACACAGCTGGAGGTCGCGATGGCGCCGCAGATGTCCGCCTCGCTCAGCACCTTGGCCTGCATGCCGGCTCCCATGAGACGGCTGGCCAGCTGGTCGGCGACCCGCAGCAGCGCCCGCCGGGCACCCTGCATACCGCCGCCGCGCGCCTCCACGGCCTCCGGGCACAGCTCCGGGTCGAGCTTGAGCGCGACCCAGGTGATACGGAGTCCGGGCGTCATGCTCTGGGCCTGGAGCGGGCCGTAGGAACGGACCGCCATGGCCTGCGGGGGCAGATGCGGGGCGGGCGCGGGCTGGGTGTGCTGGACGACCTGGACGGAGGCGAGCCGGATGTCGTCCACCTCCAGCAGGCCCTGGAGCAGGTCCAGGGGGATGTCCCCGGTGCCGTAGGCCGGACGCAGCGGTGTGTCGGCGGCCTGCACCTGAACCAGCGCGGTGAGGAAGGTGCCGTCGCCGAGCATCCCGATCTCGCGCTGCTCGCGGTCCTGGAAGCTGTAGGTGCGCAGCGCCGGGTCGCACTCGACGGCCGGCGCGAAACCGGGGTCGGTGCCGGGCGGCACGGGGTCGGCGTTGCGCCTGCGGCGGTCGCGCAGCGCGCGGGCGGTGCTGAACCACTCGGGCAGCGGACGGCCGCGGCGGCGCAGCAGCCCGGCCAGGACCAGGGGTACGGCCAGCACGATGCCGACGGTGAGACCGATGGGGCGCAGCAGCCAGCCGATCAGCAGGACCGCGGCGGCCAGTTCGAAGCCGACCAGCTGCTGGACGCGCAGGGGTCCGATGCTGCCGGGGCGCCGGGCCAGCGAGGGTGCGGCAGGGCTCGCGGGCCGCGCGCCCGAGGACGGCTGTGCCGGTTCCGGCTCCGGCCCCGGTCCCTGGTTCTCCTGGGTACGACGGCTGCCGTTTCGGCGCCGGGACCTGGTCGCAGTGCTCATCCCCCGGTACAACCCCTTTGCATTGTCTGGCCGCGACTCGAGCTGGCGGCGGATCACCGTACCCCGTACCGTACGGTGCGATCGTCACACGGCATAGTAGAGGCCCCTGCAGGAGCAAACGCCACGGAGTACCGGGCGGCCCTGGGGAGTTCCGCAGTCGGAAACAAAGCGAAATAACGGGGAGTTGACCCATCGATGGCGACACGTCGGGATGAGCTGAACGCTTACTCCTTCGCGCGCAGGCGCACGGTGGCGGCGTTTCTTCAGCCGTCGCCGCACGGTTCGGAGGAGGCGGCACCGCGGCCCCTCAAGACCGTCCTGCCGAGTCTCGGTGTGGCGGTCCTCGTGCTCATCGGATTCGGCGCCTGGGGCATGCTCAGCCCGACCGCGCCGAAGGGCTGGGACGCGCAGGGCAAGAACATCCTCGTCGGCAGCGAGTCGACGACGCGCTACGTGCTCGTGAAGACCAAGGGCGAGAGCAAGCCGAGCCTGCACCCGGTCCTCAACCTGGCCTCCGCCAAGCTGCTGCTCAACGGCGAGAACCCCCAGGTCCTGAAGATCAAGGAGTCGGTGCTCGACAACAGCAAGTACTCGATGGGCGCGACGGTCGGCATCCCCTTCGCCCCGGACCGGCTGCCGTCCCCGGAGGACGCCAAGACGGCGAAGACCTGGGCGCTGTGCCAGGCCCCGGGCCAGGACGGCCAGCCGGTCAGCGCCACGTACGTGCTGGACAGGAGCGACTACCAGAAGCTGCTGCAAAAGCGCGGGGAGCTGAGGGGGAACAAGGTCCTGTACGTCGAGGGACCGAAGGACCCCGGCTCGCTCAGCGGCAACGGACCGCGGTACATGGTCACTCCGGACGGCAGCGCCTATCTCATCGGCGGCACGGGCTGGCGGCTCGCGAGCGAGAACACGCTCCAGGACATCCAGCGCGCCGTGTTCGGCGAAGGGGTGCAGCCGCAGCGCGTCAGCCCGGACTTCATCAAGACGCTGAACGTCGTGGGCGACCTCGAGTTCCCGTCGCTGGGCGGGGACGCCGGGGCGCAGGCGAACGTCGACGGGCTTCCGACCCGCGTCGCCAAGGTGGGCATGGTCCTGGTGACCGGCACCGGGGACCGGCAGCAGAAGTACATCGTGCTGAAGAACGAGGTGCGGCCCATCTCCGACTTCACGGCGGAGATGTGGCTCAGCAGCCCGTTCATCAACGCCGTGTACGCCGGCACCACCCCGGCGCCGGTCCAGGTCGGGTTCAACGACATCCACCCGGAGAACGGTGAGTGGATGGCGCCGAAGAAGTGGCCCGAAGAGACGGTGGTGCAGGCCAACACGCACTGGAAGCAGGGCGGCGACAAGGTCTCGTGCAGCATCTGGCACGGCGGCGCGGTCAACGAGAACACCAACCGGCCCCTGATGACGGTCTGGAGCGGCCGGGACTATCCGAAGGACCTCTCCCAGAGCGGCTCGCGCACCTACGTCTCGCCCGGCAGCGGCCTGCTCTTCAAGCGGGTCACGGGCACCGACGCCGGCGGCGGCAGCACCTTCCTCGTCACCGACACCGGTCTGCGCTACTCGGTCCCCGCACGCAACGACAGCGAGGTCACGGGTGGCGAGAAGGCCGACGCCAACACCCAGCAGACCAACACGTCCCAGGTGCGCCTCGGTTACGGCAAGATCCGCGCGGCGGTGGTCCCGGCGACGTGGGCGGACCTGCTGGCGGCGGGGCCGGAACTGAGCAGCGGGAACGCGGAGCAGGCGCAGGGGTCGTAGTCCGTAGCCCCGCTGTGGGTCGCGGGCCGCTCACACTTCACGAACGCACTTGTGAAAATGGTGAGTTGACTTCATCGCGATCTTGCTACATGCCCCAACTGATGTTCGCTCTGTCAGCGGATGCGACTAGAGTGGAACCAGACCGGACTGGGTACGACCGACCCCCTTCGGGGCCGGCGTTCCGAGCGAGGGTCTACTCAGAACTCCTACGTCTCATGGGGGACACGACATGGCTGGACAGCAGTTCACCATGACCGAGGAGGAGATGGTCGCGTTCAGCGGCAAGATCTCCTCGGTCAACTCCTCGATCCAGGGCGAAATCTCCCGCCTTCAGACCGTGATCGACACGATCACGGGCGGCTGGAAGGGCTCGGCGGCCACCGCGTACAACAACTTGCAGTCGCAGGTGAACCAGGATGCGAACAAGATCAACCAGATCTTGAACGACATCAAGGAAGCGATCGACCAGAGCACCAAGGCCTACGCGGCTTCGGAAGAGGAGCAGCGCGCGTCCATCCAGAACATCGCGGCCTCGTCCCCCTTCGGATGATCGCACCCGTGCGCCGCGGCGTACGTCCGTGATCGACCATCCATACATCTGAGGAGACACAGAAGAGATGTCCGGGCAGATTCTTGTAAATTTCGCCACGATCTCCCAGGCCGCGCAGGACGTCCGCAGCACCGCGGGCAAGATCCGTACGCAGCTTGACGAGCTCGAGAGCGGCGTGAAGCGGATCTCCGCGAGCTGGGAAGGCTCGGCCCAGGAGTCCTACCGCGCCAAGCAGGCCGAGTGGGACCAGCGCGCCGCCTCCATGCAGCAGACGCTGGAGGCCATCGCCAAGGCCCTCGACAGCGCCGCGCAGAACTACCAGGCGACCGAGTCGAAGAACGCCCAGATCTGGGGCGGCTGACGTGACCGCCTGATGGGGGCGAGTGCGCGACAGCGCGCTCGCCCCCATCGGTGCTTCACGGGGTGTGTGGACGTTTCGGTTCATAGCCGGGGCTTTGGTGCGTAGTGGGTAGTCGGCTCGCGGTCGCTTGAGTGGCTTGCGGTCGTGTCGTTGGCGTGGGACCGAATCCCGCCCTGTGCGGGCCGAGTCCCGTGCGGGTGCGGGTGCGGGTGCGGGTGCGGGGCCGGGCCGCCGGCTCTCCGCGCCTTCGCGGCTGGTCCACACGCCGTACGGGGAAACACAACGGGAGGACGTAACAAGTGGGATCCGGGGCATCGCGCGCGGCGCGTCGACGCGTCGCAGGCACCGCCGCCGCGCGCCGGAGCGCCGCAGGTACCGCCGCCCTGGCGGTCCTGGCCTGTGGGCTGCCCTTCGCGGGCGCCGCGCCGGCAGCCGCCGCGGACCGGGTACGGACCGTCTTGGCCGACGACGACGTGCGCTTCCAGGTGGACGACACCAGCTGCTCGTTCCCGTCCGACGTGATCAAGGGAACGCCCTGGTCGCTTCAGCGCGTGGTCCTCGACCAGCTGTGGAAGGACACCAAGGGCAAGGGCGTCAAGGTCGCCGTCATCGACACCGGCGTGGACACCGTCAACGCACAGCTCAAGAAGGCTGTCGTCAACGGCAAGGACTACCTGCACGCGGGTGGCAACGGCAAGACGGACAAGGTGGGCCACGGCACCAAGGTGGCGGGCATCATCGCGGCCCGGAAGCTCGACGGCACCGGTTTCATCGGCCTGGCTCCGGAGGCGACGATCCTGCCGGTCCGTCAGAACGACGACCAGGGCAGCGGCAATGTCGGCACGATGATGGCCGCCATCAGGTGGGCCGCCTCGCAGGGCGCGAAGGTCATCAACATCTCGCAGGACACCGCGTCGAAGATGGACCCGGCGGTCGACGCGGAGTTCCAGTCGGCCATCAAGTTCGCCCAGTCGAAGGACGCGCTGATCGTGGCCGCGGCCGGCAACGACGGGGCGGACGGCAAGGTCAAGGAGACGTACCCGGCGGCGTACCCCGGCGTCCTGGCGGTCGCGGCGTCGGACCGCAACAACGCCCGCGCCCCGTTCTCCCAGTCGGGCCCCTTCGTCGGTGTGGCGGCACCGGGCATCGACATGGTCTCGACGGTCCCGGTGGGCGGCAACTGCGTCGACCAGGGCACGAGTTTCGCGGCGCCGTACGTCTCGGGCGTGGCCGCCCTGATCCGCGCCAAGCACCCGGACTGGGACTACAAGCAGGTCATCACCCAGATCGAGCAGACGGCGGACCGGACCAAGGCGGGTCGTGACGACTTCGTCGGCTGGGGGGTCGTCGACCCGACCGCAGCGGTCAACGACGACACGACGACGCCTTCGGCCGACGGCCCCAAGCCGGACTCGGCCGGCCCCGTGGGCGACGCGGCCGACGTCCAGGCCGCGACACTGGTCCTCGGCGAGACGGAACAGCAGCGAACGGAACGGTACGCGCTGTACGTGGTCGCAGCGGGGTTCGCCCTGGTGCTGCTGCTGGTGGGCGGCGGCCGGGTACTGGGCGACTGGCGACGCAAGCAGGGTGTGGGTAACAACGTGGAGTCAACGGGGAGCTGAGCATGGCTGAAGAAGTAAGCGTCGATCTCGACGAGCTCGAGAAGACCGTCACCGCGCTGAACCGGGTCCTCAGTGATCTCGGCAAGGCGGACACCGACTCGAAAACCAACACCTACCTTCCGGCGGGTGCGCTGGGAACGGGCTTTGACGAGGCGGAAAAGCTCGCCAACGCTCACAACGAGATCAAGACGTACATCGAGGATGCTGTGATGTACCTCAATTCCGTCATGGACGAGTTCGGACAGAAGACGAAATACGCGCACGGGGCGTATCAGGACTCCGACTATGACGCCCAGGCAAGTTTTCCCAACGCGGGAAAGCAGTGATCGATGATCATCGTGAGGGCTGAGGTGCGAATCAACGAGGGGGCACAGGGGCATGGCTGAGAGCGACGGCCACATCGACTACGACTACACCGAGATGAACATGTGCTTCAACGAGAAGCACACGACACCCTTTGCCAGCGGCAAGGACATGGACGAGATGAAGGCCATGGTGCAGCATGCCAGGCCTGAACTCGTGTCCGGCGTGGCCAAGGGCTGGATGGGGCTGTCGACCCAGCTGACGAGCATCCAGTCGGAGTTCGAGAAGGAAGTGGCCCGGATCCAGGAACACTGGAAGGGGGCCGCGGCCGACAGGTTCGCCGCCAAGGCGAAGCAGGTCAGCAAGAGCATCGGCGACACCGCCAAGTACGCCAGCCACACCTCGACGGCGATGGCGAACGCGGGCCACACGCTGAGCCTCATCAAGCCCGAAGTCATGGCGATGGAGAAGCCGAGCAAGCTTTCCAGTGCGATGAACAGCCTGGGCGACGGCTTCACGCGCAGCGACGACGGCTTGAAGAAGGACCTGGCTGCCGGAAAGGGCGCGCAGGACGCCCTCGACGCGAACGCGGACGACCTTTCGGCGGGCCGGGAGGCGCAGCTGAAGATGGCCGCGAAGATGGAGACGCTGGGGGCTTCTTATAACTCTCAGGCCAGGGCTATGGGGTCGTGGAACAAGCTGCCCCGGCGTGAGGATGATCATGACTATCCGGGGGATCCCGGCGGAATTGCTCCGACACCCGTGCCTGTGCCGACGGCCCGTTCGCCTCGGAGCCCGCAAAGTGTGTCTTCTGGTACTGCCCGAACGGCCCAGACGAGTGGCATCAGCTCGTCCAAGGCTGTGACTCCGCCTTCAGGAGTCACCGGTGGAGCACATAAGCCGACCCCACCGACGGGACACGTCGGGACAGCGATTGACGGCATCTCGGGGGGCCGTACTGGAGGCACCACGGTTGGCGGCATGGGCACGGTCGGTGGTGGATCCGCTGGCGGTGGTGGCATCAGTGGCGGAGGCGGCTTCATCGGCGGTGCCGTGGGCGGGGCCGCCGGAGCCGGTGCCGCTCGCGCTGGTATGGCGGGGCGTGCAGGTGCGTCTGCTGCCGGTATGGCCGGTCGTGCTGGTGCCGGAGGTGTTGGCGGCGTAGGTGCCGGAGGCGCTGGAGGCGCAAAGGGTGCGGCTGGACGTGTCGGAGGCACGGCTCGTGGTGGTGTGGTCGGCGGCACACCCAAGTCCGGTGCGGGTGCAGGCAGGGGCACTGCCGGCGGCTCGGGCCTGCACAGCAGCCGTGGAGCCGCAGGAAAGGGTGCGAGCGCTGTCCGCAAGGGCGGCATCGCAGGTGCCCCCGGCTCGCGTACTGGGCGACGCAAGGAAGACGAGCAGCGCGAGGGCGAGCGTCCCGACTACTTGGTCGAGGATGAAGAGACCTGGACTCCGCAGCGTGACGTGGCACCTCGGGTCATCGAGGAATAGACCAGCCAGCGTGCTGTAGCTGGTAGGAAGGCGCGGGGGGTGCACTCGCGGGATGCATCCCCCGCGTCGGCCTCAGGGAGGAAACACGGATGGGCTTCAAGCGAACACTTCGAGTTTTGGGATACTGCGCAGCGGTCAGCGGGGTGTTGTTCGCATCTGCGCCGACCGCAACTGCAGACCAAGTGAGAGATGATCAGTGGGCGCTGAAGGCTCTTAACGCCGAATCCGTGTGGAAAATCTCCCAGGGTAGTGGCGTCATTGTTGCAGTAATCGATAACGGGGTGAATGCAGATCATGTCGACCTGAAGGGAAATGTCCTAGAGGGTAAGGATTTTGTAGATGGGGGGAGCACCGAGCCGGACCCCGGGGAAAACCATGGAACAGCCATGGCTTCGATCATCGCCGCCCATGGGCATGGAGTGGATGATGGAGTGATTGGGCTGGCCCCGAAGGCAAAAATTTTGCCGATTCGGGATTCGGTCAAGGTGAAGCTCTCAGGGACAATTAGGTACGCTGTTGACAATGGCGCCTCCGTTATTAACGTCTCCTCTTGCTTTGATTCTAGTGATCCGCAAGCGTTGAAAGATGTATCAGATGCTGTGGCCTATGCTTTGAGTAAAGACGTTTTGGTCGTCGGCGCGGCTGGCAACGAGGATGATAAAGGTGGAAAGTGCTATCCAGCGGCCTCACCTGGAGCGCTGGGGGTCGGTGCTGTCAAGAATGACGGGCTCCTCTGGAGTGGATCGAACACCGGTAGTTTCGTTGCATTGACCGCCCCTGGTGCCAATATCGTCTCAGCGAACGCAGATGGTTACGGTTATCATGCGGCAAACGGCACCTCAGACGCTGCTGCCTACACATCAGCGGCGGTTGCCTTGCTCCGCTCCAAATATCCTGATTTGACGGCAGGGCAGATCGTAAACCGTTTGGTGAAGACGGCGGCTTTGCCGGATTCTGAGAAGGGTCTCTCCCTGCCGGATAAAGGATATGGGTATGGGATCATCCAGCCGCTGGCAGCTCTCAAAGCGGATATCCCGGCAGGCTCGAAGTACGGCCCGCTCACAGTCCCCGAGTCTTTGAAGGAAAAGTCCGCGACCTCGTCGCCGGGTTCATCGGCTGCCGAACAAGAGAAGGCTGACAACAAAGCAATGCTCATCTGGGCTGTCATCGGTGTCATTGGCCTCGCTGTCGTCGGCCTGATCGTTTTCCTGGTCGTCAGGGCTTCCAAGCGGAACAAGAACAACAGTGGCGGCCCTGGTGGCCCCGCTAGCCACCCGCACTACGGCCAGCAGCCCGCCGCGCCGCATCAGAACCCGTACCAGCAACCTGCCCCACCACAGCAGAACCCGTACCAGCAGCCCTCGCCGCCCCAGAGTCAGTGGCCGCCGCAGCAGTAGCCGAGAACGACTTGGATCGTTGAACGGGCGTGACGCCGGTGAGCGTCGCGCCCGTACCGCATGGGGCCGCGCTGAGTAATCGCTCGACCGCCCGGTGGGGTCATGGGCTCACATGGCAATCGATGCCGACCGTGGCCACATGCCGCGAGCGATCATGGCACGTCTGCCGCATTCAGTTGTGCCAGAGTAAAAAGGAAGTCAGTGCACTCCAGTCAGCCGTCTCCAGGGCACATTCAGCCCGATTCTCCCCAATACGGTGTGCCGTACCCTGCTTCGGGAGGGCCCTCTTCGGTGTACCAGCCGGCGCCCCAGGTTAAATCGAAGGGTGGAGCCCGCAAAGTATTCGGGATCCTGCTGATCCTGTTTGCCGTTATTCCGCTCCTCGGTACCGCTCTGACTGTCTACAAGACCGTTCAGGGTTCAAAGGAGCGCAACTCGAACGACGCTTTCATCCCCAAAGCGTGGCACAACCTGCAAAGCGATGACATCTTTCCCGCTCGCCTCACCAGCGAGACGGTCGGCAGCGATGCCAGCGTCTGGGAACGCCAGGGGATTTCCAAGAACACTTCCTGCGAGGCGGCGTTCACCGCTGATCTCGCAAGGGATGTGACGGCCGACGGATGCAAGGTCGTACTCCGAGCGACGTACACCGACTTGAGCGGCGAAATGGCCGCGACCATCGGACTTGTCGTAGCTGATTCGCCCGCGGCCGCGAACGCCGTGGACTCCAAGATCGAGAGAATCCAGAGCGATGCCGCGGGTTCTGATCGAGCGCCGACGGTCCGACCGTTTGCCGTTCCTGGCACACAGGCTGCCGACTGGAGCGAAAAGATGGGCATCGGAGGTGCTTCGGCACAGGTCTTCATGCCTGATTCGCCCTATGTCGTGACCATCACCACCGGGCCCACCGACCCCGCACGTCCGGTCGGTCAGCTGCCTGAACCCTGGACCTTCATCGGCTGGGAGGAACGGCACCCCTACAGGGAAACCGCGCAGGCCCTCGCGGCCATCTACGCCGAGGATCTGCGGAGGACGGTGTTGGGGAAGTGAGCAAGCACATCGTGACAGGTGTCCTTCTGGCGGCGGCCCTGACCTTGAGCAACGCGAACACAGCATCCGCCGCTCCACCCCAGGGCTGGGAACTTCCTGCCATGTCCGTGCCGGCCGCCCACGCCATCAGCAAGGGGGAGGGCGTCACCGTGGCGGTGATCGACACCGGCATCCGCACCGACCATCCAGAGCTGAAAGGCCGTGCCACCGAGGGCCCGGACTTCCTCAAGGCCAATGACAAGTCCCAGCCGTGGTACGGCGGGCACGGGACAGCGATGGCCTCCAGTGTCCTCGACGTCGCTCCCCGAGCGAAGGTCCTCGGCCTGCGGGTGGTCCGAGAGGAGGATGACCCCAATTACCAGGGTGGCCGCCTGAGCAACCCTGACGCGCTTTCGCAGGCGATCGCCTACGCGACGGACCACGGAGCCGATGTCATCTCCATGTCCATCGGTTCCAGGAAGTCCTTTGGCGGTTACCAAGTGGGGGATCTGAAAGCCATCGACTACGCCCTGTCGAAGGGCGTCACCATTCTTGGTGCGGTCGGCAACCTGGGGGACAAGCGGGCGGGGCACGACAACGCCATTTCTTACCCCTCCGCCTACCCGGGCGTCATCACCGTGGCCGCTTCGACCCAGGACGGTTCGCGCGCGTCGTTCTCGTCGGTGCACTCCTACATCGACATCGCGGCTCCGGGCGTTGCGATCAATGAGGCGGATTCCCGCTCCAGCGGGCGCACGTCCGGTGGGGGCACCTCCGCAGCCTGTGCGTTGGCTGCGGGCGTAAGCGCGCTGATCGTCTCGAAGTACCCGGATCTCACGCCGCACCAGGTGGAAACCGTCCTTGAGAGGACTGCTTCACATGCAACCCGCGGATACAGCGCAGAGACCGGATACGGGGTGATCAATGCCGAGGCGGCCCTACAGGCTGCGGCGAAGCTCACTCCGGAGAAGGAAGTGACGATTGGCGAGACGGGGACAGGTCTGCACTTCGGACCCGGAGACGACGGCACACCGAAGACGTACTCGCAGGGGGTGGACTCCGCCATGGTCGGTGTTTCGGCCGTAGGAGCCCTCATTACCCTCCTCCTTCTGCTCGGCGGCTTCTGGCTCTTCAAAGGCAGTCGTCGCGTGCGGGCGCAAGGCTCCTGGGGTGTCGAGCCCAGCGGTCCTGTCACCTATGCGCAATCCGTCCCGCCGTCCGCTCTGCCACAGCAGAACCCGTACCAGCAGCCCGCTCCGCCACAGCAAAATCCATACCAGCAGCACGGTCCACCGCCTGGCCATTGGCCGCCTCGGCACTAAGGGGGCGTCAGCGGCCGATCGACGACCTATGGCTTGGCGGGCAGACGTCCGTCAAGCCGACTGGGTCTCACAGCCCGTTGACCGCTGGTCCACGCAAAGAAAGATCCGGTATGTTCGGCCTGCTTGATTGGCATGTTCTTGCCTAGGCGCCGAGCCCTCGGTTCGGCCGGAACGGGCACCTCACGGCTAATGCGTGCAACGCAACCCGCGGTCGTGTGAGCGAACCGGGCATGTCCACCACTGACACAACGGGGATGGGATAAGGGATGAGTACTCCCTTCGACGGGGCATCACAGAGCGGAACTCCTCGGACGCGGCTGAACTCCGTGCCCGCGGACGGCGGTGGAGGTGGTGGCGGCGGTGGTACCAACGTCGACACCCAGCGCCTCGACGAAGCCGCCAACGCCCTCGTGGAGCTGCGCGGTGACACCGAGAACGTCGACAACGGCGCCGACGACGACTGCCTCAGCGCCTCCCGCGGCCTGAACAAGCACACGGCCGGCGGGATGGCCGAGGGCGGCTCCTGGGCGACCGCCGGCTCCCTGGTGACCATGGACGTCCGCTGGGGCTCCCAGGTCCAGAATCTCAAGCGACTGCTCCAGGACATCAGCGACAAGCTCCACGCCACCAGCGGGCACTACACCCGCACCGAGCAGGAGGAACGGGCCCGGCAGAACGCGATCAGCACCCCCTTCGGGTGAGCTGAGCCGCCCCGGGCGCGCCGTAGAGGCGTAGACGCGCGAGAGCCGCAGGGCTGTGGCGCCGCACCCGGGAGCGCCATCGAGTCGTACCGGAACCCTTCCCAAGGAGCAGTCGCACATGGTGTCCATCCCCTACCTCGACAAGGCCGACCTGGCGCCGCTGGCCGACGCCGCCGCTTCCTGGGCGGCCCTGCCGGCCAAGTACGAGGCGCTGCAAAGGGAGTTCGAGCAGCGCGTCGTCAACCACCTCAAGGGCCACTGGGACGGGGACGCGGCCGACGCCGCCTTCGTCACCATGGGCAAGGCCCGTACGGAGTACGAGAACGCCGCCACCGAGGCGGAGCGCATCGGCAAGCTGTTGCAGGACGCGCACGGTGAATTCGCCGCCTCCCAGAAGCAGTTGCATGCCCTGCTCGACGAGGCGCGCGACGACCACTACAAGGTCTACGACGACGGCCGCGTCGAGGACGTCGACCCGCGGCAGGACAGCCCCACCGCGTCTGCCTCGCCGGGCCTCGCCGAGGAGCGCAAGAAGAAGCTGGACTCGCTCGTCTCCCGGCTGACACGGGTCCTGGAAGTGGCCACCGCCGCCGACGAGGCGGCCAGTTCGGCCTTGGAGCGCGACGCCAACGGTGGGGACAGCGATTCCTTCAACACCAGCGTCTACACGACCCTCGACGCCGTGGAGGCCGATCAGGCCGCCGCGCTGATGAACAAGAAGGACCGTCTCTCCGACGCCGAGATCACCAAGCTCAACCTGCTCCTGTCCGCCAACAAGAACGACCCCGAGTTCGCACGGGACTTCGCCGTCAAGACCGGTGGCGAGAACATGCTCAGCAAGTACAACGAGCTCATGAGCCCGCCGGCCGGCACCACGCTCTCCAAGGCGCAGCTGGCCCAGCTCAAGGAACTCAAGGCGAACCTGGGCACGACCATCGGTACGGCCACGACGTCGGACGACCACCGCAAGGGCGGCCCCGACCCGGAGATCACCAAGTTCCAGAACGACCTCCTCAAGGCGGGCCAGCGCGACTTCAACGCCAACCCCACCGAGTCGCCGTACGGCCTCAGCGGCTACCAGCTCACCAGCAGCCTGATGAGCGAGGGCAAGTGGGACAAGGACTTCCTCCAGGACTACGGCGACGCGCTGATCACCGCGGAGAAGAACGGCGCGAACGGGGGGCAGAACCCGGACGCCTACTGGGGCTACCCACGGACGCTGGGCACGACCAACATCGGGGCGCTCGACCCGATGACCGGCTTCATGGACGCCCTGGGCCACAACCCCGACGCATCCACCGAGTTCCTCACCTCGGAGGCCACGATCGACGGTGAGAAGGTGGACCACCTCGACTACCTGCTCAAGGACCGGCATTGGCCCGAGGGACCCGGATACACGGGCGACCCTGCCAACCCGAGCGGCTACAACAACCTCGGCCACGCGATGGAGTCCGCCACCTCGGGTCGCGCCTTCGACGACAATGGTGCTCCCGTCAAGCACACCGCAGAGCGCGCGGCCCTGATGAACGAACTCGTAGAGACCATCGGCGGTGACCCCGAACTGGTCAGCGGCTCTCCCCGTGACGAGATGCGGGACAGCCTGGGCAACATGACGGCCGAGTACATGGCGGACGTCCAGGCGGCGTTCGGGAATGAACAGGGCACGATCAAGCCCTTCGGGGAACCTGTCAATCCTCCTAACGGCTTCGAGACCGGCACGCTCGTGCCCTTTCTTGCGAACGTCGGACGCGATCCGGATGCCTACGTCGCGATTAGCGAGGCCTCGCAAGCCAACACCGCTATCTGGATGCAGGAGGTGGCGAAACAGCACCCCGACTACGACGTGATGACTCCCGCGATGGGGAATGTGGCGCATCCGGGCGGCATCGTGGCCGGGATTCTCAGCGACGCCCGTGATCAGGCGATCTTCGAGGAGCACTCGGCGTCCGACAAGGACTTCAACGATGCTGTGGCGACCGGCGACAAGTGGGCCGGGCGGGGCCTCGGCATGGCGGTCGGCGCGGTGACGGGGACAGCGGCTCCGATCGTCGGAACCATCGCGGGCTGGGCCGTCGAGGACATCCAGGCCATGGTGGTGGAGCAGGTCCAGCAGGACACCACCGACGAGGCTCAGAAAGAGGCGTACACCAGGTACGCGGAAGGACGCACGGCCGTGCGGGACTCCACCGCGGATTCGCTCCGCGAAGCAATCAGGAACTCGGGAGTGGACATGCCCGCTAAGAAGCTCAACACACTGGCCGAGTACGCGGCGCGGGCAGCGGACGACGGGCACACCACGGGGGCGACGTGGAACTCTTCCGGGAGCGGGCGATGAACTCCATAGTGCTGAATCCTCGCGAGGCGCGCGTAGCCCGTGAACCTCGGCAGGGCCTGAGGGTCTGGGCCGCTGTCACGGTGGCAGTCCTGGTCCTGACCGGGTGCAGCGGCCAGGATGACGACAGCACGGACAACCGCAGCACCTCGGTGTGCGACGGCAAGCTCAAGGGGCAGGCCTTCGCGACGCTGGTCGGTGACAGCGGTGTCGTTTCGGAGAAGACCGTCAAGTTCTCTCCTGCGAAGTGGACGGCTGCCGGGAGGTGCGAGCTCTCTGGGAAAGAGGACTCCGTCCGGATCGACTACCTCTGGCACTCGGACGATCTTGAGAATCTCGACAAGTACTGGTCGCCCAATGCCTTCACCGTCAAGTCGTTCAAGGTCGACTCTGCTGTCGGGTACGTGGAGAAGAACCGTGCCTTCGTCGCCATCCCCTGCGCCTGGGAGGGGCGGACCGTGAGCAAGCACGAACTCCTCGAAGTCGAGGTGGCCAATATGCCGCCGACCCGGACGCTCGACAAGGGGCAGCGCAACACGTTCGCTTCGGCCGCGACCATCGCCGCGCGGTACATCGGCGGCGAAGTGTTCAAGTGTGCCGCGATTCGCTCCACGGGGAACTCCGGTTCGAGCTCCCCGAACTCTTCGAGTAGTTCGTCGACGCAATGACCTGGCCAGCCCTTTGTGCAATGAACAGGGGCACAAGGAATGAGAACGGGGCAGGGCCTCAGGGGCCCTGTTCGGGTGAGCAGTGCGGTCGGCTGACCCCTCACCAAGAAGCAGTGGGCGGATCTGGCGCACTTCGGCGAGCAGTCGTGCTCGGCACGGGTGCGGCGAGCCAGCGGCCCTGTCCTCTTGAACGTGGGCGTCGGCGGCCGCCGAGGGCAGGGGCTGGACGACCAATGGTTCCCGGGACGGAGATGCACGTCCGACGGTGCGCTTCGTGAAGGACCCGGCGGCTCATGCACGCCGGTCCTCTGCGCCGCGTACTCAGATGACCGGCGTCAGCGGCCGCCCAGCTGCCGCAGCGCCTCCGCCGGAATCGTCAAGCTGAGGCGATGCCCCGGATTGAGGCGCACCGGGACGCCCGCGGCCGCGAGTTGGTGGCCCGGGGTGTGGTGCCACTGGTGCCAGGAGTCAGGCGTGTGGCTCGGGTGGGTGAAGGCGGGGACGTAACGGCTGCCGTCGTCCTCGGTGACCGTGTACAGGCCCTGCTGTCCCTCCTGGGCGAAGAGCATGAGCGTGGCTTCGCGGAAGGCGGCGAGCAGTTCCGCCTCGCCCGCGTAGCCGGTCACGGCCTTCTGGATGGCGGCGTCCAGGGGGGTCGGGGGAGCGGGGAACTCCAGGGCCACGGGGGACGGCCGGTAGTTCGGGTTGTGGCTGAAGGTGACCAGCCGGCCCTCCTCGTCGACGGACCAGCCGCCCACGATCCCGTACGGCGGTACAGCCCCGTCGGCGTCGAAGTACGGGTCGATCGCGTAGACGTAGCCGCCGCGTTGGCGGGCTGCCTGGGCGCGGAGGGCCTCGGTGACCGGAGGGACGGTGGGAGGTGTCGTCACGGGGTCGCGTTCCATTGCTGTTCGAAGCGGATCTGTTCGTCGACGGTGGCCAGGGCTTCCCGGGGCGCCTCGTGGAAGGTCTGGATGCGGTCCGCGCCGCTGAGGCGCTGGTGAGGAGTCAGGCGGTAGACAAGGAAGCCGCCCATGCCGCGGCACATCCCGGAGGGCCAGGTGTCGCGGCGGGCACCGTTGACGCCGAGAAGCCAGCCCGCGGGCTCGATCTGCTCACGGACGCGCACGAGGGCCTCGAAGCTGTCGGTCCCTCGGCCGGTCACCCGGCCCCACGGGCCGTCGGCGGTCACGGTGTAGTCGTGGTCCCCTCCCTCCCAGCGCAGCACTGCGGGGGCGTGCCGCTCTCCGTGGTAGGCGAGCACATCGAAACGGTGGGGAACCAGGCCACTCATCGGGTCCATCCAGGGGGCAGGGAAGTGGTGGGTGGGGGCTTGCGTCGGGGGTCCAGAGCCCCGGGGCTCATCCGCAGAGGGTGAGGCCCGACGGGTCGAGGACGATGTCCACCCGGGGCGGCAACTGCGCCAGCAGGTCCGATCCCGTCGTGGAGAACCAGTCGCACTCGGTCGCGAAGCGCGCCAGTTCCTCCAACGGCGTTCAGACGCCCATCACTTGGTCTTCCGGCGTTTCGGCGATGTACACGCCGGGAGGTCCGGGCGGGCTCAGTACACCGTGGCGCCCAATCAGGCATCCAGCAACTCCCGCGGTGAGGCCTGCTGTTGCGCGACGGCTTTCACCACCGTGGGCAGGTCGCGCGAGGGGGTACCGCCGCAAGTACCGTTGATCATTTGGGTGATTCAATCATGCGGTCCAGCGCCTCACAGCCTGAGCACTCCCATCGCGTGCAAGCTGCTGACTTTTGGTCGACGTTGGAGTGAGCGCCCGTGTCCTCCTGCAAGCTCGTCGCGGGACGCCGGTCGAGGGCAGCGACTTGACGTTCTCCTCGGACCCGCTCACGGACAAGGAACGGGCGGATCCGGCGCACTTCGCCGAGCCGTCGGTGCAATGACGCGCGTCCGCACTGAGTTGACTCCGTCCTTCCATCGTGTGCAGCCCGTGACTCTTCGGTCGCAGCGGGGTTGCGGAAGTGCACGTCAAGATCTCGAACGACGGGGAGCGCGGAGCGGCGTATGTCTGGGAACTTCTACTTGGACGCGCGGGAACTGGGGCAGCTGGCGGGGGCGTTCGACACTCGGGCCCGTGACCTGGCAAGTGCGGTCAAAGTATTCGAGCGTAGAGCGGGTGCGGAGCAGATCCATGACGGCTTCGGATTTCTGACGGAGTCGGAAGAGGTCACATCGGCCTACATCGACCTGGCCGCGGAGATGGTCGAGGCGTTGGGGAGTCTGGCTCGGCAATTCGAGGCGGTGAGTCAGGCCGCCCAGGACAACGCGAAGAACTCGGAAGCGGCGGACGACGCTCTCGCCGGACTCTTTGAGGGTGGGAAGAGTTGAGCGAGGAGAGCGTCGCCGAGAAGGTGTACGAAGCCGGGATCGAGGTCGTGAATCCCGGTGGCCGACCCGATGTGCTGCGTACGGCAGCCAAGGCGTGGCGGACGGTGGGGGAGGAACTGGAGGAGGCGTACGGAGGGCTCGACCGAAGAGTGCGGTGTGTCCTCGGTGAGCACTGGCGAGGGAAATCGGCCGACGCCTTCCAGGAGTACTGGCGGGATGTCGGGAAGGCGGTCGAGCAGACCATGCCGCTTTTCGAGCAGGCCTCGAGAGGGCTCGAGAAGGCGGCGGACCACATTGAGGAGATCAATGACGAGATTCATCAGATCTACCTCGAGATCGGTGTTTCGATCGGCGCGTCCGTACTGCTCTCCTTCGTCACTGTCGGGTTCTCGGCGGCGGCCGGGGCGGCGAACGCGCTGCGCTTGGGAGCGCAGGCTGCGGAGGCGGCTACGAGGTTGGGGCGATTGTTGGGGGCTGCCGCACGTTTCTTCCAAACCATTCGGACGTCCGTGAGAGACAAGAAGGTTCTGGGGCTTGCGGTCGAACTAGGTGCGCAGTGGGCTGCCGGGACTGGCACAGGCATCGTGACGAACCTGGCCACGGGCGAGAAACCCGAGTACATGAGCAACTTGTACAACGGTGGCCTTGGCGCTCTTGGCGGCACGTTCGCCGCAGGCCATCTGGCGTCCAGGCTCGGCGGAGGAGTGGTCGCGACGGCCGTGGACGGCACGGTGTTGGGCGCGTTCTCGTCGGTTGCCGGTGACACCGTCAACAACCTTCGCAACGGTGATCGGTTCGACGCCTCACAGATGACGCTTGGCGCCGTAGCGGGAGGGCTCACGGGTGGGGCTGGAAGTGCCGCGGTTCACCGGGCGACGGACGGACGGTCCTTGTCCCGGGCTCGCGGTCTCACGGGCGATCTGGCCACCAACGTCCCTGTGAGTTTCGGTCTTGGTGCGGGAGGCAACCTTTCCAAGTCCAGCGATGGTGCGGTCAACGGCGATCCCAACGCGGAGGAGGAAAAGGACAGGCCTGGCGCGGCCGCTGACGCGAAGAGGCGTGCGAGTGAGGACGCCAGGGCTCTAAGGGAGCGTCCTGATCAGCGGAGATATGGAGCGTTCGGGTGAGTAGCGGGTGGACCATGAGCAAGGATGTGACCGACACCCGCCACTTTCCGCGGTGCGGACGGTTCGTCACCTTGGCGGCCCCCTCGGCCCTCGTGGTGCTGACTACCGTGTGGCTCTTTCTGGGAGCTACACCGGTGCGCGCTGTCCTCCTGTGGTGCTCGCTGGCATCGCTTGCCGCGTGTCTCGTGGTGTGGGGGGTGGTGACGCTGCGAAACGGCGACCAGTCCCGGCGCGATACGTACCGGTGGGTCGTGCGAGCCGCATCGGCCACCCCCGGGTGTGGCGAGGGCACGGTGCCGTTGCGCTTGCGAGGGGGAGGCCGGCAGTCGGCGCGCCTCGTAAGCCTGTTGGTCGTGGTGCCTACGCTGACGGCGCTGTGGGTGGCCCTGGCCGCCGCCGACGCTCGCGGTACAGGTACGAGCGCGGTGCTGGCCGAGGCGGGCGCGGTGATCGAACGGCTCCCCATCGTGAAGATCGAGAACGAAGATGCCGGCTGGAGCCCTCGTTCCTCCGCACAGGCCGACTACACCGTCCTGCTTCCCTCGCCGACCCGGAAGGAAGGCGTACCCGCCACCTTCGAGGCCGCCACGCACCGGCGCCAGGGCATCAGCGGCAAGCTGTACGTGGCGTATGTGCCGGAGCAGCCTGAACTCGGTGCCATCGGTGATGATCGACTCGCGGAGGTGAAGCGCCAACTCGCCGGGCGAGCTGTGGAGTCCGGCACGGCGCGGGACTTGGGGGGCCTATGGGCCTTGGTGACCCTCGCCTTGGTCGTCGGTGCGTGGCGATCAGAGGCCACCCACCGCCCCGCCCGCACCGTGACCCCCGATTGGCACGCCCTACGGGTGACCGTCGGCGGTACGGGGCAGCACACCGAAGTGCCCCCGCCCGGAAGCCCCGAAGGCGCCGATGAGAAGAAGCGTCGGGAGAACACGCGCAGGGTGCAGTGCCTTGTGCTGGAGGGGCGTGGGCAGGGGATTCCCTTTCACTCCCAGATGGGGATCGAGCCGGCCGGAGAAGTGCTCATCGGTACGAGGGGCTGGCTGCTCTGGCACCCCTCGCAGCGGCGAGGCCGGGATGTTCTCGCCGAGTTGGTGAGCGACGATGGGTGGCACTTGCCGGGCGCCGTCCCGATCCGGGTGGCTGAGGAGGCTGTAGCGGAGGGTCTTACCGAAGCTGCGCGCCCAGACTTCGAACGGCGGGTTCGGACACTGGATCTCGGGGCCGGATGGCTCGTGACCGCGTCCCTGTCGGGAGTTGCGGGGTTCGCGGTGGCGTTCGGATGCCTGGTGACCCTGCTGCTCGTCCCTGACAGTGGGGTTTGGCGGTGGTGGGTCGCCCTGGCGGGTGTGCTGGCTCCAGGCGTCGGCTTCATGGTGCGGGCGGTGGCGCGTACCGGTGACCGTGCGGTCCCTTCGCCGCAGTGAGCAGGTGAGCAGGTGAGCAGGTGAGCTGATGGAACGTGCCGCAGGTACTCCACGAGGGCAGGCCGAGAGCCCCCGGGGCGCTGTTCGAAGTCGCTGGGGAGTACACCTCGGCCGAACGCACCGCCACCTTCCAGCTTGCCCTCCCGCGAACACCGCAGGCAGTGGCGGTGTACGTGTGCACCGAAGTCTTCGAGGCCGAGGAGGAGTTTCCGGCGCCGGCCACGCTGATGGCAGCCGGGATCTCCTTCACGGCTCCGGCACCGGCCCGCGAACCGGTGACTGCCGTCACCGCGGCATGCGGCCCCGTCGGTCGGCCGACACCCACCTCAGCCCTCCCAGAGCGCATCCCACCGCAGCCGTACCCCGCAAAGCCCCTCCGAGTCCCCGATGACCAGCAGCCCCTCTGGGGTCAGCGCCAGGGCGTCGCAGCGCCGCAGCCAGGGCAGTACCCGCACCCTGCCGGACAGCACGTGCCACAGATGCAGCTCGCCGTCGCTCCAGGCCGCGGCCAGCACCGGGCCGGCGGAGGTGTCCGCCGCGGCCAGCGCCGTGGTCCGGTGCGGCCGTTGCTGCACCGGTACCGGCATCGGCTCGGCCGAGATCTCCCACAGCCGCACCGAACCGTCCGCCCCGGCACTGAAGGTGAGCGTCAGCCCGTCGGCGGTGTCGACGCAGGCCGCGGCCGTGACCGGCTGCTCATGCACCCGGTGGGAGCGCGGTACGTCCTGGTACTCGCCCAGGGACCACACGTGCACCGAGCCGCCCCGGTCGCCGACCACCGCGTACGGGCTCCGGTCGCTACCGCCGCCGAGCGCGGTGACCAGCGACTCCTCCCCGGTGAGCGCGGCCGCGCCGTGGTGCTCGGCGATCCGCCCGAGCGCGAACGCCGTGGTCGGGTCGTCCTCGGTCACGAGCGGCAGCAGCGCGTCGGACCCGTCGAGCAACAGCGCCGAGCGGGCGTCGCGAGGAGCGAGAGAGCGCGGTCGTACGGCATAGGGGTGCGCCGACGGCGAGTCGGCGGACTCTTCGGAGAGGCGGGGCGAGGCGGTGAGAGGTGCCCCTGCCCCGCCCTCCACGTCGTACGTCCGCAGCCGCCCGGTCGCGTCCGAGGCCATCAACTGGCGCTCCTCGCCAGGGATCAGGGCCAGCGCGGTCACGGGCAGGGCGGGCCGCGCCCACTCCGCGGACCACCAGTGCTGTGCGGCGAGCGGTCGCAGGTACTCGGCGAGGTCCGGGTCCGTGCCGATCGCGGCGGCGTGCAGGAGGGCGGCCCGTTCGGCGCTGTCGGCGTGATACGCCGTCAACTCCGGCGCGGCCCGCCTCCACACCTCGCGCAACCGGCCGGGCACCGGGATGCGTTCGTCGGCGAGGGTGGCCGTGAGCGCGGCGGCCGAGCCGTGCACCAGGAACCCGGGATCGGTCAACAGGCCCCGGACGGACACCTCTTGGCCGTCGGCGCGCAGTGCCGCGTCGAGGATGCGGCGCCGCACCGGGGCGGGCGCCCGGGACCAGTCGGGGCGGTCGCCTGCGGTACGCGGGACCGCGGCGGCGAGATCGGCGTACGACGCCCGCCCGGTGCCCCGGCCGACGCCTTCACCCAGGTCCACGACGGCGGTACCGCTGTGCGTGGCCAGCAACTCCGACGTCCCGACCTCGACGGCCGCGCGCAGGTGGGGGAGGGCCAGGAGTGGTTCCAGCAGTTCGGCGACCAGGGTCTCCGGCGCGGCGGACGGCAGGTCCGCCGGGCCCGCTCCCGCCCGGTGCAGATCGGGGACGAGGAGCAGCAACGGCCGTTCGTCGGCGCCGACTCGGTCGAGCAGACGGCCGGGGGAGAGGGCGCCGTAGCCGAGCTGGCGGCCCAGTTCCCAGGCGAAGGTCTCCGTGGTCAGTCCCTCGGACGGCACGGTGGCATGGATCGTGAGGCCCGGCCGGCCGACGGTCCCGGCCAGGAGCCAGGCCAGCAGAGCGCTCTTGCCGCTGCCTCCGGCGCCCCGCACCAGACACAGCCGGGGCCCCTCGCCGTCGGCCGCCCAGTGGAGCAACCGCTGCCCCGGGGACCGCTTGTTCTCGTCCAGCGGCGGCCAGGCGGTGATGTCCGGCGTGGCGGTGGTCGCGGCGGTCGTACCGGCGGTCATGATGTGCTGATTCCCCTCTACTGCGGCTGCTGGGCCGCTGCCTCACGCAGTTGCCGGATGCCCTCGGCGCGGGACTCGGCCGTCTCGCCGTAAGGGAAGTTGTGCGTCAGCTGCGCCTCGGGAAAGACCTGTCCGAGCCACAGCGAGCAGTAGTGGCCCGGCATGAAGCAGGCCTCCAACTCGGTGTGGATCCGCAGCACTTGGTCAGGCTCGACCCCCGCTGCCTGCAACCGGGCCCACAGCCGCTCCTCCGGGTGGACGCCGATGTCGCCGGCCTGCGTGATGATCTGCTTCTCGCCCTGTCCGTCGACGATCTCGAAGGCGGTGAACCACTCCGCGCTCGCGGTGTCCCGGATGTCGTCGAGGACCAGGGGCCACCAGTGCTCGCGCCCCTCGAACGCCCGCGGATCGATGTTCCGCAACCGCTGCTCCAACTCCGCGTACGCGGCGGAGGCCGTCCGCGGTTCGTCGGTGCCGAGGATCACGGCGAGGGCCTGGTCGAGGGCGAGGAGCGACTGGGCGAAGGCCTCCGCGGTCGCGTTCACGAACCGCGGGTCCTCGCTCCAGTCGAGGAGCACGGCGCGTACGACGCCCTCCTGGTCGGCACAGATCTCGAACCCGCGGTCAGAGCCGAACCGCGTCCACTCCCGGCACTCGTCGAGTACGACCGTGCGGTCGACGGACCGGGCGAACTCGTGCAGCGGTACGGGGTCGGACCCGGACGTCGTGAAGTACGGGCCCACGGTCAGGGGAACGGTGATGTCGCCGATGCGCCGAATATCGCTGTCATTCATCGGCATTACCTCGCCTCGGGTTCGGCGACATACTCCAGGATGTCGTGCCAACGGGAATTGCTGACTTCTAGCGCGGCCGGGTCGATCTCCCGCATTCGCTCGGCGAGCCGGGCCGCCGCGCCTTCCGGGTCGATATTCTCGAGTTCCGACTCGAAGTCGTAATTCGGGCGCTCCTTCTCCAGGAGGAAGAGGAAGTGGGCGAAGGAGGGGAGATCCTTGTTCAGCGGATAGGTCTCGGAGTCCTCGCCCGGCAGGCAGTGCACGACCCCGGTGACCCCGTCCAAGGCGATGTCGTCATAGGGCACCATGCCCAGCAGAAGCCAGTTCTCGGCCCCTTGGGGCAGGTCCGTCCACCGCTCACGCAGGTCGTCGTAGGCCTCGCCGAGCGTCCTGGCCTGCTCGGGGGAGCCGTCCACGAGGTCGAACCAGGGATTTGGGCGGGCCGGAATGCCGACATCGCGAAGAAAGTCCGCACTTGGCTGGTGCTGGATGTTCGCCACCACCGCGGCGGAAAAGGTGGTGAGCTCCTCCGGATCGAACTCGGATTCCAGGGTCTCCCGGTCAATGGGGGACGTCATCTCGTGACCTGCCTGCCTTGCGAATGATCGGAGTGCCCGATGCTAGCATGTGCCTATTTGTGTCGGTTCGCCTTGAGGCGGTCCAGATAACCCATCATTTCCGCGTTGCCCTGGGCCCTGGATTCCTTGGTGTTTCCGTAATCGATGCTGTGGGTCACATCCACGTGCGAAAGTCTTTCCTTCATCCATGCGCTGCAGTTCGGCGCGGACGAACAGGGAGCTCTTTCCGTGTACAGCTCGGTCATACGACCACCAGCTCCGTCCCTGAGGACCGGGAACCCGATCATGCGCTCGGAGTGCCGGAATCCCGAACTGCGCGCGACCATGATGAAGTTGCCGTCGTCCTGCTTCGCGCTGTTGAACCGGGCGGCGGCGTAGTTGTTGCTCTCGAACTTGTCCTGCCCGTTGACCTGTTTGTGGTTGCCGTAGCTCTTGTCCGAGTGCCGGGCCAGCTGTACGGCCTGGGACAGAGGCGTACTCCCCAGCTCGACCTGTTGCGAGTTGCTGAGGGGGCGCGGCCGCTCCTTGCCGTGGAGCTTGAGGTTCGGTTCCCCCGGCAATGGCCGACCGGCGTTGTCGCCGTCGAGCTTGAGGCCGAGACGATCCCGGTCCTCCTGAGCCAGCTTGTCCGTCCCGCCGTCCGCCCGCAGCCTCTTGAGCGAACCGTCGTCGCCCATGAGATACATCGGAGTCTTGCCGTCGTTGCCCTTCTGGAGCTGCTTCAGGGACAGCGCGGTCTCGTCGTCGTTGTCCTTGTGCCGCTTGGCCATCTGTTTCAGGCCGCCGGTCATGCTCTCGTCGAGGTGGTCGGCGGAGCGCTTGATGCCCTTTCCGATTCCCTCCATGACCTCGTCGACCATGGGGTCGAGGAGGTTGGTGAGCGGGTCCTTGCCGCGGGCGCGGCCGTGCGAGGACCTGGCGCGGGTCAGCTTGCTGCCGGCGCCGTCGCGGATCTTGCCGCCCGCGCTCTTGAGGCCGTTCCCCGCCCGGTCGTAGGACTCCAGGTCCATGCTGAACTGACCGCCACCGCCACCACCGCCGCCCGAGCCGGACCCACTGGATCCGCCGTCGGCACCGGCCAGCTGCATCGAGCCGCCGCCCCCGCCCGCGCTCGCCAACTGCATCCCGCCCGACTTGAGGCTGTCGACGCCCTCGCCCAGCCCCTTCTCGCCCGCCTTGGCCGTCTGGCCGAGGTCGACGCCGTTCTGGGTGCCGAGGGCGTTGCCGCCGATCTGCACCACCAGGTCGCCCGCCATCGCGCCGAGGGCCTGGAAGACCGGGCCCATCGCGACCTCCATGATCCGCCCGGCGATCTCCTCGCACACCTCCTCGAAGATGCGCTTCACGGCGATCCGGGTGACCTGCGTACCGGCGACCCCGCCCAGCGTGGACAGACCGAAGGTGAGCGGGGCGGCGGCGAGGGCGGCCGCGATCTCCGCGGCCAGGATGCCGAGTTGGGCGATCGCGGCGATCTTCGCGCCCTCGATCAGCACCGCGACCGCGTCCAGCGCGGTCGCAGCCACCCGGCCCGCCTCGGCGAGGTTGGTCAGATGCTTGCCCTTGACGAGGTCCCAGTGCCGCTCGAGCGCCTGGATCGCGAGGCCTTCGTTGCCGCCGACCAGATCGGTGATCGCCTGGTGCGCGTCCGCCGCGCCGTCCTCGATGTCGTCTGCGAATTCCCGCATGGCCTGGGCCATGTCGCGGTAGTCGTCCTCGTCGACGTTGGGCCAGCTGATGCCTATCAGGTCCAGGGCCGCATCCAGCTCGTTCGGCAGGACTACACCCACAAGGGCCCCCGTTCGAAAGTTTCTCTGTGCAACGTAACTTTGATCGAATCTTGTGTACAAGTTGATCCACAGTCACTTGACTTGATCTGAGGCCCAGTTGGCGCAGACCATTCCGAACGGAACCTGACGGCACGGAAATCCGTCGCGCTCCCCGCGGGTGGGTGGTTACCCTCCGCCTGGACGTGGGCCGCGAGGGGAGCCGGGCATGGAGACGGGACGCGTACGGACCGACCGACTGGGCGTACTGCTGGACCAGTTCGACTGCGTCCGCGAGCGGGCGCAGATCCGGCTCGAGGGGCTCGGTGACGAGGAGTACCTGTGGGAGCCGGTGCCCGGCTGCTGGTCGATCCGGCGCCGGAGCGAGGCGGTGACTCCCCGGGCGTACGGCCCCGGCGCGTGGGTGATCGACAAGGGCGCCCCGGACATCCCCTCCAACGAGTACGCCGAGGTCGCCCGGCAGGCCGCCGACGGCATGAGCGTCGCCAAGATCGCCGAGGACTGGAGCGTGAGCGTCGAACGGGTCGAGGAGGTCCTCGCCCACACCGGCCCGGTGGAACCCGACATCAGCCCGGTCACCACGATCGCCTGGCGACTCGGGCACCTCCACTCCTGCTTCGCCGGCGAATGGGAGTGGACCTTCGGCGAACGCCGCACCGATCCCCACCAGTTGGTCGACTTCACCCCCTCGGCGGCCCTGGCCCAGGAACGCTTCTGGTCCCTGCTCGACCGCTGGCGCGAAGCCGTCGGGCAGGTCACCGAGGAGCAGCTCGACACGATCGGCTTCTCCCAGTACCCGTACAGCTCGGCCCCCGACGAGCCGTACATCTCCGTGCTGTGGGGCTCCAACCTCGAACTCATTCACCACATGGCGGAGATCGCCCTGCTGCGGGACCTGTGGCAGGCCCGCCGCGCCGGAGGCTGATCCGGGACGGCCGTAGTCCTTCGGGGGGCACGGCGTGAATGTTCGGTGGACAAGTCGTCCCAGGCCCCGCTGACACCGACCACCCCGCGACATCGCCGACCCGGTTTTGAGAGTCTGTCGACCGACATCGCCAACCAGACCGACAGTGGGCGGCCATGAACCACAGCAGCCGGCAACGGGCCCCGCAGACGCGGCAACCGGGGCCTCCGCACAGCCACGCGACCGCTCCGGCGCCCCCTCCGGCGCCAGCGCCCGAGCCCGCGACCGCGCCCCCTCCCGCTCCCACGGAGACCGTGATCCACATCCCCGACAGGGGACTGCGCAGCTACGACAAGATCGCAGCCGGCGACCCGACCACCACCCTCCGGCAGGCCGCCCCCGGCACGGACGGCGCACCTCTGGCGTACGTCCACGTGCCTCAGGACGCCCCCAAGGGCGGCCGCCAGGCCCGCCCGGCGTTCACCCTGACCGGCCCGAACGGCGCACCGCTCAGCTCGGTACGGTCCCTAGGCGACGGTGTCTACGAGGTGTACGACGGGGACGGTGCCCCCCTCGGCCGCATCACGCGGCGAAGCGGCCGGACCCTGCCGTGGCCGCGCCGCGTGCGCTGGAGCGTGCAGTCCGCCCGGGGCGAGGCGCTGACCGGCGAGGTTGGCACCCGCACCGCGTGGGCGGTGTTCGTCCTGATCTCCCCGCTGTACTTCCTGGGCTGGGCCGTCATGGCCGCCCAGGGCTCACTCTGGCTGCTGCTCGGCGAGAAGGGCGAGGCGAAGAAGGAAGCCGCCTGGGAGATGGAGCCGCCGACGTGGACGCGGTGGCGTGCGGCCGGTGAGCCCGAGCCGGCCGTCGAGTACCGGACAGGCCGCAGGTACCGTCTGGTCGCAACCCGGTTGGACCACCGGCTGGCCTGTGCACAGGCCGTGCTGCACGTATGGGACCGCGCCTGGCTTGCGGAGGCCAAGAATTGGCGACAGCGAACATCGCGAGGTAGGCCGGAAGTTGCTGCTCCGATAGTCTGACCGGCGATCACCGATGACGCTACGGGGAGGCAACGGGGATGGCTGACTTCCAGATCGATGTAGATCGTATGAAGACCCTGATCAGCAGGCTGGACCAGGTGGGCGACCGCATGCGCGGCGCCCAGGAGCGGCTCAACAAGGTCGGTCCCAAGGGTCTGGGCACGGACGGTCTCGACAACGCCTGCGACGGCTTCCAGGACGACTGGGGCGACGGCATCAAGCGGATCGCCGACGGCGCCAAGCAGCTGCACGAGGGGCTCCAGAAGACCCTCGAGGCCTACCAGACGATCGACCAGGATTTGCAGAAGGGCTTCAGTCAGAAGTAGCCGGCACCACTGCTGAGACACCTCGCCGGCAACGCTGAGACACCTCGCACACGCACACAGCACACGCACTCAACGGGGAGAAGACGATGGGGATGTTCGACGATCCCAACTGGCCCGGACTGACGTTCAATCCGGCCAAGGGCGACCTGCACACGATCGAGTCGCTCGCGTACGACGTCAGGACGGTCGGCGACGAGCTCGACGAGATGCGCGAGATGCTCGTGGGCATCGGGAAGACGGACGGCATCTGGGACGGCGAGGCCGCCAAGAAGTTCCAGGACAAGGTCGGCGAGCTGCCCAAGTACCTTCAGCAGGGCCACGAGTCGATGGCCGCCTGCTCCAAGGCGCTCAAGGGCTGGCACGACGAGCTGGAGACCATGCAGCGCCAGGCCAGGAACCTGGAGGACCGCGCGGTCGAGGCCCGCAAGCGGCTCGACCAGAAGAACGCCGACGTCGACCGGGTCAACGTCAAGATCGAGGGCGTGCAGTTCCAGCAGATCAGCGAACAGCAGGCCAAGGCCCTGTCCGAGGAGGCCGATTCGGCCACTCGCGCGGCCCAGGACGCCGCGACCGACCTCAAACTCCTCATCCAGGACGCCGAGGCGCTGCGCAAGTACTGGGAGGAGCAGGCCGCGAAGGCCGAGAACGCCATTCGCGAGGCCGCGAACAACCGGCCGCCGGACATCAGCGTCTGGGACAAGATCACGGACGGTCTGAAGGGCGCCTGGGACGGCTTCACGGACTTCCTCGCCGACCACGCGGACCTGTTCTCCAAGATCGGATCCGTGCTGTCCATCCTCTCCCTGGCCACCATGGCCATCCCGCCCGTGGGTGCCATTCTCGGCGGCCTCGCCATCGGCGCCAGCGCCCTCGCGCTCGCCGGTTACGGCGCCAGGACGGCCCGCGGCGAGAAGGTGGGCGTGATGGACTGGGTCGGCGCCGGGCTCGGTGTGCTGCCGGGCATCGGAGCGGTCAAGGGCATCACTGCGGGAGCGAAGGCGGCCAGGGCCGCGGCGACGGGCGAACGGCTCGCCGGTGTCTTCTCCCACGCCGACGAGATGGCGACCTCGGTCAACATGGCCCGAGGCATGGCCGACGGCCTCATGTACAAGGGCCTGGCGCGGGCCGGCAAGGCGATGGGCCTCGGCGACGAGGCGGTGGACGTCGGCAGCGGGCTGATGCGCGGCACGATGGGCGGCATCAAGGGCGTGGGCCTGGCGTTCGGCCTCATCTCGGGCGGCGGCGCCGACACCAAGGCGGCCGCCGCGCCGCCCAGCAACGCGTTCATGTCTGCGGCGGGAGCGGCGTAACCGATGAGCACCATGTATCCCGGCGGCGGCCCGGCCGGCACCGCGGTCATCGCCACGCCGCGCCTGACGTTCCGGGTGCCCCCCGCCTTCTTCGAACTCCCCGTGTACGAGAGCGAGGAGCAGGTCGGCCAGGCGCTGATCGAGCTGGCCCAGGACATCTACCCGCAGGGCACGCCCGAGCTCTGGTTCCAGTACGCGGCGACCCAACTGCCGTTGGTCGCGCAGATGATGGAGGCCGGAGTCGACTACGCCGGCTTCTGTCTCCTGGACCTCGACGGACGGCGCAGCACGGCGACGGTGACGGGCGCCCTGCTGGAGTCGGTGCCGGACGGCCGCAAGATGACGGCCGCGAGTGTCGCCGCGGAACTCGCGGGCCTGGGTGGTGAGACGGCCCAGGTCGAGACGGTGTGGCTCACGGCCGGCGAGGCGGCGGTCCGGTTCACCGCGGACGTCACGACCCTCCCGGCCGAGCTCACCGACTCCGGTCGCCCCGAGGAGGTGCAGGTCGGGAAGATCGCCGTCTTCCTGCCGCTCCGTCGGGAGGCGGAGATGGTGCTGTTCGAACTCAGCACTCCGTGCATGCAGGACTGGGACCTGTACTCCGACCTGTTCTTCAACATCGTGAACACCATCGAGGTGCACAGCGACAGCCCGGTCGAGGCGCACGTGCCCGAGCAGCCGGCGGCCGTTCCTCCCAGCGCGCCTGCGGACGCGGCGAACGGCGTCCACGTGCCCCTCCAGGCCCAGTCCATGCGAGACGTGTTCGGATGAACGGCGCCGAAGGCACCGTCCCGGCACCGGGCCTCGACCTGTTGCAGGTCAGGGCCGCGCAGCTGGCGACGGTGCCGGGCCTGCCCGAAGCGGCGCGCGTGATCGGGTCCGACAGGGGCATCGACTACCTGTCGGACCCGCAGGTCGCGGCGATGCTCCTGCGTCACCGCCGCCTGCTCGGCGGGATGAACTCCCGCGGGGCATGGGGCGGTCTGCTGTTCGTGCCCGGGGCGGTGGGAGCCTGGTTCCTGACCGACACCCTGGGCGGAGCGGCGTACGACACGACGGTCGCCGTGGTGCTGTGCACCCCGGTGGCCCTTCTGCTCGCGCTCAGCCTGTACCTGCTGGCGCGGGCCTTCTGGTTCCGCCACGTGTGGCTGCGCGACGGAACCCGCGACCAGGTCAACGGGTACCTTCAGGTCTTGTCGGCGGCGGGGCTTCCGCATCACGCACTGCCTGGCTGGCTGAAGCCGGTCACCGGAGAGAGATGGCGATGACGACTGTTTTTGGTGTGCACGCGCTGGCCCCCCAGGGCAACACGGCCCTCGACCTCCAGAGTGTCATCAAGGTGCGGGGCGCGGACCCCGTCCACGTGGCCAGAGGATCATCGGGCGACAGCACGGCGAGCGGCCTCGCCACGGACTTCACCCTCTACGAGGACCAGGCGGGCCACAAGCCGCTGTGCACCGTGGCCCCCCAGGGCGCGAACGGCCGGCTGACCGTGACGGCGCCCGACGGATCCGTGCTGGCCGTGCTGCACCCGCCGAAGGGCCGCCGGTACGAACTGGAACTCCCCGACGGCACCCACCTGACCGGCCGGGTCGGCACCGTCCCCGGGTGGTTCGTGTACGTCCTGCTCTTCCCCCTGACGCTGCTCTACACCGCCGCGAGCCTCATCGGCGGATACGGCGTCGACTGGCACCTGCCCTCGCGCACGGTCTGGCGCTCCGGCAGCGGCCCCGCCCCCCTGAAGTTCTCCGGCATCACCGACAAGTACAAGATCCGCCCCTCGGCGCTGGACCCCCGCGTCGCCTACGCACAGGCGGTCCTGCACTTCTGGTCGGCCTGACCGGAACTCCGGCACACATACGGCGACGGCAGCACCCTCTTCGGGTGCCGCCGTCGCCGTGTCCGCGCGGGGGCTCAGCTCTCCGGGAGATACCCCGTCTGCACCAGCTGCCCGCTGGCCCGCCGTGAGATGAACTGGCCGCGGCCCTGCGGCTGCGGAGTGGCCCTGATGTTGTTGAACACAGGGCCCTCCGACGGGTCGCCCGACAGCACGATGCCCTGGGCGCCGAGTTCCTTGATCCGGGTGAGGACCGGCTCGAAGGAGGAGCGGGAGGCGCCCGAGGTGGTGCGGGCCAGGATGATCCGCAGACCCAGGTCACGGGCGAAGGGCAGGTACTCCATGAGCACCGACATCGGGTTGCCCATCGACGTGGCGACGAGGTCGTAGTCGTCGATGAAGATGAACGCGTCGGGCTCGTTGTACCAGGAGCGGTTGCGCAGCTGGTCCGGTGTGACGTCCGGTCCGGGCATACGGCGGCTCATCGAGCCGGCCAGCGACTCCATGACCTCCTGGAGCTGCGGACCCGAGGCGCAGTACTTGTACATGTGGCTCTCGGGCACCTGGCCGAGCAGCGCGCGCCGGAAGTCCGAGACCACGAACAGCGCCTTGTTGGGCTGGTAGCGCTCGGAGACCTGCTTGGCGATGAACCGCAGCAGCGAGGACTTGCCGGACTCGCTCTCGCCGTAGATGACGAACAGCGGGTCGGTCTCGAAGTCCACGAACACCGGGGACAGGGTGAGCTCGTCCACGCCGATCGCGATACCCCGGCTGCCGAAGTCGCCGCCGCCGGGCAGTTCCGAGGCGGGCAGCATCGTCGGCAGCATCCGCACCTTGGGAGCCGTCGGGCCCTGCCAGGCGCTGTTGACGCTCTGCACCAGGTGCGCCATGCCGTCGGCCAGGTCCTCCACCTGCGTCGACCCGTCGATACGGGGCGTGGCGGCGAGGTAGTCCAGCTTGTCCGGCGACAGACCGCGGCCGGGCTTGCCCATCGGCACGTTCTCGGCCCGCTTGCGGTCGAACTCCGACTCCATCGCGTCACCCAGGCGCAGTTCGAGCCGGCTGAGGATCTGGTCGCGCAGCGCGGGCCGCATCTCGGTGTACCGGGTCGCGGTGACGATCAGGTGGATGCCGAAACCGAGACCACGCGTCGCGATGTCCGCGATGACCGGGTCGAGCATCTCGTAGTCGTTCTTGAAGGTCGCCCAGCCGTCGATGATGAGGAAGACGTCGCCCCACTGCTGGTCGGGGTAGTGCCCCTGCGCCCGGCGGTTGCGGAAGGTGCCCATGGAGTCGATGCTCTTGGAACGGAAGAACTCCTCACGGGCGTTGAGGATGCCGTGCACCTCCGCGACCGTACGGCGGACCTTCTCCTGGTCCAACCGGGAGGCGGCCCCGCCCACATGGGCCAGGTTCTCCAGCGCGAGCATGCCGCCGCCGCCGAAGTCGAGGGCGTAGAACTGCACTTCGGCTGGGGTGTGGGTGAGCGCGAACGACGTGATCATCGTGCGCACCAGCGTCGACTTGCCGGACTGCGGGCCACCCACGATCAGCGCGTGGCCGGCGGACCCGGACAGGTCGGCGTACATCACGTCACGGCGCTGCTCGAAGGGCTTGTCGACCAGACCGACCGGCACGGCCAGCTTGCTCTGGAGGTGGTAGCCCTCGGCGTGCAGACCGCGCTCCGGACTGACGCCCAGCGCCGGCAGCACCTGGTCGAGGCTGAACGGCTCGTCCAGCGGCGGCAGCCACACCTGGTGGGCGGGCGGACCCTGTCCGTCCAGGCGGCTGACGATGACGTCGAGGACGGTGTCGGCGAGCGCGTCGTCGACCTGGTTGCCCCGGGTCTCCGGCTCCGGCTCGGCGAGGATCCGCACCGGCACCGGCGCCGCGGTGAACAGTACGGGGGAGCGGTCGATCCGGCCGCCGCCCTGCGCCATCGGCCCGTTCGGCCGGTAGGTGCCCGACACGTACGCGGCCTTGAACTGCACCATCGTCTCGGTGTCGTACTTGAGGATGCCCGCGCCCGGCACGTTCGGCAAGTGGTAGGCGTCGGGCACACCGATCGCCGTACGGGACTCGGCCGCCGAGAAGGTGCGCAGACCGATGCGGTACGACAGGAAGGTGTCCAGGCCGCGCAGCTTGCCCTCCTCAAGGCGCTGCGAGGCGAGCAGCATGTGCACACCCAGCGAACGGCCGATCCGGCCGATCTGGATGAACATCTCGATGAAGTCCGGCTTGGCGGCGAGGAGTTCGCTGAACTCGTCGATGATCAGGACGAGCGAGGGCAGCGGGTCGAGGGCGGCACCGGCGGCCCGGGCCTTCTCGTAGTCGGTGATGTTGGCGTAGTTGCCGGCCTGCCGCAGCAGCTCCTGGCGGCGGGTCAGTTCACCGGTGATGGAGTCGCGCATGCGGTCCACGAGGGTGAGTTCGTCGGCCAGGTTGGTGATGACCGCGGAGACGTGCGGCATGGAGCCCATGCCGGTGAAGGTGGCACCGCCCTTGAAGTCCGCGAGGACGAAGTTGAGCGTCTCCGAGGAGTGCGTGACCGCGAGGCCCAGCACCAGCGTGCGCAGCAGCTCCGACTTTCCGGAACCGGTGGCGCCGACGCACAGGCCGTGCGGGCCCATGCCCTCCTGCGAGGCCTCCTTGATGTCCAGCATGACCGGCTCGCCGTTCTCGCCGAGACCGATCGGCACCCGCAGCCGCTCGTGCAGGGTGCGGGGCCGCCAGGTGCGCGAGACGTCCACGCCCGCCGCGTCGCCGATCTGCATCAGGTCGGTGAAGTCCAGGTTCGCCAGCAGCGGTTCGTCCGCGTCGGCCGCGCCGAGGCGCAGCGGCGCCAGCTGCCGGGCCAGCGACTCGGCCTGCGCCTGCGACAGCACGTCGGGGGTGCCGGTGAAGACACCGGTGCCCGCCTCCAGCTCCATGGCGTCCGGCCACACCCGGATCGACAACGAGCCCCGCGCCTCGTCGAGCTCACCGGGCACGACCTCGAGGATGGTCACCCCCTGGAGGCCCTCCGCGGAGGCGAGCACCGAGTCCGCGGGCACCCCGCCGCCGTCGAGGACGACGACCACGTGCGGCTGGTCCAGCACCGGCGAACCGTCCCGGCTCCAGCGGGGACGCCCCTCCAGCTGGTGGGCGATCATCTCCTCCAGCTCGCCGAGGTCGAAGCAGAGCAGACGCCGCGAACCCGCCCCGTCGGCCTCCTTGTGCTGCATGTGCGGCAGCCACTTGGTCCACTCCCAGTCCACCGCCGCGCCCGGCGAGGCCACGACCGCGATCACCACGTCCTCGGGGGAGTGCAGCGAGGCCAACTGGCCGATGACGGAACGGGTCTGGCCGTAGACCGTCTCGGCGTCGCCGGAGATCGTCACGTGGTAGAAGGAGCGCAGCCCGATGGCCAGCGGGAGTTCACCGAGCGTGCCGTAGCTCGCGATGAACTGCTGCATCGCGTGGGCGGTCAGCGGCTCCAGCTCGTCCACCGGCGCGGTGTCGGGGGCGACCAGCGGGGTGGCCAGCTGCTGCGGGCCGAGGCCGATCCGTACCTGGACGAAGTCCTGGTCCATGGAACGCCGTTCCCACAGCCGGGAGCCCTCGGCGACCAGCGCCCACAGCTGCTCCGGCGCCGGGTGCAGGTAGTACTGGGCGTCGCGCTGCTTGTGCACCGTGCGCCGCACCTCGCGCCGCTTCTGCGCGAGGTACTTGAGGTAGTCCCGCCGGGCCTCGGCCATCTGACCGGAAGGGCCCTTCCTGGCCCGCACGATCTGCGCGACCAGCATGGCGACCGTGGACACCATCATCAGGCCGCCCATGATCTTCATGAAGCCCTGGGCGCCCGGCATGAAGAAGAACGCGGCCGACGACCCCATGCCCAGCATGGGCAGCAGGTTCATCAGCAGACTGTCGTCCTCGGTACGAGGCAGTTCGGGAGGGGACTCGAGCTTGACCTCCTCGCTCGGCACCTCCGGCGGGTACACCCGCGGCGGGCGTTTGACGATGACGACGCTCACCGTTCCACCAGTCCTTCACGCGATAGCAATGTCGAACCGCCCCCGTGTGACGGCCCCCGTACGTTCGTCGACTCATGGGGCTCGGCCCTCACATGAGTCGGGCGTTGATCCTACTGTTCTGCGGGCCTGTTGAGCCGGGAGGGGATGAGGAGATGCCGCAAGGGGACGGTAGGGTGACGCACCGAACGATGCGCGGGGCGGGTTTCGCCCTGGCAAACCGCGACGAATCACCGAGTACTGGACTAGGGGGAACCGTCAGGTGAGTACGGTTTCAGCAACCGGATTCTGCCGGGTCACGGTGGCGGCACCGAACAGCCGGATCGACGTGGCACTTCCCGAGGACGTGCCGCTCTCTGACGTATACCCGGAGATCCTGCGGCTGTCGGGACAGACGCCCGAGGAGGCCGCGCCCACCGGGTACAACCTCGTGCGCAGGGACGGCTCCGTCCTCGACGACGGCCGTTCGCTCGCCGAACAGCAGATACGCGATGGCGAATTGCTGCTCCTGAGGCCGTTCGCCGACTCGCTGCCGCCCGCCGTCTTCGACGACGTCGTGGACGCGGTGGCCGCGGCCGTCGAGGCCGACCGGCGCAGCTGGAACGACGGCATGATGCGCACCGTCGGCCTCATCTCCGGCGCGCTGCTGCTCACCATGATGGCCTTCGCCCTGTGGTTCTCCGAGCCGCTGCGCCACGACATGCACGGACTGCCCGGTGTCATCGCCGGCGTCACCGGCGTCGTCCTCGTCGCCCTCGCCTCCGTTCGGGCCCGCGTCTACGACGACCACCACGCGGCCGTCGCCCTCGGCATCGCCGCGCTGCCGCACCTGATGGTCGGCGGCTCCGGGATCATGGGCCTCGACGCGGGTGAGGGCCCCGGTCGGCTGAACCTCCTCGTCGGCTTCGCCGCCGTCCTCGTGGCCGCGGTGCTCCTCGTCCTGATGCTCCCGCAGAACGACGCGGCCTTCATCGCCGCCGCGGTCGGCGCCGGCATCGGCGTCCTGGCCACCTTCGCCGCGATCGTCTCCGAGGCCGAGCCGCGCGAGACCGCCGCCGTCACCGCCGTCGTCATGATCGCCGGCATCGGTTTCCTGCCCGGCTGGTCCGCCCGCTTCTCCCGGCTGCCCATCGGCTTCCGCTCGCCCGACCAGATCGCCAAGCGCGGTCGCGCCGAGGACCAGCAGGAGCAGGAGCCGGTCGACTACCGGCTCATCACCGACCAGGCCCGCCGCGGTCACGAGCTGCTGCTCGGCCTCGTCGGCGGCTGCGCGGTCACCGGTGTCGCCTCCGCCGGCGTGGTGCTCGGCTTCTCCACCAGCGGCTGGGCCCAGCTGCTCTCCCTGGCGGCCGGCCTCGCCATGCTGATGCGGGCCCGTCTCTTCCTCTACACGTCCCAGGTCGTGACCCTGATGATCTCGGGCATCGTCACCGTCAGCCTGCTGGTCCTCGGCCTCGCCCTGAACCCGCCGGCCGACATCATGGAAGAGCTCGTCTACAACCACAACCACGCCCCGCTGGACATCCGCACCGTCTGGCTCTCCGCCGCGGTCGCCTTCGGCGCGATGCTCCTGGTGGCCGTCGCGCTGATCGTCCCGCGCAAGGGCGTGACCCCGTTCTGGGGACGCATGCTCGACCTCAGCGAGGGCGCGGTGCTGCTCTCCCTCGTCCCGCTGTGCCTCGCGGTCCTCGACCTGTACGCGGCGGCCCGCGGCATGACCAGCTGACGCCCGCCCCGATCGGCCGACGGCGGCTGTCCCCCGTACGGGTGGCAGCCGCCGTGGCATGTGGACGACGCCGGCATGGCCCGGGGCACTGCCGCCGGGCTGATACCCTGGCTGACGGCCGTTTGTGTACGCACCCCCGGAGCCCAGTGTTCTGGAGGCCGCGCCCAGCGGATCCCCGCCTCCCGAGTTACGGAAGCTCCCCTGAGAAGTGGACCAGGGGCACTCGGTGGCTACCCAGAAGACTACGAGGAGTACGCGTGTCGCTCGACGCCGCTACGAAGAAGCAGATCATCTCCGAGTTCGGCCAGAAGGAGGGCGACACCGGCTCCCCCGAGGTCCAGGTCGCCATGCTCTCGCGTCGGATCTCCGACCTGACCGAGCACCTCAAGACCCACAAGCACGACCACCACTCCCGTCGTGGTCTGCTGATCCTGGTCGGTCAGCGCCGTCGCCTTCTCCAGTACCTGGCGAAGAAGGACATCCAGCGCTTCCGTACGCTGGTCGACCGCCTCGGCATCCGCCGCGGTGCGGCGGGCGCCAAGTAGGACGCCGTGAAGGGGGCGGTTCCCGAAACGATCGGGGGCCGCTCCCTTTGCCGTATGCGCGCGCCGCACGTGCGCGCCGTACGTTTGGAAACGTGCGCGGTGTCACACCCGCTTTGTAGTGTGGTAGCACAACGCAGTAACAAGGCAGTACCACGAGGAGAAGTGCACCTCGCCGCCGCCGGTCCTCGGTAGTGGCCCCCGGGCCTTGCGAACCCGGGTGCTTCGATCGAAGACCGGCCCGCACCAGATGGAGCGCTTCTCCGCGCACGTCCCCCCGCCACACGGGCGGCCAGGGACAAAAGACGAAACGCAGACGAAAGTAACGGAGAACACGCTAGTGGAGAACGAGACCCACTACGCCGAGGCCGTCATCGACAACGGTTCCTTCGGCACCCGCACCATCCGCTTCGAGACGGGCCGCCTCGCCAAGCAGGCCGCCGGCTCCGCCGTGGCGTACCTGGACGACGACACCATGGTGCTGTCGGCGACCACCGCCTCGAAGAACCCCAAGGACCAGCTCGACTTCTTCCCCCTGACGGTGGACGTCGAGGAGCGGATGTACGCCGCCGGCAAGATCCCCGGCAGCTTCTTCCGCCGTGAGGGCCGGCCCTCCGAGGACGCGATCCTCACCTGCCGCCTCATCGACCGCCCGCTGCGCCCGTCCTTCAAGAAGGGCCTGCGCAACGAGATCCAGGTCGTCGCCACCATCATGGCGCTCAACCCCGACCACCTGTACGACGTCGTGGCGATCAACGCCGCCTCCGCGTCCACCCAGCTGGCCGGTCTGCCCTTCTCCGGCCCGATCGGCGGCGTCCGCGTCGCGCTGATCAACGGCCAGTGGGTCGCCTTCCCGACGCACTCCGAGCTCGAGGACGCCGTCTTCGACATGGTCGTCGCGGGCCGCACCCTGGAGGACGGCGACGTCGCGATCATGATGGTCGAGGCCGAGGCCACCGAGAAGACCATCCAGCTGGTCAAGGGCGGCGCCGAGGCCCCGACCGAGGAGGTCGTCGCCGCCGGTCTCGAGGCCGCGAAGCCCTTCATCAAGGTCCTGTGCAAGGCCCAGGCCGACCTCGCCGCCAAGGCCGCCAAGCCGACCGGCGAGTTCCCGATCTTCCTCGACTACCAGGACGACATCCTGGAGGCGCTGTCCGCCGCCGTCCGCCCGGAGCTCGCCTCCGCGCTGACCATCGCGGGCAAGCAGGAGCGCGAGTCCGAGCTGGACCGCGTCAAGGCGCTCGCCGCCGAGAAGCTCCTGCCGGAGTTCGAGGGCCGCGAGAAGGAGATCTCCGCCGCGTACCGCTCCCTGACCAAGCAGCTCGTCCGCGAGCGCGTGATCAAGGAGAAGAAGCGCATCGACGGCCGTGGCGTCACGGACATCCGTACGCTCGCCGCCGAGGTCGAGGCCATCCCGCGCGTGCACGGCTCCGCGGTGTTCGAGCGTGGCGAGACCCAGATCCTGGGCGTCACCACCCTCAACATGCTCCGCATGGAGCAGCAGCTGGACACCCTCTCCCCGGTGACCCGCAAGCGCTACATGCACAACTACAACTTCCCGCCGTACTCCACCGGCGAGACCGGCCGCGTCGGCTCCCCGAAGCGCCGCGAGATCGGCCACGGCGCCCTCGCCGAGCGCGCCCTGGTCCCGGTCCTGCCGACCCGCGAGGAGTTCCCCTACGCGATCCGCCAGGTCTCCGAGGCGCTGAGCTCCAACGGCTCCACCTCCATGGGCTCGGTCTGCGCCTCCACCATGTCGCTGCTGAACGCCGGTGTGCCGCTCAAGGCCCCCGTCGCCGGTATCGCCATGGGCCTGATCTCCCAGGAGATCGACGGCGAGACGCACTACGTCACCCTCACCGACATCCTCGGTGCGGAGGACGCCTTCGGCGACATGGACTTCAAGGTCGCCGGCACCAAGGAGTTCGTCACCGCCCTCCAGCTCGACACCAAGCTGGACGGCATCCCGGCCTCCGTCCTGGCCGCGGCCCTCAAGCAGGCCCGTGACGCCCGCCTCCACATCCTCGACGTGATGATGGAAGCGATCGACACCCCGGACGAGATGTCCCCGAACGCCCCGCGGATCATCACCGTCAAGATCCCCGTGGACAAGATCGGCGAGGTCATCGGCCCCAAGGGCAAGATGATCAACCAGATCCAGGAGGACACCGGCGCCGAGATCACGATCGAGGACGACGGCACCATCTACATCGGTGCCGCCGACGGCCCGGCCGCCGAGGCCGCCCGCACCACGATCAACGGCATCGCCAACCCGACCATGCCGGAGGTCGGCGAGCGCTACCTGGGCACGGTCGTCAAGACCACGACCTTCGGCGCGTTCGTGTCGCTGCTCCCGGGCAAGGACGGTCTGCTGCACATCTCGCAGATCCGCAAGCTCGCGGGCGGCAAGCGCGTGGAGAACGTCGAGGACGTCCTCGGCGTGGGCCAGAAGGTCCAGGTCGAGATCGCCGAGATCGACTCCCGCGGCAAGCTCTCCCTGATCCCCGTGATCGAGGGCGAAGAGGGCTCGGACGACCAGAAGGACGACACCGACAAGTGACGTCGAGCAACTCCACGGCGACGGCCCGCACCTCCTCGGAGGCGCGGGCCGTCGCCCGTACCCAAACCCTGATCAAGGGCGACAACGGCATCGGCACCGTCCGCAAGACCACCCTCCCGGGCGGCCTGCGGATCGTCACCGAGACCCTCCCCTCGGTCCGCTCCGCGACCTTCGGCATCTGGGCCCACGTCGGCTCCCGCGACGAGACCCCGTCCCTGAACGGCGCCACCCACTACCTGGAGCACCTCCTCTTCAAGGGCACCGCCAAGCGCAGCGCCCTGGACATCTCCTCCGCCCTCGACGCGGTCGGCGGCGAGATGAACGCGTTCACGGCGAAGGAGTACACGTGCTACTACGCGCGCGTGCTCGACTCCGACCTGCCGCTCGCCATCGACGTCGTCTGCGACATGCTCACGGGCTCCCTCATCCGCGAGGACGACGTCAACGTCGAGCGCGGCGCCATCCTCGAAGAGATCGCCATGACCGAGGACGACCCGGGCGACTGCGTGCACGACCTGTTCGCGCAGACCATGTTCGGCGACAACCCCCTCGGCCGCCCGGTCCTCGGCACCGTCGACACCGTCAACGCCCTGACCGCCGACCGCATCCGCCGCTTCTACAAGAAGCACTACGACCCCACCCACCTGGTGGTCGCGGCCGCGGGCAACGTCGACCACAACAAGGTCGTACGACAGGTCCGCGCGGCCTTCGAGAAGGCCGGCGCCCTCAAGAACCAGGACGCGGTCCCCATCGCCCCGCGCGACGGCAGGCGCGCCCTGCGTACCGCGGGCCGGGTCGAACTGCTCGGCCGCAAGACCGAACAGGCCCATGTCGTCCTCGGCATGCCGGGCCTCGCCCGCACCGACGACCGCCGCTGGGCCCTCGGCGTGCTGAACACCGCACTCGGCGGCGGCATGTCCTCCCGGCTCTTCCAGGAGGTCCGCGAGAAGCGCGGCCTGGCCTACAGCGTGTACTCGTACACCTCCGGCTTCGCCGACTGCGGCCTGTTCGGCGTGTACGCCGGCTGCCGGCCCTCGCAGGTCCACGACGTGCTGAAGATCTGCCGCGACGAACTCGACCAGGTCGCCGAGCACGGCCTGACCGACGACGAGATCGGCCGCGCCATCGGCCAGCTGCGGGGCTCCACCGTCCTCGGCCTCGAGGACACCGGCGCGCTGATGAACCGCATCGGCAAGAGCGAACTGTGCTGGGGCGAGCAGATGTCCGTCGACGACATGCTGACCCGGATCGCGTCGGTCACCCCGGACGACGTCCGCGCGGTCGCCCGCGAGATCCTTGGACGGCGCCCGTCGCTGTCGGTCATCGGCCCGCTGAAGGACAAGCAGGCCGCGCGACTGCACGAGACCGTTGCCTGACCCCGTCCCTTTCGGCTGTTGGTGAAGGAAGCAAGAAGATGAGCAAGCTGCGCGTGGCCGTTCTCGGAGCCAGGGGCCGGATCGGCGCCGAGGCGGTCAAGGCCGTCGACGCCGCCGAGGACATGGAGCTGGTCGCCGCCCTGGGCCGGGGCGACAGGCTGGAGACCCTGGCCGAGACCGGCGCCCAGGTGGCGGTCGAACTGACCACCCCCGCATCGGTCATGGACAACCTGGAGTACTGCGTCGGCCACGGCATCCACGCCGTCGTCGGCACGACGGGCTGGACCGACGAACGCCTCGCGCACCTGAACGGCTGGCTGTCGAACTCCCCGGAGACCGGCGTCCTCATCGCGCCCAACTTCTCCATCGGGGCCGTACTCAACATGAAGTTCGCGCAGATCGCCGCGCCGTACTTCGAGTCGGTGGAGGTCGTCGAACTGCACCACCCGAAGAAGGTGGACGCCCCCTCGGGCACGGCCACGCGCACGGCCCAGCTGATCGCCGCGGCCCGTGCCGAGGCGGGCACGGCCCCGGCGCCGGACGCCACCGAGACGGCTCTGGACGGCGCGCGCGGCGCGGATGTCGACGGGATCCCCGTCCACTCCGTCCGCCTGCGGGGTCTGCTGGCGCACCAGGAGGTCCTGCTCGGCGGCGAGGGGGAGACCCTGACCATCCGCCACGACTCCCTCCACCACAGCAGCTTCATGCCGGGCATCCTGCTCGGCGCCCGCCGCGTGGTCACGACCCCGGGCCTGACCTTCGGCCTGGAGAACTTCCTGGACCTGGGCTGATGCGCGCCAAGCTGTCCTACGCCGTCACGGCCGCCGTCCTGGTCTTCTACTTCGTCCTGGTCGGCAGCCGCGGCGTCATGCTGATCGAGTCCGGCACGCTCGTCACCGTCACGTTCGGCGTCGCGGTGCTGATCCTGCCGGTGATCGGCCTGTGGTTCCTGTGGAAGAACACCCAGTTCGTCCGCAGGGCCAACGTCCTCGCCGCCGAACTCGACGCCGAGGGCGGCCTGCCCGTCGACGAGCTGAAGCGCACGCCCGGCGGCCGCATCGACCGCGACTCGGCCGACGCGGTCTTCGCCCAGCGCAAGGCCGAGACCGAGGCGGCCCCCGACGACTGGCGCAGCTGGTTCCGCCTCGCCGTCGCCTACCACGACGCCCGCGACACCCCGCGGGCCCGCAAGGCGATGCAGCGCGCGATAGCCCTGCACGACGGCAGGCCGGTTCAGCAGCTCTGAGCGTTCCCAGCATGGAGAAGGGCCGCCCGCACCACCTGGTGCGAGCGGCCCTTCTCCATGACCGATGAGGGTCAGACCCGCCCGTACTCCGCCGCCCAGGCCTCCACCGCGTCCGCGGCCCGGTCGAACGCCTGGCCGCGCGCGAGGAAGTCCGCGTTGTGCGTGGTCAGCAGCGGCGGCACGTCCTGGGGCGCCTGCCCCTGCCGTACGAGGGTCAGGGCCTGTCCCTGGACGGTGCGCGGAAGTCCGAGCCAGCGCACCGGCTGCTGGGCCGTGCGCACGGCGACGACCTGGTCCCAGGACACCGTGCGAGTGAACAGGAACCCCACCCGACGGACCCCGCGGGCGCTCACCCACACCCCCACGCGCAGCAGCCGCAGCGCGCCGACGATGACGAGCACCGCGACACCGAGCACCGCGGCCGCCTCGGACGGCGAGTCGGTCAGCGCGATGATCACCGCCGCGAACAGCACGTACGAGGCGAGCAGCAGCAGGAGCGCCGCCACCCCCACCCGCCACGGACCGGGCCGGTACGGACGCCGCCAGCGGTCACGGTCGTCGTACGGCAACGCGACGTCGTCCGTCGTGTCGAATGCGCGGTCGGCCGTCAGGAAGGGCAGGGGCACGGCGGGTCCTCACTCGATCCAGGCGTGGATGTGCCCGGTGAGGCTATCCGCCGTCGTCCCCGCGAGCCACCTTCAGGGGCCCGTCCGAGTCAGTGCCCCTGGGACGCCTGGGACTGCTGGCTCTGTGAAGGCGCCTGATCCTGCGACAGCGCCGGCATCCCGAGGACCAGGGAGCCCACGAGTCCGGCGACGATGGTCAGTCCCAGCAGCCAACGCCCGGCTATCTCACCGGCGGACGCGCGCTCACGGGGCGGCGGAGCGACATCGCTGCGGAACCTGTCGGCTTCGGCGAGAAAGGCGAACGGTACGGGCTCGCGCCGACGCAACAGCATGGGGGCACTTCTCCCTTCGGGGATCGAACAGACAACTCCTGCCTGTACAGACGAGCGGGTACCGCAAATGGTGCCCACCATTGCCAAATCGGTTGACGCGTAGAGTGGGCGCCGACCGCAGATGTGATGGGAAGGACCTTCCGTGACCCCCGTCGGTGACCCCGATATCTCCACGCGCAGCGACGTCTCCGTCGAGCTGGTGAAGTCCAGCGCCTCGGACTCCGATGTCCTGTTCGCCGCCCGAGTCTCGACCTTGGGGGAGCAGTCCCTCGACGAGTTGCAGAAGGACCCCGAGCGGTCCAAGGGCCTGATCAACTACCTGATGCGGGACCGGCACGGGAGCCCCTTCGAGCACAACTCGATGACCTTCTTCATCAGTGCGCCGATCTTCGTCTTCCGTGAGTTCATGCGGCACCGCGTGGGCTGGTCGTACAACGAGGAGAGCGGTCGCTACCGGGAGCTCGATCCCGTCTTCTACGTCCCCGGCGCGGACCGCAAGCTCGTCCAGGAGGGCCGTCCCGGCAAGTACGTGTTCGTCGAGGGTTCGCCGCAGCAGCACGAGATCGTCCGCAGCGTCCTCGACGACTCCTACCAGCAGGCCTACACGGCCTACCAGAAGCTGCTCGCCGAGGGCGTCGCCCGCGAGGTCGCCCGTTCGGTCCTGCCCGTCGGTCTGTTCTCCTCGATGTACGCCACCTGCAACGCCCGCTCGCTGATGCACTTCCTCGGTCTGCGCACCCAGCACGAACAGGCGAAGGTCCCGTCCTTCCCGCAGCGGGAGATCGAGATGGTCGGCGAGAAGATGGAGGCGGAGTGGGCGAAGCTCATGCCGCTCACCTACGCGGCCTTCAATGCGAACGGCCGTGTGGCGCCGTAACGGACGCTTGTTTTCCCGCAGAGCACACATGTACGGGTCCACCTGGCGAAGTGTCCGTATTGCGGCATTTAGAGAAGTTCATCTAGCCTGATCAAACGGACCCGGCACTGCTTGAACCCCCGAGCAGGCAGTGCCGGGCTCCGCATTTGTCCTGACTTTTCCGAGCCCCCCGAGGGCAGACCGCGCGATGAGCACCGAGTAGCGTGTATGCCATGGCTCCGACCTCCACTCCGCAGACCCCCTTCGGGCGGGTCCTCACCGCCATGGTCACGCCGTTCACGGCGGACGGCGCACTCGACCTCGACGGCGCACAGCGGCTCGCCACCCACCTGGTGGACGCAGGCAACGACGGCCTGATCATCAACGGCACCACCGGCGAGTCCCCCACCACCAGCGACGCGGAGAAAGCGGACCTCGTACGAGCCGTACTGGAGGCGGTCGGCGACCGAGCCCATGTCGTCGCCGGAGTCGGCACCAACGACACCCACCACAGCATCGAGCTGGCCCGCACGGCCGAGCGCACCGGCGCACACGGCCTGCTGATCGTCACGCCGTACTACAACAAGCCCCCTCAGGAAGGCCTGTACCGGCACTTCAAGGCCGTCGCCGACGCCGCCGAACTGCCGGTCATGCTGTACGACATCCCCGGCCGCAGCGGTGTCCCGATCAACACCGAGACGCTGGTCCGCCTCGCCGAGCACCCGCGGATCGTCGCCAACAAGGACGCCAAGGGCGACCTCGGCCGCGCCAGCTGGGCCATCGCCCGCTCCGGCCTCGCCTGGTACTCCGGCGACGACATGCTCAACCTCCCGCTGCTCTCCGTGGGCGCGATCGGCTTCGTCTCGGTCGTCGGCCATGTGGTCACCCCGGACCTGCGCGCCCTGGTCGAGGCGTTCACCTCAGGGGACGTCCAGAAGGCCACCGAGATCCACCAGAAGCTGCTGCCCGTCTACACGGGAATGTTCCGCACCCAGGGCGTGATGACCACCAAGGCGGCGCTCGCCCTCCAGGGACTCCCCGCCGGACCCCTGCGCGCCCCCATGGTGGAACTTTCCGCCGAGGAGATCGAGCAGCTCAAGATCGATCTTGCTGCCGGCGGGGTACAGCTCTAGCACCAGACTTCGCGCGCCCGGCGCGCAACCGGACTCAACAACTGAATACGCGGGCCACCGGTGCCCGCACCACAACGACAACTGCTACACGCACGAACGTCACGCGCGCCACGTGCCCACCGGTACGTGGCGTGTGTGGTGAGGAGAGTCTTTTGAGTCATCCGCATCCTGAACTGGCCCCGCCGCCGCCGCTCCCCGAGGGCGGCCTGCGGGTCACCCCCCTCGGTGGTCTCGGCGAGATCGGCCGAAACATGACGGTCTTCGAGTACGGCGGCCGCCTTCTCATCGTCGACTGCGGCGTGCTCTTCCCGGAGGAGGAGCAGCCCGGAATCGACCTGATCCTGCCGGACTTCTCGTCCGTGAGGGACCGCCTCGACGACATCGAGGGCATCGTCCTCACCCACGGCCACGAGGACCACATCGGTGGCGTCCCCTTCCTCCTGCGCGAGAAGCCGGACATCCCGCTGATCGGCTCCAAGCTGACCCTCGCGCTCATCGAGGCCAAGCTCCAGGAGCACCGCATCCGTCCGTACACCCTGGAGGTGGCGGAGGGGCAGCGCGAGCGCATCGGCCCCTTCGACTGCGAGTTCGTCGCGGTGAACCACTCCATCCCGGACGCCCTGGCCGTCGCCATCCGCACCCCCGCGGGCATGGTGGTCCACACCGGCGACTTCAAGATGGACCAGCTCCCGCTGGACGGCCGCCTCACGGACCTGCACGCGTTCGCCCGCCTGAGCGAGGAGGGCATCGACCTTCTGCTTGCGGACTCGACGAACGCCGAGGTCCCGGGCTTCGTCCCGCCGGAGAAGGACATCTCCAAAGTCCTGCGGCAGGTCTTCGCCGATGCCCGCAAGCGCATCATCGTGGCGAGCTTCGCCAGTCACGTCCACCGCATCCAGCAGATCCTGGACGCGGCCCACGAGTACGGCCGCCGGGTCGCCTTCGTCGGCCGCTCGATGGTCCGCAACATGGGCATCGCGAGGGACCTCGGCTATCTGAAGGTCCCCCCGGGCCTGGTGGTCGACGTCAAGACCCTGGACGACCTCCCCGACCACGAGGTCGTCCTGGTCTGCACGGGCTCCCAGGGCGAACCGATGGCCGCCCTTTCCCGCATGGCCAACCGCGACCACCAGATCCGGATCGTCAACGGCGACACCGTGATCCTGGCTTCGTCCCTGATCCCGGGCAACGAGAACGCGGTCTACCGCGTCATCAACGGCCTGACCCGCTGGGGCGCCAACGTCGTCCACAAGGGCAACGCCAAGGTGCACGTCTCGGGCCACGCGTCCGCGGGCGAGCTCCTGTACTTCTACAACATCTGCCGGCCCCGGAACCTGATGCCGGTGCACGGCGAATGGCGCCACCTGCGTGCCAACGCCGAACTGGGCGCCCTCACCGGCGTCCCGCACGACCGGATCGTCATCGCCGAGGACGGCGTGGTCGTCGACCTCGTCGAGGGCAAGGCGAAGATCACGGGCAAGGTCCAGGCGGGCTACGTCTACGTCGATGGCCTCTCGGTCGGCGATGTCGGCGAGCCGGCGCTGAAGGACCGCAAGATCCTCGGCGACGAGGGCATCATCTCGGTCTTCCTGGTGCTGGACTCGTCCACGGGCAAGATCACCGGCGGCCCGCACATCCAGGCGCGCGGCTCGGGCATCGAGGACTCGGCGTTCGGCGACGTGATCCCGAGGATCACCGAGGTCCTGGAGCGCTCCGCGCAGGACGGCGTAGTCGAGGCCCACCAGCTCCAGCAGCTGGTGCGGCGGACCCTGGGCAAGTGGGTCTCCGACACGTATCGCCGCAGGCCGATGATCCTCCCGGTGGTCGTGGAGGTCTGACGGCCCGTCGGACAGCCGTCCGAGTGAACTGGGAGCGGGGAGCCTCGATTTGCATCGAGGCTCCCCGCTCCAGTACGTTTACGTCTCCGCCCGAGGGGGAACCCGGCCAGCTTCGTGCTCCGGGGCCAGCCTCCGGGGGGCGGGAATTCCGACTCAGAACTTCTGATAAAGTCGGAACCGCCGGAAAGGGAAACGCGGAAGCGGGAACCTGGAAAGCACCGAGGAAATCGGAACCGGAAACGGTCTGATAGAGTCGGAAACGCAAGAC